>JAGXRT010000094.1 GCA_018335575.1 Bacteroidota bacterium | reverse complement strand
GCTGCCAACACACCGCCGGCTACAGTAGCCATACCACCTACCATTACTAATAAGATTTCAGAGCGGGTCATTTTTTCTAAATACGCCTTTATCATCAAGGGCGCTTCAGTTTGTCCTAAAAAGATGTTACCGGCAACCGACAAACTTTCTGCTCCAGAAATTTGTAACATTTTGGTTAACGCAATGGCCAATCCTTTTACTATTTTTTGGATGATACCTAAGTAGAATAGTACAGATGTTAAGGCTGAAAAGAAAATGATGGTAGGCAATACCTGAAAAGCAAAAATAAATCCATAGGAGTTCACATTCATCATACCACCCAATAAAAATTCGCTCCCTGCTCTGGTATAATCAAGAATATTGACAAATACTTGTCCAACCGCTTCAAAACTTTTTTGGATAAAACTTAAATCGATGCGGCGCATACTACCACCCAATTCAAAACTGAACCCAATTTTATCGCCTTTTAAAATTCCAACGGCTAAAATGAGTTGAGTAATTAATCCTACAGAAACAGTTTTCCAATTTATTCTTTTTCTATTTGAGCTAAATACAAATGCAATTAGCAATAAAATTAACATACCAATAGCGCCTCTAAAAACTGAATTTAAGGTAATTCCTTCGCTTTTAATAATGGTTGTGGTAGTTTCTTGAGCAAATAATACTGTGTTACCAATACTGAACAACAGTAATAATAAGATTTTCTTCATATAAAGTGGTTATTTTTTGGATCGTTTTTCAATTTCATCCCTTAATTTAGCAGCTTGTTCGTAATCTTCATTTTTTACAGCCTCTGCTAATTTTTGATGAAGTTCATCTAAGGTGTATTCATCAAAATCACTTAAACGATTGTCATCAGAAAGAATGTTTTCTAAAAAATCGTCTACTTGGTTGGCAGAACTTAGCGGGTTTTTAGGCTCTAATTTTAAAAATATACCTGCCGTATCTAAGATGTTTGGATAGGTATAAATAGGTGCATTAAAACGGATAGCTATTGCAATAGCATCCGAAGTTCTGGCATCAATAATTTCTTCAGATCCATAACGTTCACACACTAAGCTCGAATAAAACACGCCATCAACCAATTTGTGAATGATTATTTGTTTTATAGTAATATGAAATACTTCAGCAAAACTTTTAAATAAATCGTGTGTAAGTGGTCTAGGTGGAGTTATATCTTTTTCTAAAGCAATGGCGATAGATTGAGCTTCAAAGGCGCCAATGACAATTGGTAAGGTTTTTTCGCCATCTACTTCGCTGAGCACCAAAGCATAAGCTCCGCTTTGAGTTTGACTGTATGAGATTCCTTTTATATTGAGCCTGATAAGGTTCATGAATTGAAAACGAGTTGATTAAGTTGTAAGGAAACAAATGTAAAAAAAACTGTCTAATTAAAGAGTTATTCACCCAATTAATTAGACAGCTAACATTAACTTAACTTTATCTTTCTACGAATTCTGTGCTTTGAATTCTTTTAATTTTTCAATAAATTTAGGAACTACATCAAAAGCGTCACCTACCACACCATAATCTGCTGCTTTAAAGAACGGAGCTTCGGGATCTGTATTGATTACTACTTTTACTTTGGATGAGTTAACTCCTGCCAAATGTTGAATAGCTCCTGATATCCCTACTGCAATGTATAAATTGGAAGTAACGGGCTTTCCTGTTTGACCTACATGTTCTCCGTGAGGTCTCCAACCTAAGTCAGACACCGGTTTTGAGCAGGCTGTTGCTGCTCCTAAAACTTCGGCAAGTTCTTCTATCATTCCCCAGTTTTCAGGTCCTTTTAATCCGCGTCCGGCAGAAACAACGATGTCTGCGTCAGCTATAGTTACTTTTCCGGTTGTTTTATCGATAGAACTAGAGGTTACGCCACTTAATAATTTAGTTGGTGTAAATGATTCTTCACTTCCACTCACCTGATTTTCTTTTAATCCAAATGAGTTTTTAGCAAGTCCAATTACTTTAATATCTGTATTGATTGATGTATTTACAAATGCTTTATTTGAAAATGCTTTACGTTTTACAACAAATGGTGATGTAGAAGTAGGTAAAGCAACTACGTTAGTGGCCAATCCGGCATTTAAGGTTGCAGCCACGAGTGGAGCTAAATAAAGACCATTACTGCTTGAGTCAATAATTACCACAACTGCATTTACATTTGCAGCAGCTTGCTTTATTACATCTGCATATATTTTAGCATTAAAAGTTGCTAAAGCATCGTCGCTTACTTTTAATATTTTTTCTGCCCCGTAGGTGTATAATGAATTGGTGTCAGTTGCATTAACTGTTAAAACTACCAAGTTAGTTCCTAATTGTTCTGCTACTTTTTTTCCGTAAGAAGTTACTTCAAAAGCAGTTTTTTTAAATTTTCCATCCGTAGATTCGGCAAAGACTAATACAGCCATATTTTTAGGTTTTCTTTAAACAGTTTATTAAATTACTTTAGCTTCTGTATGTAATAAATTAACCAGTTCGGCTAAATTATCAGCATCTACTAACTTAACAGCTCCTTTGGCTGCAGGTTTTTCAAAGTTTACAGTGGAAGTTGTGTTTTCAAAAGCCACAGGTTCAACTATTGTAAGTGGTTTAGTACGAGCTGTCATAATACCACGCATATTTGGAATACGTAAATCTTTTTCTTCTACGATGCCTTTTTGACCGGCGATTACAGCAGGTAAGGTTGTAGTTAATACTTCTTTACCGCCATCAATTTCTCTCGTTGCAGTTACATTGTTGCCATTAATTTCAAGTCCAATGCATGCATTTATAAAATTATAGTCTAAAATAGTAGCTAAGATTCCAGGGACCATTCCTCCGTTGTAATCCAACGATTCACGACCGGCAATTACTAAATCATAACCTCCATTTTTTACAACTTCGGCAAGTTGTTTAGCTACAAAAAAACCATCGGTTGGTTCTGCATTTACACGTATGGCATCATCTGCACCAATAGCAAGAGCTTTACGTAAAGTTGGTTCGGTAGTTACAGTTCCTACATTTACTACAGTTACTGTAGCTCCTTGATTTTCTTTTAACCACATAGCGCGGGTTAATGAATATTCGTCGTGCGGATTAATTACATATTGTACTCCATTTGTATCAAACTTTGTGTCATTATCAGTAAAGTTGATTTTCGAAGTGGTATCAGGCACATGACTTATACAAACTAATACTTTCATCTAACTATAATTTAAGTGTTTTTATTTAAATTTTGTTGGTTACGAAGATATAAAATAATTTCTAAAATATTATGCATGCATAATAAAAAAATCTAAATTTGATGACAAATTTTCATCGTTTTAATGTATTTCATTAATTATCATCAGTAATCAATGAAAATGATTATAAAATAGGAAATAGGTATAATGGTTTAGGTCATTCTTGATATAAAAATTGGAACTTTGTTGCCAAGTTTAATAGTAATTTGTTGGATATAAAATGTAACTAAAATAACGCAACATTTTATTGATTTTGTAGTTATTTACTTATTATTTAATAGCTTGGTTTTAATTAAATTTACCCCTAAATAGCTTTTAGAACGTATATGAAAAAGAGTTTAATTTCATTATTATTTTTGTTGATAGCAATCAATACCCTTGCACAAATAAAAATTGGAGGTGTAGTGCTTGATGCTAATAAAAACCCATTACCCTACGTAAACGTAATTTTTGTAGGTTCAAATATTGGTACCATAACCAATGAAAATGGTAAATTTTATTTAGAATGCCATAAAGATATTAATGATGTAGAGTTTTCATTTATTGGTTTTGAAAAAAAACGCATTAAAGTTAAAAACAGAGATTTAAACTTGGTAATTGTTCTAAACGAAGAAAGCAGTCAGTTACGAGAAGTGGTTATATACACCGGTAAAACAAAGAAAAAAGGAAATCCTGCTATTGATATACTTGAAAAAGTTTGGAGTAAAAAACGACAAAACGGATTATACCTCTTCGATCAATATGAATATGATAAGTACGAAAAGATAGAGTTCGATTTAAATAATATTGATAGCACTTTAATGAACAGTAAGTTATTTAAAGGTTTAGAAGTGGTGTTTGAACATATTGATACTTCACATGTTTCCGGAAAAGCATACCTGCCAATTTTCATTAATGAATCTCTTTACAAAACCTATGGATCAAACAAAACCGCAAAGAAAAGAAATGATTTATTAGCCAATAAAACCTCTGGTTTTGATGGTAATCAATACATTATTACATACGTTAAAGATTTGTATGCAGATTATAATATTTACGACAATTATATCAAACTTTTCGATAAAAGTTTTGTGAGTCCGGTGGCTAAAACAGGCGTTAATGCATATAATTATGTGCTGCGCGACAGCAGTTTTATTGATAATAAATGGTGTTACAACATTGTTTATTATCCACGCAGACCCGGAGAACTTACTTTTAAAGGCGATTTTTGGATTAGTGATACCACTTTTGCAGTGAAGAAAATAAATATGGAAGTCTCTAAAAGTGCTAACATCAACTGGGTAAAAGATTTATATATAGAGCAACAATACGAGGTATTAAACGACTCTGTTTTTTTATTGAAACGCGATTTTTTAATGTCCGATTTTAGCTTGAATAAAAAGGATAAATCAAAAGGAGTATACGGAAGAAGAACTACCAATTTTAAAAATTACACCTTTGATATACCGAGGACTAAAGAATTTTACGAGCATGAAATCGATATTTTTGACACCAAAATATACAATAAGGAAGAATCATTTTGGTCCAAAAACAGGTTTGAGCGCTTAAATAAAAACGAAGAAGGTATCTACAAAATGCTCGACACTTTACATACCATTCCTAAATTTAAACGGATGTACGATTTAACAACCATTTTAGCTTCGGGCTATATAGAGTTTGATAATTTTGATTACGGTTCTATTTGGTCAACCTTCGGATTTAATGATGTAGAAGGTTATCGTTTTCGAGTAGGAGGAAGGACTTATTTTGGACAAAACGATTTGTGGAGAATTCAAGGCTATCTGGCCTATGGAGAAAAAGACAACAAATTTAAATATGGAATCTCTGGTAAATACATGTTCGACAAAAAAAACAGATTAATTCTTAATGTTGGTAATAGAAAAGATGTAGAACAAATAGGGGTTTCGCTAACCACTACCAACGATATTTTGGGAAGAAGTTTTGCATCTTCATCTTTTTTTGCAAGTGGCGATAACAGCAAACTTACCAACATCAATTTAACAAGTATTGGTTTACAATACGAACCATCAAAGAATTTTGAAATAAAAATTGGCACGTCGTTTAGAACACTCGAATCAGCCTCAGAAACCTTCAATTTAGATTATTTTGATGAAAATAGTTTACTTAAATCATCGTTAAAACAAACCGAAGTAGATTTTTCAGTTCGTTACATGCCCGGCAGAAAAACCATTGGATACGGCGTAGAAAGAGCCGATGTTAATGACCATTATCCTACTATATTTTTAAACATGGCCGCAGGTTTAAAGAATTCTTTTGGTAGTGATTTTGAATATCAAAAAGTACAGTTTTATTATAAACAACCTTGGCAATTGGGAGGCTTAGGCAGGTTTAAATCTATTGTAGAGGTTGGAAAAACATTTGGAGAAGTGCCCTTAGGATTATTAGATGTTATTCCGGGTAACCAATCATATTTTACTATAGACAATGCTTTTGCTACCTTAAATTACTACGAATTTGTTACGGATACTTATGCTTCATTGCAACTAGAGCACAATTTTAACGGACGCTTCTTTTCTAGAATTCCTTACATAAGAAAACTTAATTTAAGAGAAATTGTTGGAGTTAAAGCTGTTTGGGGTGAAGTATCTGATAAAAATATTGCACTAAATGCTTCTAATATAATTTACAATGCTCCAGAGGATATTTATTGGGAATATAGTGTAGGAGTAGGAAATATTTTTAAGGTATTCAGACTCGATTTTTCATGGAGAGGAAACTATTTAGACAATCCAGATGCGAACAAATTTGTAATACGAGGTACATTTGGATTTCATTTTTAAGTCCTTTAGTATGTTAATTTTAATTCAGCGTTTTAGACTTTTTTTTATCAACTAGTTTGTTTACTTTTGCAAACTGTCTTAAAATTATAATAATTACTATAAATAGAATAACTAAATGGAAAATTTAATTTATTATTTGCCAATTGCAGGGATTATTGGACTTCTTTATATGTGGATGAAAGCCACCTGGGTTTCAAAACAAGAAGTAGGTAGTGAGAAAATGGCAAGAATTGCTAAAAACATTGCAGATGGTGCAATGGCCTTTTTAAAAGCTGAATACAAAATTTTATCAATATTTGTATTAGCCGTTGCGGTTTTACTAATATTTAAAGGTGAGTCTGATAAAGATTCAACTCCTTTTGTAGCCCTTTCATTTGTAGTTGGTGCGCTGATGTCTGCCTTAGCAGGTTTTATCGGTATGAGAATTGCAACCAAGGCAAATGTTAGAACAACCAATGCAGCACGTACTTCGCTAAATAAAGCACTTGAAGTAGCTTTTTCTGGTGGAGCAGTTATGGGCTTGGGAGTTGTTTCCTTAGGTGTTTTAGGTATTAGTATTTTATTGATAGTTTTTAGCAACTGGTACAATATTAACGATGTAAACGGATTAACTATAATATTAAATGTAATTTCAGGATTTTCATTAGGAGCTTCATCCATTGCCTTATTTGCACGAGTTGGTGGAGGTATTTATACCAAAGCTGCTGATGTTGGAGCTGACTTAGTAGGAAAAGTAGAGGCAGGTATCCCAGAAGATCATCCATTAAATCCTGCAACCATTGCAGATAACGTTGGTGATAATGTTGGTGATGTTGCCGGAATGGGAGCCGACTTATTCGAGTCTTTTGTTGGATCTATCATTGCATCTATGGTTTTAGGAGCGGTGTTTTTTGCAATCCCAGAGTTCGCAACATTCCAATTAGGTGCTGTTTATTTACCATTAGCTTTAGCAGCTGCAGGAATCCTTGTTTCAGTTTTTGGAACATTCTTCGTGAAAGTTAAGGAAGGAGGCGATCCGCAAGCGGCTCTTAATTTGGGTGAATTTTTATCTGCAGGAGTTATGATTGTTGTATCATACTTCTTAATTGATGCTTTCTTACCAGCTGCATGGACCTATAACGGAAAAGAGTTTACGTCATTCGGTGTATTTATCGCAACTATTGTTGGATTAATTGCCGGATTGGGTGTGGGTAAAATTACAGAATACTATACAGGTACCGGTACAAAACCAGTTAAAAGCATTGTTGATCAATCGGTTACAGGTGCTGCGACCAATATAATTGCTGGTTTAGGTGTTGGTATGATGTCAACTGCTATTCCAATTTTATTAATAGCTGCAGCTATTATATTATCATTCCATTTTGCCGGATTATACGGTATTGCGATTGCTGCCGTTGGGATGCTGGCAAATACTGGAATACAGTTAGCTGTAGATGCATACGGACCAATTTCTGACAATGCAGGAGGTATTGCTGAAATGGCCGAATTACCAAAAGAAGTTCGCGAACGTACCGATAAATTAGACGCTGTTGGAAATACAACTGCTGCTATTGGTAAAGGTTTTGCTATTGCATCAGCCGCTTTAACTGCCTTGGCATTGTTCTCAGCATTTATGCAACAAGCTAATATCAAATCTATTGATATTTCACAGTCTACCGTAATGGCAGGTTTATTTGTTGGTGGTATGTTACCGTTTGTATTTTCTGCTTTGGCGATGAAAGCTGTTGGAAAAGCTGCCATGTCCATGATTCAGGAAGTACGTCGTCAGTTTGCTGATATTCCACAATTAAAAGCTGCTTTAGGAGTAATGAAAAAATACGATGGTGATATGTCTAAAGCATCTGCAGAAGACAGAGCTATTTTTGACGAAGCAGATGGCGTTGCCGATTATCAAAAATGTGTGGCTATTTCTACAGAAGCGTCTATAAAAGAAATGATATTGCCAGGAGTATTAGCTGTTGCTACTCCAGTTTTAGTTGGATTTATTGGTGGACCAGAAATGTTAGGAGGTTTATTAGCTGGTGTAACAGTTACAGGTGTACTAATGGCAATTTTCCAATCAAATGCAGGTGGAGCATGGGATAATGCTAAAAAAATGTTTGAAGGCGGTGTAGAAATTCAAGGAAAAGTTCATCATAAAGGTTCAGATGCACATAAAGCAGCTGTTGTTGGTGATACCGTTGGAGATCCGTTCAAAGACACCTCGGGTCCTTCGTTAAACATTTTATTAAAATTAATGTCGGTTGTGGCTTTGGTAATTGCACCAAGTATCGCTGTTATCAGTGCAGAAAGTGCTAAAACTAACGAAGTTAGTATTGAAATGACTGTAGATAAAACCGCAGCAGATTCCCTTTCGGTTGAAAACCAAATTCAAGTTAAAATGGAAATGGTTAACGAAACCAATGTTACTGCAACAGTAAGTGTTACCAAAACTGTTAACGGAGAAACAGTTACTGAGGAGCATGTATTTAAAGGAACTAAAGAAGAAGTACAGGCTCAAATAGATGCCTTAAAATAAAAGCAATTATATGTTAACTAAAAAATCCCGAGCAATCGGGATTTTTTGTTTTTATAAATGAAATTGTTGCACTTATTAAAAAAGTCCGTGTAATTCGGCATCAATTCTGTTAATAATATTCCCTAAATCTTCCGGGTTTTCAACAAAATCAAGGTGATCAACATTGATAATTAAAAGTTTGCCTTTGGTATATTGCGAAATCCATGCTTCATAGCGTTCATTCAATCGGCTCAAATAATCAATGCTGATGGAGTTTTCGTAATCTCTGCCGCGTTTGTGAATTTGTCCAACCAAGGTAGGTACCGAGGCACGTAAATAAATTAATAAATCGGGCGGAGTAACCAAGCGTTCCATTAACTCAAACAATTGTGCGTAATTTTTAAAATCGCGGTTAGCCATTAGCCCCATAGCATGTAGGTTTGGTGCAAAAATATTGGCATCTTCATAAATGGTTCGGTCTTGAATGATGTTTTTACCGCTATCGCGAATTTCCAATATCTGTCTAAACCTGCTATTGAGAAAATAAACTTGTAAATTAAACGACCAGCGTTCCATTTCGTTGTAAAAATCATCCAAATACGGATTGGTTTCTACCGATTCAAAATGAGGTTCCCATTTGTAATGTTTTGCCAATGCCTGAGTTAAGGTTGTTTTTCCGGCTCCAATATTTCCTGCAATTGCTACGTGCATATTGTTTTTTTAAGTTGTTATACGGTTGCTAAATTTAAACAAAAATTATAAGTTTTTGTCTAAAAAAATACCAGCTTTTATTTTGAGTAATTACGTATAATATTTTTTACGATTAACAAAAGATTAACTCTTTAAGTTTAAAACACTTAAATATTATGTTGTAAGTTTGATTTTAAAAATAGTTAAATATGAAATTTATAAAACTACTTGGAGTATTTGTTTTTAGCACACTTGCTGTTTATGCTCAAGATTTTCAAGGAAAAGCAATTTATCAGTCTAAGTTTACCTTGGATATGAAATTAGACAGTACCCGTGTTTCTCCAGCGCAGCAACAGCAAATTATGGACATGATGAAACGTCAAATGGAAAAAACCTTTGAATTAATTTTTGATAAAACTACCTCAATCTATAAGGAAGAAGTAAAATTAGAACAAGAAGCAGGAAGTTTTGGAGGTATGATGTTTATTGGCGGAGCATTGAATGGCCGTCAATTTAAAGATGTTAAAAATAAAACCTATGCCCGTGAATCTGAATTGATGGGAAAAAATTTCTTAATCAAAGATTCACTCACTACCTATAATTGGAAAATGATTAACGAATCTAAATTGATTGGTAATTATCTGTGCTTTAAAGCTGAAGCAACAGTTAAAGGCAGTGAAATGGCTATGAATTTTGGAAGGAACCAACGCAATCAGTCAGAGAATAAAGAAGATAAAATAGAAACTAAAGAACGAGAAATTGTTATAGAGGCTTGGTATACTCCTGAAATTCCTGTTAACAATGGACCAGCCGATTATTGGGGATTACCAGGTTTAATTGTTGAAGTAAAAGCCGACAGATCAACCTTATCATTAGTTAAAGTAGAGCTAAATCCAAAGGAAAAAATTCTAATCAAAGTACCAGAAAAAGGAAAGGTTGTTACCAAAAAAGAATACGATGAAATAGTTGCAGCCAAAATGGAAGAAATGCGTCAAAATTTTGATGGAGGACGTCAGCGCGGAGGCGAAGGTCATCGCATTCAAATACGCATGTAAGCTCACAAACTATAATCAGCAACATATTTATATCAGTTTATGAATAAAAAATTATTCGTACAGTATTTATTGGGTTTAATTCCAATACTTATGGGTGCACAAGCGCTTAAAATAGAAGGAACTGTAAAAGACACTCAAGGCAATCCCTTGGAAATGGCTAATGTAATAGCTCTTAAAAACAATAATACCATAGAGGCATTTTCTATTTCCGATGCAAAAGGTAACTACCGTTTAACAGTAGAGCCCAATCAAACCTATCAGCTTAGAGTTAGTTATATTGGTTTTGCACCTTTTCAAGAAACAGTTATCATCACCTCTGCCTCGGGTAATATTATCAAACCAATAACCTTAAATCCTGTAGACGATAAGTTAAAAGAGGTTGAGGTTACCTATAAAATCCCTATTAAAGTAAGTGGTGACACCTTAACCTATGATAAAGATGCTTTTGCCAGCGGAAACGAAAAAAAACTGGGCGATGTGTTAAAAAAATTGCCCGGCGTTGAAATTAATACCGATGGTGAAGTTGAAGTAGAAGGTAAAAAAGTCCAAAAAGTAATGGTTAATGGCAAGGATTTTTTTGACGGCGACACCAAAATGGCTACCAAAAACATCCCTGCCAATGCCATCGATAAAATCGAGTTTTTACGCAATTACAACGAAGTAAATCCCATGCGTGGTATAGGCGATGATTCGGATAATGTAGCTATGAACATACGACTTAAAAAAGGAAAAGAAAATTTTTGGTTTGGTGAATTGAGTGCAGGGGCCGGACTAAACGAGCGCTATATTGCCCATCCAAAACTGTTTTATTACAGTCCTAAAAAAAGTGTGAATGTTTTATTGGACGCCAATAATATCGGAGCTGTGCCGTTCACCATGCAAGATTATTTCAGGTTTACAGGTGGTTTTAGAGGTATTAACAGAGGAGGTGGAACCACTTTGCAAATTTCATCCAACGACCTGGGTTTTTCCATGATGCGTAATAATCAAGCTTTAGAGATAGAATCCAAATTTGGAGCGTTTAACTTTAGTTACAACCCTACTAAAAACTGGACTTTAAGTGGATTTTCTATTTTGAACGATGCTAAAACAGACATGCTGACAAATAGTGTAAAAAAGTATGTTCAAACCAATGAAACAGAAGAAACTTCAAACGGATCTTTGCAACGCAGTCAGTTAGGAATGGTCAAGCTGAGTTCATCGTACAAACCCAATGTAAATACGCATTTTGATTATGATTTAATGTTGAAAAAATCAAAGCAAGCCGAAGATAATTCTATTAATTCAGTAGTTTCAGGTACAAGCAGTTTAATTGGTATTGAAAAGGATAGCGATCCATTTTCTATAAATCAAAACATCAATTTTTATAAAACCATCGATGCTAGAAATTTAGTAGCTGCTGAGGTACAACATTTATGGCAAAAAGAGCAACCGTTTTATAATTCGCTAACAGCTTTTCAGCCTTTTCCATCGATATTGACAACACAAGAGCAAGATATGTTCAACATTTTACAAAAAAGAGCTATCCAAACCAATAAACTGGATGCTAAGTTTGATTACTTTTACTTACTCAACAACACCAGCAATATTAATATTACCGCTGCAACCACTTTAAGCCATCAGCTATTTGATTCTTCTATATTTCAGGTTTTGGATAACCAAACCGTCAATCAGCTTAATCAATCAAATTTATCCAATGATGTTACCTATAACTTTGCAGATTTTTACATAGGATTGCGCTATAAAATGGTAAGTGGAATTGTTACCGTTAGCCCGGCTATTACAGTGCATCAGTATCAAATGAAAGATGTGCAGTTAGGCAACAGCATTACTACAAATGACACCAAATTACTTCCAGATTTTTATGTAAAACTACAGTTAAAAAAATCGGAAACGTTGCGCTTCACCTACAATATGTCGCTCGAGTTTACCGATATTTTAAAACGTTCAGAGGCTTATATTTTAAATAACTACAATTCGATGTATAAAGGAAACAGAGCACTTGAAAACGCATTGTATCACAGGGTTTCTTTACAATACTTTAATTTCAACATGTTCTCATTTTTGAATATCCAAGGGTTTGCCAACTATTCCAAAAAGATAGACGGCGTTAAAAACAGTTCATCAATAGTAGGAATCAACCAGGTTTCGAGCTCTATAAATTCTAATTTACCCGATGAAACCATATCGGGAAACCTGCGATTTAGCAAGCGTTACGGTAAAATTGAAACCCGTTTGCGCGCCAATGTAACGTACAACAGTTTTTACAACTTGTTAAATAATGAGTGGACCGAGTCCAATTCGTTTACGCAAAACTATCAGGGAAGCTTGGTTAGTTCGTTTAAAAAAGCGCCCAATTTTGAAATAGGCTACAACCGTATATTTAACGATTACAATAATGGAAGCCAAACAACACAATACATTACCGAAAGGCCTTATGCCAATGTAGAAATTGGATTTTTAAAACATTTTATACTCACCGCCGATTATAGTTTGTATAATTATTCCAATGCCGATAAAACGATAAAAAACACTTATTCAACCATGGATGCAAAGTTGTACTATCAAAAAAAGGACAGTAAATGGGAGTATAGTTTGGGAGTAAGCAACGTCTTAAATAATAAATCGATTAACGATGATTCCTTTACCGAATTGGTAACCAGCACCTCGCAATATCGTGTTCAGCCAAGACACGTATTGTTCGCGATTAAGTATAATTTATAAATTTTTAAAATGATATGTATTATTTTTATCAATAAACTTGATTATTTAAATTAAATAATTAGTTTTGTATCATCAGTACAACAGTATGAAAAGCATTAATACCTATAACAATTTCTATTTTTACTTTTATTTTAGTATAAAAGCGAGACGTTATGGGGTATAGTTAGAACTAAAAATAAGTAATATAAAACCATAAAGTCTCGAGAAATCGGGACTTTTTTTATTGTCAAAAATGAAAAAAGTAGCCATACAAGGAATCAAAGGATCGTTTCACCATCAGGTAGCCCATCAATATTTTGGGCAGGAGATTGAATTGGTAGAATGTTTGACATTTACAGAAATGCCGCAGCGATTAAAGACTGCTCAGGCCGATGTGGCGATCATTGCTATTGAAAACACCATTGCGGGTTCTTTATTACCCAATTACAAGCTCATAGACGAACACAAACTGCATATCATGGGCGAAGTGTTTTTACCCATTCATCATCAATTGCTGGTACTGCCGGGACAAACTATAGAATCCTTAACCGAAGTGCATTCACATCCCATGGCCTTGCAGCAATGCGAAGTGTTTTTTGAGCGCTATCCACACATTACCCTGGTTGAATCTAAAGATACAGCAGAATCAGCTCGTTTAATAGCCGAAAATAAAATTACCAACATTGGAGCTATCGCAAGTAGTTTGGCCGGAGAACTCTATGGTTTAGAGGTGCTTGCATCAAATATTCATACCTACAAAAACAATATGACGCGTTTCTTTGTTGTCCAGAAAGACTGGTACAGCAATGGAATTATACCCAATAAAGCATCTCTTAAAATTACTTTATCTCACCAGGTCGGTAGCCTAATGTCGGTTTTAAAACTTTTTGCAGCTAATCAGATTAACTTAACCAAAATACAATCCTTGCCCTTACCGGATAAACCGTTTCAATACGCCTTTTTTATTGACGTTGAATACAACAACTACGAGTTGTATAAAAATTGTTTAAAAGAAATTGAAAATAATCAAAATCCGGTTAAAATTTTAGGTGAATACCATAAAAGCATCAAGCTATGATACAAACAGCCCGTCGTTTAGTAAACGTTCAAGAATATTATTTCTCTAAAAAATTAAGAGAAATACAAGTTTTAAAAGAAGCAGGAGCTTCTATTTTAAACTTAGGCATAGGAAGTCCTGATTTGAAAGCAGCTTCAGCGGTATTTGATTCGCTGAAAAATGCCCTACAGGAAGATCAGATTACCCAATACCAATCATATCAAGGGATAAGTTCTTTACGAGAAGCCATACAGCAATTCTATAAAAAGCACTTTAATGTTTCATTAAATCCCACAACTGAAATATTACCCTTGATGGGTTCCAAAGAAGGGATAATGCATATAAGTATGGCGTTTTTAAATCAGGGTGATGAAGTGTTAATCCCAAACCCTGGCTATCCTACCTATACTTCTGTAACCAATTTAATAGGAGCCAAGCCTTTACTGTATGAGTTGAGTGAAAGAAACGATTGGTTACCCGATATAAAAACCCTTGAGCAGCTCGATTTGTCAAAGGTCAAATTGATGTGGCTTAATTATCCACACATGCCAACAGGTGCACGGATTACCACTGAACAATGGAAACCTCTAATTGATTTCGGTAAAAAACATGGAATATTGCTTGTGAACGACAATCCCTACAGTTTTATCTTAAACGATGCACCTAACAGTATTTTAGCCATTGAAGAGGCTAAGGAAATTGCTTTGGAGTTAAACTCGCTAAGTAAAACATTCAATATTGCTGGGATGCGCGTAGGGATGGTGCTTGGTGCAGAACGATATATACATGCTATTTTACAAGTTAAAAGCCAAATGGATTCAGGCATGTTTTTAGGAATTCAACATGGTGCCATTGCTGCACTTCAGTTGGATGATGCGTGGTTTCATGCGCTTAATGACACCTACGGAAAAAGGAGAAAATTGGTATGGCAAATAGCCGATTGTTTGCAGTGTACGTATCAAAAAGAAACAGCCGGACTTTTTGTTTGGGCAAAGCTGCCGCACAATTTTGATGACCTCGAGTTTACCGACAACCTGCTTAATAAATTTGGAGTATTTATCGCCCCTGGTAGCATATTTGGTTCGGCAGGAAGGGCGTACATCCGTTTGTCGTTGTGTGCATCCGAAGAAGTTTTAACGGAAGTTTTAAATCGATTAAACCACAAAAATTAATGGAACAGGTAATTATTATTGGACTGGGATTGATGGGAGGTTCTTTAGCCCGAGACTTAAAAAAAACTGGTAAATACTCGGTTTTAGGGATGGATAAAAACAACAAACATCAGCAACTGGCATTAGAGCTAGGTTTTATAGATGAGCTCGTTCATATGGAACAAATAACCGAAGCAGATTTCGTAGTTTTAGCTACTCCGGTAAATGCCATCCCTTCGCTGGCTTTAGAAGTGTTGAACAGATTGCACGAAGAGGCAGTGGTTTTTGATATGGGATCAATTAAAAATCCCTTGTGTAAATACACCCAATCGCACCCTAAAAGATCACAACTGGTGGCTGTGCATCCCATCGCAGGTACTGAGTATTCGGGTCCCACAGCAGCCATTGAAAATTTATTTCGCAATAAACTGACCATTATTTGCGAACCCGAATTATCCAATAAAAATGCACTTGAAAAAACCATCGAACTATGGAAAAATTTAGGTGCTCGTATTCAATTTATGAATGCTGTTGAGCACGATAAACATTTGGCCTATGTATCGCATTTATCGCACATCAGCAGTTTTATGTTGGGGAAAACAGTGTTGGAAATTGAAAACGATGAACGGCAAATTTTTAATCTTGCCGGAAGTGGATTTGAATCAACCGTTCGCCTGGCCAAAAGTGCTCCTCAAACCTGGGCTCCCATTTTTTTGGAAAATCAGCAATACATTTTAAAATCACTGGATGAATATATATACAACCTAACGCAGTTTCGATCGCTCATTTACCACAACGACGAACAAGCGCTGCATTCAATCATGAACCAATGCAACCATGTGGGAGAAATTTTAGCAGGTATTGCATTAAAAAACAATCAAGAACATTAAATTTGTAACCTATGAACAACAATAGTAATTTTAAAAAGTGGCTAACCGATTTGCAACTTAACCACCCGCTGGTAATTGCCGGTCCTTGTAGTGCAGAGACAGAAGAACAGGTAATGGCAACAGCACATTTACTTAAAGATACAGATACAACTTTTTACCGGGCAGGCATATGGAAACCACGCACCCGACCGGGAATGTTCGAGGGAGTAGGAGTAGTAGGATTACCCTGGTTAAAACGTGTAAAGGAGGAAACCGGGTTAAAAACAGCTACCGAGGTTGCCAATGCCATGCATGTAGAACAAGCACTTAAGTTTGATATCGATTTGTTGTGGATTGGAGCACGCTCTGCTGTAAGTCCGTTTATTGTACAGGAAATTGCTGAGGCCCTTCAAGGAACTGATAAAATTGTGCTGGTAAAAAACCCAGTGAATCCTGATTTGCCACTTTGGCTCGGAGCAGTGGAGCGTTTATATCAGGTGGGGATTGAAAAATTAGGGGTTATTCATAGAGGCTTTTCATCCTATCACGAAAAAGTGTATCGCAATAAGCCAAAATGGCCGTTAGCAATTGAATTGCGCAAACAATTTCCCGATTTACCTCTCATACTAGATCCTTCGCATATCTGTGGCAAAAGGGAACTGATTTTTGAGGTGTGTCAAACCGGACTTGATTTAAATTACGACGGATTTATGATTGAAACTCATGTAGACCCAACCGTCGCATGGAGTGATGCAGCACAACAAATAACTCCGCAACGATTAGTAGAAATAACACGTGATTTAAGAGTTAAACAGCCAGAATCACATGAAACAGATTACCTTAAACAACTCACAATCTTTAGAAAAGAATTGGATCAATTAGATCAAAATTTAATTGAGTTGCTGGCAACGCGTATGCAAATTGCTGAGCAGATTGGAAAACTGAAACAAGATAAAAATGTAACCATTTTACAAAGCGACCGTTGGAATCAGATTATGGACAACATGATTTCAAGTGGGACTCAACGTGGTTTAAGTACCGAGTTTATTGATAAATTATTCAAAGCCATTCACCTTGAATCCATCCAGCATCAACAAAAAGTAAAGTAACATATGCAAGGAATCGTAACCAAATCTACCGGAAGCTGGTACACTGTTCGCACCTCGGAGGGGAAACATACCGAGTGCCGAATTCGGGGCAGATTTCGAATGGAAGGTATTAAAAACACTAATCCGGTTTCAGTAGGCGATATGGTTACCTTTGAATTGGAACCGCAAAAAGAAAATGGTGTCATTACCCACATCGCACCAAGAAAAAACTATATCATCAGAAGATCGGTTAACTTATCGAAGCAAACCCATATTATTGCAGCCAATATCGATCAGGCATTTTTATTGGTAACTGTTGCCAATCCAGTAACGCTTACTGCCTTTATCGATCGTTTTCTTGCCACAGCAGAAGCTTATTCTATACCAGCCATTTTGTTGTTTAATAAGGTTGACAGTTACGATGATAAGCAGCTCGATGAAAAAGAACAGTTAAAATCGGTATACGAAATGGTAGGTTATAATTGTATTGATGTTTCGGCTGTTAGTGGTGAAAACATAGATTTTGTAACCGAACTGATGAAAGATAAGGTAAGTTTATTTTCAGGTCATTCTGGAGTGGGTAAATCAACCTTAATCAACCTCATAGAACCCAACTTAAATTTAAAAACAGCCGAAGTAACAGAGCAACATGGATTAGGGCAACATACCACTACCTTTGCCGAAATGTTTGAGCTGTCTTTTGGCGGATTTATTATTGATACACCAGGTATTAAAGGATTTGGCGTTGTTGATTTTGAAAAAGAAGAAGTGGGCGATTATTTTCCGGAGATTTTTCAGTTTAAACAACACTGTAAATTTAACAACTGTTTGCATCTCGAAGAGCCAGGATGTGCTGTTTTGGAAGCAGTAGAAAATGATGAAATCGCTTTTTCAAGGTATCGAAGTTATGTTCAAATGCTAGAACAAGATGAAAATTACAGAGGAGTTTCTGGTTAAAAAATAAGTGTATGAGAGTTGTAATTCAACGTGTTTCAGAAGCCAGTGTTCGCATTTCCAATAATTTTACCGCCCAGATTGGTAACGGATTGTTGTTACTTTTAGGCATAGAAACCAGTGATACAGAACAGGATTGCGATTGGCTAATAAAAAAAATTGCAGCACTTCGAATTTTCCCCGATGAACAGGGTGTCATGAATCGTTCGCTTTTGGAAATACAGGGCGAAGTGCTTGTGGTAAGTCAGTTTACTTTACATGCCTCCACAAAAAAGGGAAATCGTCCATCCTATATCAAGTCGGCTAGGCCAGAACAAGCCATTCCATTATACGAATATTTCAAATCATCCTTACAAAAAGAAGTCCAAAAACCTGTACAGGCTGGTGTTTTTGGAGCTAATATGCAAGTGGCTCTTATTAATGATGGACCGGTGACTATTTTAATCGATTCAAAAAGCAAAGAATAGTTTAGAACCATTCTTGCTTTCTTTTTAAGGCGATATTCTTTTGAAATTAGTACTTTTGTGAATCAAACTTTAACACTGTACAACATGTCATTTAAACCAGCAGATTTTATTCAAGATATACAAAACTTTGGAGAATTCGGTGGTGTAAACCCGTCTATATCCGATTCGGCGACCTATACATTTTTAGCCGCTAAAACCATGCAAGACACCTTTGAGGGCCATACTGAAGGATGTTACCTGTACTCCCGTCATGCCAGTCCAAGTACCTTATACTTAGGCGATGCATTAGCTAAAATGGAAGGCACAGAAACGGCCTTGGTAACCGGTTCTGGTATGGGAGCTATAACCTCGGTAATCTTACAGCTTTGCAAAGCAAACGATCATATTGTAAGCAGCAGAACCATATACGGAGGTACTTATGCCTTTATGAAAAATTTTTTACCACGACTTGCTATCAACACAGCATTCGTAGATATAACGAATCTGGAAAAAGTAGAGGCAGCCATTACTCATCAAACCAAAATGATTTACTGTGAAACCATCAGTAATCCATTATTGGAAGTTGCCGATTTACCAGCTTTGGCAAAGCTAGCTGCAAAGCATAACATTCCTTTGGTGGTTGACAATACCTTTTCGCCTTTAATGGTTTCTCCAAATAAATTAGGAGCTACCATAACTATCCACAGTTTAACAAAATTCATCAACGGAACCAATGATACCATTGGCGGTGTGGTATGTGGTAAAAAAGAATTTATAGATAGTTTACGTAACGTAAATGATGGTGCTGCCATGTTATTAGGTCCGGTAATGGATAGTTTACGTGCAGCTCAAATACTAAAAAACATGCGAACACTTGCTGTGAGAATGCGCAAACACAGTGATAACGCTATGTATTTGGCCGAACAGTTTCAAAAAGACGGTCTAAATGTGGTATATCCAGGATTAAAAAATCACAAAGGGCATCAACAATTAACATCAATGTTGAACGATTCATATGGTTATGGTGGTTTATTGACGCTGGAAGTTGCATCGCTAGAAAAAGCCAATGAATTAATGGAATTGATGCAAAAAAGAAACATTGGTTATTTAGCCGTAAGTTTAGGATTTTACAAAACATTGTTCAGCGCATCCGGAGCCAGTACCTCGTCTGAAATTCCTGAAGAAGAGCAAAAAGAAATGGGATTGTCTAAAGGCCTCATTCGTTTTTCAATCGGGTTAGACGACGATATTGTAAGAACATATGATAAAATGAAAGCCTGCATGAAAGAAGTAGGTGTTTTATAAAATCAATTGGTAATTTAATTAAAATCCCTGTCATAATTTTGATGGGGATTTTCTATTTGCATAAGCCCTTAAATTTGTGTATCATTACACGTTAAAAGTAAAATTATGTTAACAAAAGTGCCAAAAATTTCGTTGTTAGAAGCCTTAATTCCCATTGTTTTTCTGATTGTTTTATTGTGGTTTAACGTGCAAGAAGTTTATGGCGATGGCGCATTAGACGGTGCCAATCAGTTTGTTTTATTGCTTTCTGGAGCAGTTGCAGCAATAGTTGGATTTAAGAATAAAGTTTCTTTTGATCGTATGATGACAGCAGTTGCCAAAAACTTAAAGTCCACTTCCACCGCTTTATTAATTTTATTGTTTGTAGGAGCCTTAGCGGGTACCTGGCTTATAAGTGGTATTATACCGGCAATGATTTATTACGGTATGCAACTTCTTAATCCAACTATATTTTTAGTGGCTTCCGTTGTTATTGCTTGTATTATATCAGTAGCTACTGGAAGTAGTTGGACTACTTCTGCAACTGTTGGTATTGCACTCATTGGAATTGGTAAAGCGATCGGACTTTCAGAAGGTATGGTAGCCGGAGCGGTGATTTCTGGAGCGTATTTTGGCGACAAAATGTCTCCTTTATCAGATACCACCAATTTAGCACCAGCTATGGCAGGTACCGATTTATTTACGCATATAAAATATATGGCTTACACCACAGTACCGTCAATCACAATTACCATAATTATATTTTTATTTTTAGGATTTACACAAACCACCTCAGGTGTTACAGACACCTCTGTGTTGCTCAATGCAATAGACAGTTCTTTTAATATTTCATTATGGTTATTTGCAGTACCAGTTTTAGTTATCTTGATGATAGTTAAAAAAACACAACCCTTAATTGCCCTTTTAATAGGTACATTATTAGGAGGTGTTTTTGCACTTATATTTCAACCTGCAATAGTACTGAGTGTATCCGGCGAAGAAAGTCTTAATTTAGTAAGCGCTTACAAAGGAGTTATGAACGCTATTACTGTGGATGCATCGGTAGAAACCGGTAATGTATTGCTAAATGAGTTGTTTACGTCGGGTGGAATGAAAGGGATGTTAGGTACTATTTGGTTAATTATGTGCGCCATGGTTTTTGGTGGGGTAATGGAAGCCATTGGCGCCTTGAAAGCGCTTAGTGATGCACTGCTTAAAATGGCATCGGGCATTTTTGGATTGTTTGCAAGTACCGTTGGTGCTTGCATCGGATTTAATATAACTGCATCAGATCAGTATTTGGCCATTGTAGTTCCGGGTAAAATGTTTGCTAAAGCCTATGAAGAAAAAGGATTGGCACCAGAGAATTTAAGTCGAACACTGGAAGATTCAGGTACTGTAACTTCAGTATTAATTCCATGGAACACCTGCGGGGCATATCAATCTAAAGTATTATTGGGCGAAGTTGGAATGACAAGTTATATACCCTATGCTTTTTTTAACATTATAAGCCCAATAATGACATTACTATTTGCTGCTTTCAATATAAAAATAAGAATGTTAAAAGATAAGGCTATAGCTGAATAAAAAGTTAAGGTAAATCCTTGCCTTCAGAGGCAATGTAAATACGATACCATTGTTCTAAACTCATATCCAAACTTAGCGAATTAACTGCCAATGCTAAGCGCGAAAGGTGTTGTGTTCCAACAATAGGTATAATAGTAGCAGGATGTTTTAATAACCAACTGTAAACAACTGTTTCTAGATTTTCAATATTTAATTCTTCAGCGATAGTTTTTAAGCAGTTATAAATTCTGTTAGACTTTTCGTCTGAAGGGTTTATTAATTTACCTCCGGCCAAAGGTGACCATGCCATAGGTTTTATGTGTTTTTCAATAAAAAAATCGATGTTTCCATTGTGAAAATGCTCTAAATTATAGGGCGATAGTTCTACTTGATTGGTCACCAGCGGAACATCCAACACACTGTTTAGTAAATCATATTGATGCGGATTAAAATTTGATACACCAAAATTTAAAACTTTTCCCTCTTTTTGTAAAGTAGAAAAAGCAATGGCCACTTCTTCCGGATTGAAAAAAGGAGCCGGTCTGTGTAGCAATAATAAATCGATATAATCAGTATTAAAATTTTTAAGTGAATTATTGACTGAATTAATGATATAGTCAGCGCTATAGTCGTAAAACTTTACTTTTCGTTCCGGAAATTTATCGGTAGCTAATTTAATGCCGCATTTTGTAACAAGCTGCAAGGTATTACGCAATGATTTATTTAACGTTAATGCTTTTCCAAATGCTTCTTCACAACTGTAGTTACCATATATATCGGCATGGTCAAAAGTGGTGATGCCAAGTTCTATGGCATTTTGTGTTAAGGTAAGTAATTCTTGTGGCGATAAATTCCAGTCTAGTAATCGCCAATGGCCATGTACAATTCTTGAAACAGTTAAGGTATCAGACAGTTTTATTACTTCCATTTTTTTTAGTTTATTTATTGATTCTAAAGTTTTATTGCACATTGCTCAGCACATTTTTCACCATCGATGGCAGCAGAAATAATTCCACCAGCATAGCCGGCGCCTTCACCACAAGGGTATAACCCCTTTATAGTTACATGTTCTAAGGTAACTGGATTTCTGGGTATTCGCACCGGCGATGAGGTTCTCGATTCGGGTGCATGAACAACAGCTTCGTTAGTTAAATAACCTTTCATAGATTTTCCAAATTGAATAAATCCGTTTTGAAGTGCCTTGTAAATAAAAGAAGGCAATACACTACCTAATTCAACTGATGTTGTTCCAGGTTGATACGAGGTTTTTGGAATGGCTGCCGATTGTTTACCTTTGGTAAAATCAGCCAATAATTGTGCGGGTACTTGTTGACTTTTTCCGGCAGTAACCCACGCCTGTTGTTCTACTTGTTTTTGAAATTCCATGGCTGCTAAGGGGCCTTCTTTTGAAAATGCGTTGAAATCTTCCGGTTTTAATTCTACCACAATACCCGAATTAGCAGTACTCATATTGCGTTTTGATGGTGACCAGCCGTTGGTAACCACTTCTCCCGGACTGGTTGCGCAAGGTGCAATAATTCCACCTGGACACATACAAAACGAGTACACACCTCGATGGTTAACTTGCTTTACAATGCTGTACGGGGCAGGAGGTAAATACAAGCCTCGGTCAGAACAACTGTACTGAATTTGATCAATTAATTGCTGTGGATGTTCAACGCGTACACCTAAGGCAAAAGGTTTGGCTTCAATTAAAATATTTTTTGAATGTAACAATCTAAAAATATCACGGGCAGAATGACCTGTAGCAAGTATTACTTTAGTGCAATTAAAAAACTTACCATTCTCGGTTGCAATGCCTATTACTTCATTGTTTTTTATTTGTATATCTGTTACACGGGTATTAAAATGTACTTCGCCACCGTAATTTAGTATAGTAGTTCTTATGTTTTTTATGATGTTAGGCAATTTGTTTGTACCAATATGTGGATGTGCATCCACTAAAATGGAAGGTGTTGCACCGTGAAAAACCAACAATTCCAATATTTTTTGCACATCGCCACGTTTCTTGGAGCGGGTGTATAATTTTCCATCCGAATAAGTGCCTGCACCCCCTTCTCCAAAACAATAATTAGAATCTTCGTTAACAATGTGTTCTTTATTGATGGCTGCTAAATCCCTGCGTCTTGATTTGATGTCTTTACCACGTTCTAATATAATAGGTTTAATTCCTTTTTCAATTAGTTTCAATGCAGCAAACAAACCTGCAGGACCAGAACCTATGATTACTATTGATTTAGCATTGGTAACATCAACATATTTTGGTGCGATTAATGAAACAGGCGTATAATCTTCATTTACAAACACTTGAATTTTTAAGTTGATTTTTACTATACGTTGGCGGGCATCAATAGATCGTTTTAAAATTTCTATATGGTTGATGGTAATTTCATCGATTGATTCATTTTTGGCAACCCATGTTTTTAGCAATAAACTATTGGCAGCTACTTCGGGTAGTACTTGTATGTTGCGTTCAATTATCATCTGTTAAATAAAAAAGTTCCAAACCAATCCAAATCGAACAGTAAAATCGCGGCTAGGATGGTAAGGTGCAGAAAAATACTCAGGTCCAAATATTCGGGCACCAATATTTTCAGCTTTAAAGTAAATACGAGTACGTTGAATACGTCCGTTTAAAAAGAAATCAATTGATGGATAGTCTCCAATTTTTGTTGTTTGTTGTTGAGTAAACTCTCCTAATAAAGAATTGTACATAGGAGCGTAAAATTTGGTGAAATACTTTAAGGTTACACCGGTTTGTATGTATAACGGATCGCCTTTAAACAAATTGGTAGCATAATACAAGGTGTTTCTAGTTGTAAATTCTGGCACAGCCATAAACGGAGTTCCATCTGTTACTTTTTGATACATAATTGTATTTACCAAACCAAACTTGTTTAAGGTAAATTCTCTGAAAAAAGTCGCTTTTAGGTAATTTAAGGTTTCGGTTGCTTGTATGGGTTTTGGGTTATTAGAATCAAAATACGTATAATGATCTATTTTAGATAGTTGAACTTCTGCATCAAAAAACTTGTTTGATTGAAGTGTTGCTCCAACCGTATAAACAGCTTCATTGGTTAAATCGTTATACCAATTGTAATTGCTGTAATTACTGCGGTATAAATGATAATTTAAATCGGGCGATTTAGAGTAAGTAGTAGCAAAAGCACTTACAGTATTTTCTTCATTAAAGGCATAAGTTGCTGCTAATTGAAGTGATTTTGCAGTATTTTCTCCACTTACTTGTTGATATGCCTTGGCATTTAATTGAATTTGTTTGTAGCTTGTTTGCCAATCTGCAAAAAATCCAGATTTAGACTCATCAATAAAGTCAGGAAGCGCAGCATATATACTATCAATAGGCGATTTAAATCCGTAGGTATACTTTTGATAATGAACACCTAATTTTAATGAACCCAAAAGTATGGGTGATTTTATTTTGGTATAAGCATTAAACTGATGCTGTTGATGATAGGCATGATCATCAATTTTTGAAGAAAAAGCTTCGCCAAAATCTGAGGAAACAGCGCCTTGAGTAAATTCAAAATGCTTAGTTTCGTATGCATAGGATTGACCTATCGTAATCTGAGACCTTCTTAAGGTATCTTTTTTAATTTTTAGTAAATGGTATTGTTGTTCTATAAAATAGCGCTTTCCTCGCAACATTGATTCAGCATCGAGATAGTTTACATCAAGTCTGCCGCGTTGTTTATAATTGGCATCTTCACTTAAAAATTGTGCCAAAGACAAATCTGTTAAACCACCATTTTCTTGATTCATTAAGTCTTGAGAAGTCATATGACCTCTAAGTTCATATTGCTTCTTTTTACTTTGATAATTAAATGTAGCTCTAAAATTCCCCTGACTTGCCAAGGAGTTTCGGTATTTTCCTAAAGATCTTAATCCTTTATAGGCTAACGAAAAATTAAACTGAGGCGAAGTGTTCATTGTTAAAAATGCATCCAACACCTGACCTTGTTCCAAGCCAGTGCGATACATCAATTCGGTAGTTGGCGTGGGTACTCTGTAGTAATTAACCTCATCAAGTTCTATATAGTTGAAATGTTTTGCTTTGGCTCCAATTGTTTGATGTAAAATCGGAATTTTAAACGAATACGCTAATCGGTTAAAGGTTTGACCTTGATTATGAAAAGGCAATAACTCATAATCATCTTTACGGATATAATTAAAGGTGTAATCTTTTTGTATGGTTAACGTAGTATCTATGATGGTAGTATCATTATAAAAACTGATTATTTTAAAATCAGTATAATGGGTTTTAGCAACAATAGGATCGGATTCTGCCATTCTTTTTATAAGTGTATCGGTAGCGCGATTAATGGCTTTAGAGGCTTGTATTTTTACTTTATCAATAGGTTTTCTGGTTTCTTGAGCAACCATAAATGTTGAGATAAAACCTATAAACACCAATACATAAAATTTTTTCATGAATACATGCTATTAAAAAAGCAAAGGTAATTGATTTAGTCGATAAATATAAACTTTACAATTTTAGAAAAAATATAGTTTCTTTGTATAAGAACAGATTTAATTATGTTACAACCCTATTATAAAGAAATGGTTTTAGAATGCGGTACCGATGAAGCAGGCAGAGGTTGTTTGGCAGGTCCGGTTGTGGCAGCAGCTGTTATTTTGCCTCAAGGATTCACACATCCACTCTTAAACGATTCTAAACAGCTTTCTCTAAATAAAAGGTTAGCATTAAAGAAAGTAATTGAGCAAAATGCGGTTGCTTATGCAGTATCGTATATTTCACCTGAAAAAATTGATGAAATAAACATACTTCAAGCTTCTATTTTAGCAATGCATCAGGCAATTAGTCAGCTTAAAAAAGCTCCAAAATTTATTATAGTTGATGGTAATAAATTTAAATCGTATCAAGACATTCCGCATCAAACCATTGTAAAAGGCGATGCTAAGTTTATGAGTATTGCAGCGGCCTCTATTTTAGCAAAAACCTACCGTGATGCCTATATGGAGCAATTACATAAGGATTTTCCTGCATATTGTTGGCATCAAAACAGGGGTTATCCTACCGTAACACATCGAAATGCCATTCGTAAATATGGAATTACACCTCACCACAGAATGTCGTTTAAATTGTTGCCAGAGCAACTTTCGTTTGAATTCTAATCAACCAATTCTGCGCCAAACAAGTGTTCAAAATGTTTTTTGACTTTTATTTCAACTTCATAATTGTCGATATGTTTCCCCAATTCGGAAGCTAATGATGTAACTGCTTTTCCTCGAATTCCACACGGGATGATATGATCAAAGTAGCCTAAATCGGTATTGATATTTAATGCAAAGCCATGCATGGTAACCCAACGGCTGGTTTTAACGCCTAAAGCACAAATTTTTCTGGCAAACGGAGTTCCAACATCCAGCCAAACACCTGTTTCACCTTCGCTACGCGCGCCTTTTAAACCATATTCAGCAATAGTTGCTATAATTACCTCTTCTAAAATGCGCATATATTCATGAATATCCGACGTGAAGTTAGTTAAATCTAAAATTGGATATCCAACCAATTGCCCGGGTCCGTGATAGGTTATATCGCCACCCCGGTTGCTTTGATGAAAACTAATTCCGCGTTTTTCTAATTGTTCTTTTGAGAGTAACAGGTTATTGATATCACCACTTTTTCCCAAGGTATACACATGTGGATGCTCTACAAAAAGTAAATAATTTGGAGTAATTGCTCTAGAATTTTCTTTTAAATTAGATGATTTAATAGCCAAAATATCATTAAAAAAGTTTGTTTGAATTTCAAAAGCTTGTGCATAATCTACTACACCAAGTTGTTTAAAAATAAGCTTTTTGTTCATCGTCTTATGAATTTGTACAAAGGTCTGATTTTTTTTTTAATGCTCAATTTTTAAAATAATTGAATTAATAAATACAGCAATAAGAAAATAAAGTAACTTTGATTTCCTTTTAGAATAGTATGTTAGAAAAAATTAAGTTAAATCCTTGGCATTATCTAATAATAACATTTTTAGCTTTAATAATTATTGGTACAATATTGTTAAAAATGCCTTTTGTAACGCATGTTCAAGGATTAAGTTTTATTGATGCGCTCTTTACAGCTACTTCTGCGGTTTGTGTAACGGGTTTAACGGTGGTAAATACTAGTGGATTTAACCCCGAAGGACAATGGGTATTGTTGTTGTTAATGCAATTAGGAGCAATAGGAATTATGACCCTTAACACCAGTTTTTTGTTGCTGATATCGGGTAGACTCGACCTAAAACAGCAGCTTTCGTTTTCTAAATTACAAGACAGTATATCGTTTAAAAGTTCAACAGGCATTCTAAAATTCATCCTACAAATTACTTTTATTACAGAATTTATAGGGGCTGTTTTGCTTTTTGTTGGGTTTTATCAACACGGTTTTGAAATTAACGAAGCACTGTATCAAGCGGTATTTCATAGTATTTCAGCTTTTTGTAATGCCGGTTTCTCTACGTTTGACAGTAGTTTAATTGGTTTTAACTCCCTAATTAAATACACCATAATGGCATTAATAATAGTTGGAGGTGCCGGATATATAGTGCTGTTTGAAATGATTAACAAAATAACCAAAAAACAAAAATTGGGTTTGCACTCAAAAATTGTGGTGTTAACGTCCTTTATATTAATTGCAACGGGTAGCGTGATGATTTATTTTTTAGAAGGAGACACAGTATCGGTAACTGATAGTTTATTTCAATCGGTTACAGCCAGAACAGCCGGTTTTAACACCATTGATATAGGAAGTTTTCATTCGTCTACCTTATTAATTTTAATGGTATTAATGTTTATAGGGGCATCGCCGGGCTCAACCGGAGGCGGTATAAAAACCACAACCTTTTTTGTTGCCATAGTTTCTTTTATTAAAGTAATACGAGGAGATAGTTCTACAGTAATTTTTAATAAGCATATTACACATACGGTTATTTTAAAAGCGTTTTCTATTATTTTTATGTACATAATTATCATCATCCTTGCCACCGTTTTACTTTTATATAGGTATCCACAACTACAATTTCATCACCTCGTTTTTGAAGTTGTTTCGGCAACAGGTACCGTGGGCTTATCGGTTGGCATATCTTCAGAAATTGCAAGTTTTGGTAAAATTGTGTTAATTTGTTGTATGTTTATTGGACGAATCGGGCCGGTATCGCTGGCAATGATTAAAAGCAATAAAGAATTTAAACCCCGCATTTTGTATCCGCAGGAAAAAATAAATTTAGGATAAAAACAAGTAAATATGGCAAAAGATTTTGTAGTAATTGGTTTAGGCACTTTTGGATTTGAAGTTGCTGTTAATTTATACGATCAGGGTCATAATGTAATGGCAATCGATAAAAATCCAATAACAATTCACAACATACAAGACCGGGTAACGGTTGCTATCAATGCAGATATTTCAGACACGGCTGTAATTGATGAATTGCAATTATTTGATTTTAAAAAAATTATATTAGGATTGAGCAGTAACTTAGAGACGCTGATTTTAACTATTGCTTATTTAAAAAATAGAGGTGCCGAATATATTATAGCCAAGGGAAATTCTGAACTTCAAAAACAGGTACTCTTGAAAGTTGGAGCCAATGAAGTTATCATTCCCGAAAAGGAAGTTGCCAATAAACTAACCGATCGCATTACGCATCCAAATGTTATCGACCGATTTGTGCTCGATCACGATGTACTTTTAATCAACGTAAAGGTACCTAAAAAGCTGGCAAATAGAACCCTGGAAGAACTTGATTTGCGCCAAAAATACAACATCACTGTATTAATCAGAAAACACGAGGGTAAGTCAGTTATCATCAATAATTCGAAATACGTGCTCAATGAAGGCGATGAAATTTTTGTAGCAGGAGATGCAAAAAACATTGAAAAAATATTTAATGAATAGTTGATGGAGGTAAAAGTTCTGAATTTAACTAAGCAATATGCAAATCAATTGGCACTTGATTCAATTTCATTTGAATTAAAACCAGGAGAAATTGTTGGTTTATTGGGCCCCAATGGAGCAGGAAAATCTACCTTAATGAAACTATTAACAGGGTATTTACAACCCTCAAAGGGAGATGTCTATATTGATAATTTATTGCTTTCGGAGAATGTTTTAGTTACGCAGCAGAAAATTGGATACTTACCAGAGCACAATCCACTTTATACAGATATGTATGTCAAAGAGTATCTTGAGTTTGTTGCAGGTTTGTATAAATTACCAACAAGCTACGTATCTCCTGTTATCGAACAAGTTGGGTTAACCCCAGAAGTTCATAAAAAAATACACCAACTTTCTAAAGGTTACCGCCAACGCATTGGCTTAGCTGCAGCTATCTTGCACCAGCCAAAACTCATAATTTTAGATGAACCAACTACAGGCTTAGATCCCAATCAGTTGGTAGAGATTCGCTCGTTAATAAAGGAGTTGGGAAAAGAGAATACAGTCTTGTTTTCTTCACATATTCTTCAAGAAATAGAAGCTGTTTGTGATAGGGTAATTTTAATTCACAAGGGAAAAATTGTTCACGACATGAGACTCAATCAAGTTAATCAACAAACAGAACAACTTATTGAAGTAGAGTTTGATTTACGCGTTGAAGAGCAATTGTTGTATAAATTGCCTAACATCAAAAAAGTACAAAATATTTTTGATGCTACCTGGGAACTAACCTTTGAAACCCAACAGGATATGCGATCAAAACTGTTTGATTATGCCCAACAAAATGGTTTGCGTGTGCTAAAAATGATTTCTAAAAATAAAAACCTCGAATCCTTGTTTAAAGAGTTAACAGCTAATTAATGCGATATAACCATTGATTTTCATCCAAAGTTTTTAACAACTCTTTATTTATAGCAACTTTTAAAGCCCTGCTAGGTAAATTTAAGTTGATTTTCTCTTGTGGATATTCTAAGGTGAAATATAAATTTTTGCTTCCTTTATAATGGGTTAGCACATCGTTAAGGGTGTCAATTTCTTTTTTATTGATAGTATGCACATCAAAAAACAAGGTAATTTTATCGCTAAGTAATTCAATTACATCGTGTAACAGTTTAACATCAGTATATTTAATTCGAGGATTTCCGGCAATGCCATTTTTATCTCTAAAGCCTTCTTGTATGGACATCCGAATAAAAAGAAATTGATTCTCTTTTAAAAAATGACTGTATTTTAAATAGTCTTCACCAAAGATTCTGAAATCGTGTTGGTCGTCATAATCTTCCATTGTAAACGTGGCCCATCCTTTTCCTTCGCGTGTAACGCGATGTTGAACGTTGGTAACCATACCTGCGAACGATACGTTTTGATTTACAAATTGCTCTATAGGTTTTTTAAATAAGGCGATTGTTGTGTTGGCAAATCGCATTTCGTGCTTAAAATCGTCCAACGGATGTGCTGATGTGTACATCCCAACTACTTCTTTTTCCTTGGCTAATAATACCATGGTATTCCACGGTTCACAATTTGGTATCTCAGGTTCTGGTAACTGTACTTCGGCCATCTCGCCAAATAAGGATACCTGCGCTGAGTTTTGATTTTCCTGATAGCGGTTTCCAAAGCGTAGAATTTTTTCAATGGTGGTTTGCCCGCGTTCATCAGTAATAAAATACTGTGCACGGTGGATATTCTGGAAGGAATCAAAAGCACCAGCCAATACCAAACCGTCATACACTTTTTTATTCACGGCTCGGGCCTCAACGCGTTTACTAAGGTTAAACACCGATGAATAGGGGCCATTTTTTTTGCGCTCCTCAACAATGGCTTCAACAGCACCCTCTCCAACACCTTTTATGGCGCCCATGCCAAAGCGAATAGCACCCTTACGGTTTACAGAAAACTTATAGTACGATTCATTGATATCGGGTCCCAACACCGGAATGTTCAAATGCTTGCATTCTTCCATAAACATAGAAACCTGTTTTAAATCGTTCATGTTGTTGGATAGTACTGCCGCCATATATTCGGCCGGATAATGGGCTTTCAGATAAGCGGTTTGGTAAGCAATATAGGCATAACAGGTAGAGTGCGATTTGTTAAAAGCGTATTGTGCAAAGGCTTCCCAGTCTTTCCAAATTTTTTCCAACACCTCACACGGGTGGTTTCGCTCCATGCCACCGTTTATAAACTTTGGCTTAAGTTTTTGAAGTAAATCAGCTAGTTTTTTACCCATGGCTTTACGCAGCTCATCTGCCTGACCGCGGGTAAAACCAGCCAGTTTTTGCGACAGCAACATTACTTGCTCTTGGTAAACAGTAATGCCATAGGTTTCACGCAGGTATTCTTCCATCTCAGGCAAATCGTAGGTAATGGGTTCATCACCTTGTTTTCTGCGGATGAATTGCGGTATGTACTCCATAGGTCCAGGACGGTACAGCGCATTCATGGCAATTAAATCGGCAAACTCTGTTGGTTTTAACGCTTTCAGGTGTTTTTGCATGCCGGCCGATTCGTACTGAAAGATGCCGATGGTATCGCCTCGCTGAAACAGTTGGTATGTTTTTTCATCATCCAGTGGAAAGGCATCGGGATCGAGTTCTATTTTATGAATCGCCTTAACAATTTTAATAGTGTCTTTAATAAGGGTAAGGGTCTTTAATCCGAGGAAATCCATTTTTAGTAAACCGGCACTTTCAACCACATTGTTGTCGTACTGGGTAACATACATGTTTTCGGAATCCTTTGAAATGGCAACTGGAATTAAGTTGGTAATATCATCAGGAGTGATGATTATTCCACAGGCGTGCGTACCGGTATTACGTACAGTTCCTTCTAGTTTTAATGCCTGATTTAGGGTTTGTGCTTCCAGATCATCGCCCTCAGAAATATTGAGTAATTCATTAGCTTTAGCGGTTAATTCGGCCGACAGGTTTTCAATTTTCTGTTTGCTTTTTTCGCTGGTTCCAAACAAATCGGAAAGTTTTACGTCTGGAACAAGTTTAGCTAATCGGTCGGTGTCTGGTAAGGGTAAATCGAGTACGCGTGCGGTATCTCTAATGGCCGATTTGGCAGCCATAGTTCCATAGGTGATGATTTGTGCCACTTGATTGGAACCGTATTTTTCTATTACATAATCAATTACTTTTTGCCTGCCCTCATCGTCAAAATCGATGTCAATATCGGGAAGTGAAATACGATCCGGATTAAGGAAACGCTCAAAGAGGAGGTCGTACTTGATGGGGTCAATATTAGTAATTTTTAAACAATAAGCAACCACCGATCCGGCCGCTGAACCCCTTCCAGGCCCCACTGAAACTCCCATTTTTCGGGCTTCTGCGATAAAATCCTGCACAATTAAAAAATAACCGGGATATCCAGTGTTTTGAATGGTTTCCAGCTCAAAATCAATTCGTTCTGTAATAGCCTCGGTTAATTCTGCATAGCGCAGTTTGGCGCCTATATAGGTTAAATGTCGTAAATACTTGTTTTCGCCTCTTTTTTTATTATCCTGTTCATCCAGCGGATCGATAAAATCGGCTGGGATATTAAACTTGGGTAGTAAAACGGGATGCTCAAGCGAATAAGTTTCAATTTTATCAACGATTTCCTGAGTGTTTATAATTGCTTCGGGTATATCAGCAAAGAGTTTTTTCATCGCCTCCTGCGATTTAAAATAATACTCGTTGTTAGTTAATCCATACCTAAATCCGCGACCACGACCGATAGGAGTTGAAGCCTTTTCGGCATCTTTTACACACAATAAAATGTCGTGTGTTTCGGCATCGCTTTCGTTGATATAATAGGTGTTGTTTGTAGCCACCATTTTTATACCGTATTTTTGAGCATAACTCTGCAATACTTCATTAACATGGTCTTCTTCGGCCAATTGATGCCGCATTAATTCAAGATAAAAATCATCGCTAAATTGATCTTTCCACCAAAGTAAAGCTTCTTCAGCCTGCGTTTCACCGACATTTAAAATTTTGGAAGGTATTTCCCCATAAGTATTTCCTGATAATACAATTAATCCCTCCTTGTATTGTTCAACTATAGTTTTATCGATGCGCGGAACGTAATAAAATCCTTGTGTATAAGCGATAGAAGCCATTTTGGCTAAATTGTGGTAGGCTTTTTTGTTCTTTGCTAAAAATACAACTTGGTAACCATTGTCTTTATTGGTTTTGTCCAGATGATTTTCACACACATTAAATTCACAACCTACAATGGGTTTCAGTGGTTGCTTTGGTAGCTCACCCTCTGTTAGATTTTTATTATAAGTTTCTACAGATTTGTTATAGCTCAATACTTCTTTTACAAAGTAAAACACCCCCATCATATTGGCGGTATCAGTAATAGCTACTGCAGGCATATGATGCTTTACAGCCGACTGAACCAGTTCCTTTACGCTAGTTGTGGCTTGTAAAATAGAAAATTGGGTGTGGTTATGTAAGTGCGAAAAGGAGGCGTTTTCAAGCAAATCAAGATTTGATTTGATGTTTACCTGATTTTCCTTCCCAGAAACTTGTTGTTTTAGTTGTGTGCTTGCTTCTTTTAAATTGAGGTGTTGCAATCCGATTAGCTTTATGGGTTTCGGATTGAGTTCTGTAAAATTGCTTAAATAATCTGGTTGTTGTTTTAAATCGGTTAAGCTGTAATGGTTTAATCGCAGGAGTTCAAAAAAGCAGCGCGTTGTTGCTTCGACATCGGCTGTTGCATTATGTGCTTCAATAAATGATTCTTGAAATAAATAACGATAGAGCTCGGTTAGCGTGGGTAGTTTGAATTTTCCGCCACGTCCACCCGCTAACTGACACAATTCCGCAGTTTGCTCGGTACACGTATCTAAAACAGGCAGCTGATTTAAGCGGGTTGGTATTTCATGTCTAAAGAATTCGCATCCCATAACATTGAGGTCAAACTCGACATTATGTCCCACAATAAAAGTGGTTTTTTCTATTGCAACATTAAAAAGATTTAAGACTTTTGCCAAATCGATTCCCATTTCTAGAGCCAAATCCGTAGAAATACCGTGTATATTTTCAGAATTTAACGGAATGGTAAAGCCATCAGGCTTTATGATATACGATTGGTGTTCGATTAAAGCCCCATAATTATCGTGTAGTTGCCAGGCAATCTGAACGCATCGCGGCCAGTTCTGGGTGTCACTGATAGGGGCATTCCAAAATTGAGGTAATCCGGTAGTTTCTGTGTCAAAAATTAAATACATAAGGCGTTAAAAAGTGCTATTTGGCTTGCGATAAAAATAGGAATAATTGAGCAGACCTCATTTTACAAATCCTACTTTTTATGAACAAAAAGTCGCGAGTAATATTCTGAAAAAGAATATTTTTCAAATAGTATTAATTAACGCAATTTTTTTGTAATTTTGCCAGCCTAATTAATAACCAAGGTTTCGTACCTTAAAAATTAACAATTATGCCAGTTAAATTAAGATTACAAAGACACGGTAAAAAAGGAAAACCTTTTTACTGGATTGTTGCAGCTGATTCAAGATCAAAAAGAGATGGTCGCTATTTAGAAAAAGTAGGAACGTATAACCCTACTGCTAATCCGGCTGTTATTGAATTAGATGTTGATAAATCAGTTCAATGGTTACAAAACGGTGCTCAACCAACCGACACCGTAAGAGCTATTTTATCGTACAAAGGTGCTTTATTGAAAAAACACTTACAAGAAGGTGTTAAAAAAGGTGCTTTAACAGAAGAACAAGCAGAAGCTAAATTCCAAACATGGTTAGATGAAAAAGCAGCTGCTATTCAGGCAAAAAAAGATGGTTTAGTAAAAACTCAATCAGATGAGAAATCTGCTGCTCTAAAAGCAGAAAAAGAAGTAAATGCAAAGCGTATTGCTGCAATTGCTGAAAAAAATGCTCCTGTAGCTGAGGAGGTTGTAGAAGAAGAAGTTGCTACTGAAGAGCCAGCAACTGACGAGGCAACTGAAGAGCCTGCAGCTGAGTAAGTTATTGTTGGCGAATGCGTAAAGAAGATTGTTTTTATTTAGGTAAAATCGCCCGAAAACACAGTTTTAAAGGAGAAGTGGTGTTGTTTTTAGACACTGACGAACCTGAACTTTACATAAATTTGGAATCAGTTTTTTTAGCTTTTGGAGTAGAACTGGTTCCATTTTTTATTGAACGTTCTTCCCTGCAAAAAGGTAAGTTATTAAGGGTAAAATTTGAAGACGTTGATACCGAAATAACTGCCGATGAACTTATTGGTTGTGAAGCCTATTTACCCTTATCGTTTTTACCAAAATTGAGCGGAACCCAATTTTATTTTCACGAAGTTATTGGCTTTGTTGTTGAAGATATTAACTACGGTACGGTGGGTGTTATAGAACATGTAAACGATACTACAGCTCAACCGCAATTGGTTATAAATAGGGGTAAGTCCACAATTTTTATTCCGGCCATAGATGCTTTTCTTAGAAAAGTTGACAGAGCCAACAAAAAAGTAATCGTAGAAACTCCCGAAGGTTTAATCGATTTATAATTTCATCATTTTTAATGTATGTCGAAGCCGTTTCGATTTAAACAATTTTTGATTGCCCAAGACAAAACCGCTATGAAGGTAGGTACAGATGGTGTTTTGCTGGGTGCCTGGGTTTCTTTAAATCATGCAGATAAAATACTTGATGTTGGAACCGGAACAGGTTTAATTGCCTTAATGCTGGCTCAACGCAGTGATGCAAATCAAATTGACGCACTTGAGCTTGATAATGCCGCTTATGAACAGGCTGTAGAAAATTTTGAAAATTCAGCGTGGGCCGATCGTTTGTTTTGTTATCATGCTTCATTTCAGGAATTTACAGCAGAAATTGATGAGGCTTATGATTTAATAGTTTCAAATCCACCTTTTTATACTGAAGCGTTTGTGTCTTTAGACGAGAAGCGAACAAGATCGCGCTTTGAACAGTCATTACCATTTAAGGAATTGATTGAGTTGAGTACTCAATTATTAACTGAAGAAGGACAGTTTGCAGTCATTATTCCTTATAAAGAAGAAGGTGTTTTTCTGGAATTAACTAAGAAAAATAAGTTGTTTTTAAATAGGTTAACGCGTGTAAAAGGAGCCGAATCTACTGAAATTAAACGTAGTTTGATGCAATTTTCAAAAATTGATATTCCTGCTGAAATAGACGAGTTGATTATAGAAACCAGCAGGCATCAATACACCGATGCCTATAAACAATTGGTTAGTGATTTTTATTTGAAGTTATAGTTTTTTATTTAGGTTATTCGTCCCATAACACACAAACTCCTTGCCGGGCATTTGTAAATCAAAAATGGTTTCTATTTCTGTGCTGCTTTTGATTATAATAGTCCAACGCGCTTTGCCGCCCGGAACAAAATTTTCTATCATTTCGGTTTCAAAAACCAGTTTTTCTGGTGTAGAAATTTCCTGATTTAAAATATATTGATTTACAAACCCTTCCACATGAAATTGTCTGAAAACAAATAGTTTTCGCTGTTTGTCATAACTAATTAATCCCCAGTCCTGGTGAACTTCGCCTGTAGTATTTTTTTCAGTTGGTGCAAATACAGACTCGTTTTTTACCTCTATATATTGTTTATTCAAACAAAAATGAAAGGAAGATTTAATAACTGATGTGTTGTTAGAAAAGCCTGCTCCAGTACCTTTCCATTCACCAATAAGTTGTTCAAATGGTTGAAATTTATGTTGCGCCTGAATTTTAACCGACCAAAGCGTTAAAAAAATGGCAATGTAGTATATGAATTTCATTAGTTGCGTTCTGGATTATAACCTAAATAGGGCACTTTTTTTTCTTTAAAAACAATACCATAAGATTCTAATTCTTTGAGTATTGGCTCATAAACGTCTTTAGTTATGGGCAGTTGCACTCCCGGTTTTTTGATTTCTCCTTTTAATATTTTAAGTGTAGCAATGGCTACTGGCAAGCCAACAGTTTTAGCCATAGCCGTATAAGTTTGGTCATCACCAATAATACCCATACTCGATTCTATTTGCTCTTTTTTACCGTTGATTTCGTAGCCAAATTTGTGTAACATTACAATCATGTCTTTATCATCAGATTGTAAGGTCCAGCTGTCTTTTAATATTTTTTCGAGAATTTGAGCTGGAGTAGCATTTTTAAGTCCGACTTTCATTTCAGCATTAAATAAATCGAGTTCTACTAATTTTTCCCACATGGTGTCATCTTGTTCAATTTTAAGGTAAGAACGCAGTTTTATTTCAACAGAATCTGTTGGGTGGTAAGCTAAAAAAGCATTGGTAAAATCACGGTAACTCATGTGTTCTGAGCCTTCCATTACATATGAATCATCAGTCATTCCCAATTGCACAAAAACATTCCATGCTCTGGAAAATCCAACTTTTCTGATGGTTCCTCTATAAAGTGTTAATATATCATCTAAGCCATAAACAGTTCTGTAGTTTAAAGAATCGCGGTTGGCTAATCCTTCAAATTTCCCAAAATCTTCTACATGCAGAATTTCTGTACGTCTGAATAATTTATGGTAGGGAATGTATTTATATTGGCCTTCCTGTATAAACTTAGCCGCTCCACCTTGTCCGGCTAATACCACATTTCTGGGATTCCAGGTAAATTTATAATTCCATGAATTGGTATCGCTTTCAGGTGCAATTAAACCGCCTGTAAATGATTCGAATAAGAGCATTTTACCGCCTTTTTCACGAATACGGTCTATTACCTGCATGGCGCTCATATGGTCTATACCGGGGTCTAAACCTATTTCATTCATAAATACCAGCCCTTTTTTGGTAACATCCTTATTTAAGGCTTGCATGGCTGGTGAGATATAAGAAGCCGTCACCATATGTTTTTTGAATTGCAAACAATCATTGGCTACATCCATATGCATACTGGCAGGTAACATCGAGATTACCAAATCTGCTTGTTGAATAGCTTTTTGACGAGTTTCTTTATTAAAGATATCCAAGTAAATAGCTGTGCCGTTTGGATGGTTGTTTAATTTTGCTTGGGCTTCTTCTAAAGATAAATCGCCTACAATAAGGTGTAAATTATCTTGGGTTGATTTATCTAGTAAGTAAGTGATAAGTGAAGCAGATGATTTTCCTGCTCCTATAATTAAAATGGTTTTCATTTTATTTTTTGGTAAAAGTTGTAGGAACGAAAATACAAATTAGTAATGAGATGAGCTCAGGGTTTAGTCAGTTTTATTTAAGTGAATAATTGATTTTGCCCGTTCGTAATCTTGTTCAAAAACCTTTAATTTATAGCCTTCAACAAAGGAGGTTCCTATTATCGAATTTAAGTGTTCATCTACAATTAAACTTTGAATGCCATTGTTTTCCAATTTAAGTTGTGCCAGTTGAATTTCATGTATAAAACTTGAAACTAAGACCACTTGCATGGGATGGTATGAAGAATTGTTTTCCACTGGCTTGTTTTACGTAAATTTACACATTTAATACAGCAATCAAAAAAATAAAATAGTTTGAACATGAGTTTTTATCGGCAAATAGCACCGTATTATCATCATATTTTTAAAATAAATCAGGCGCAAGTAAATTACATCACAGAAACTATCAGCGATAAAAACGCATTAATTGTAGATATGGGATGCGGTATAGGAACACTGTCTTTGGAATTGGCTAATTATTACAATCAAGTAAGAGGTGTAGATGTAGATACCTCAATGATTGCTGCTGCAAAGAGAAAAGTAGGGATGCGTGATGGTGTTGAGTTTGTACAAGGAAGTATGTTGGATTTGATTAAGATTTTTAAACCTAATTCAGTAGACGGATTGGTTTGTTTTGGAAACACTTTAGTACACTTAAATTCGATGAATGAGGTACATCAATTTTTCATGCAAGCAAAAACGGTATTAAAACCTGATGGAAAACTATTAGTGCAACTTGTAAACTATGATCGTATATTAACTAAGAACATTACATCGTTGCCATTAATAGAAAATGAAGAAATAATTTTTGAACGTTATTATAAGTTTAATGAAAGCTCGGAAAAAATTGATTTTAATACCAAACTAACAGTGAAAGAGGGAGGTGAAATTTTAAAAAACACCGTTAAACTTTTGCCTGTGTTACAACACAATATCGCTACATTGTTAACGACTAGTGGTTTTAAAAACACACACTTTTATGGGAATTTTACTAATGAAGATTTTAACCCAGAAAGTAGTCCTGCTTTAGTTTTTGTTGCCTGGTAGGTTAGGGGTGAGGGTTTACCCACACTTCACCATCTTCAAAAAACTCTTTTTTCCAAATAGGAACGGTTTCTTTTAAGGTATCAATGGCAAACTGACAGGCTTCAAAAGCTGACTTTCTATGTGCTGATGAAACCGCTATAATTACAGGTACATCACCTATTTCCAACATTCCTTCGGCGTGGTGTATAGCTATCTTTTTAATAGGAAAATGCTGTAAGGCGCGTTCTGCAATTAGTTGCATTTCTTTAACAGCCATGGGTTTATAGGTAGAAAAATCTAATTTCAACACTTCTTTTTGATGTGTGTGATTTCTAACAGTTCCAACAAAAATAGCAATTCCGCCGCAAGCAGGATCTTGAACAAAATCATAACATTCTTGCAAGTTTAGTTTATCCGAAGTAAGTTTTATATCAATGGATGTATTCATGCCTAATTTATTAACCACCACTAACAGGTGGAATTATTGCAACTACATCATTATCATTAATAAGTGTATCTTCTGTAGCATATTTTTCATTTACTGCCACTGCAAAAGTTGAAAATTTTTTTAAGGCAGGATATTGTTTAAACAACATCGATTTTAATTCACTAACCAAAATTGATTTTTCAATTTTTAAATCGATCTTGTGTTGTTTAACAATATCTTGTGTAATACCAAAAAACAATAGCTGAATCATGAGTTGCTTAATTTGTTAGCAAATATAATTACTTTAAATTAACTTTTATCGCGTAGTTTGCTTGCAATTTTAACAATTGTATTCCAGTTGCGGGTAGTTACATGTTTCCCAGCAATACTTTCAATGAGGTGCATAGCTTTTGGTGTTTTATTCGTTGACAAATCAAGAACACTTAACATATAATTCTTCTGATAAGCTATTATGTTAAAAGAGTTATCGGCAGAAACCCAAGGTAATTTAATAGAGGCATCTAACGAATTGGAGAAAAAAGAAATATATAGCCGAGTATTATTAGTTATATTAATTTCCTTAAACGGATTACTATTATTTAACTGTAAAATTTCATTGGCCGGAATTAAAATAGTAGGTATAGCAAACCCAAATTGATTCTTTAATTGTATTTCTATATTGTTTTGTAATACTGTTAAATGGGGTTCATCAGAATTAAAAATGATGTTCCCAGAATTTAAAACTGTATCAATCTTTGAACAATACAAGCTGCTGAATACTTTTTTCAACGCTTGCATTGGTACTTTGTGATGTCCACCTACATTAATTCCTCGTAAAAAAGCAACAAAAGTATTGGTTTTATAATTCATTGGGTTTTTTTAACAGCTTTTAAAGCATAAAGCATCGGTATTTTATTTTCCAATCCTTTAATTTGAAATTTACCTTTTTCTACTTCAAGTGTATTTTCGAAGCAATTGTAAGGCGAGTAATTGTACTCATTAAATTGTGTAATGGTAAGTCCTGATTTTATTAAAGCATCAATAACCGTTGCCAGTCCGTGATTCCAGCTTACAGATTTAGTTTTTAAAGGTGCTTTTTTATCGGCATATGTTCCTTCCTCTTCTTCTATTATGGGGTTGAAATCCATATAATTAAATTCGATATACTTAAAATCGTTATTAAACATCCAAACAACCGGGTGAAATTCAACCATGATAAACGTACCGCCCGGTTTTAAAAAATGATGAATTACGTTGGCCCATTTAGACATATTGGGCAACCAACCAACCGTTCCATAGGAGGTGAAAACAATATCAAATTGTTGGTTAAGTATGTTGGGTAAGTTATAAATATCACTCTCTACAAATTGTGTATTAGTACCCAATGTTTTTGCTAAAGATTTAGCTTTTACTATGGCTTTGTTTGAAAAATCGACCCCTGTTACATGCGCGCCAATTTTTGAAAGTGAAATGGAGTCTAACCCAAAATGACATTGTAAGTGCAGTATTGATTTGTTGGTTACATCGCCTAATAATTCAATTTCTACAGGGTTTAATGAACTTTTTCCATTTAAAAATTCGGTTACATTGTAAAAATCAGAATTGAAATGAATTTCAGTTCGCTGATTCCATAATTCACGATTAATGTTGATGTAATCCACCGTTTAATGAAATTTGAGTTAGCTTCCTGCAAACGGAGTTCCAAATACGCCAACTGACAACTCTGCCCATACCATAAACAATAGCAATAAAATTATTACGATTAATAAATAGCGGTTCTGAACATTTTTGGCTTTGCGGATGACCATATCAATTAAAAAACCTGTTCCAAATAATAAGATGGCTGCAACCGCAAAATCGAATAAAGACCAGTTAACTTCTGAGGTAAATTGCATAGCAATAAAGGGAATTAATAGTAATGCAATTACAATTCCGGCAATAAGTAGGTATCTGTTGTTAAGCATATAGATAATAGTATTAAGTTGTTTTTATTAAGTTTAATTGATACTGAAAATGTACCTTATCTAACGATTTAAAACTAATAATCGTATTAAAATTAACAAAATTTTATTAATCCCATAGGGTTTCGTTTAATCCCAAAACTATTCCTATCCACAGAACAAAAAGAAAAATTAATACACTTGCTATAGCAATAAGTCCTTTATAAAATTTTTGGGAGGGTAGTATCAAATCTTTTAAATAGAAAGATAAAGCTCCAACAGCCGATATTGCAGGTGTTAATATCAGTGGTTTTAAACGCCAATTAGGTCCCCAGGCTTCGGGTGGATTTTTAACTGAAAAAACAAAAACGGATACAATAATGAGTCCAATAAATCCTCCGGTTAAAATAATTTTAACTACAGAAATAGATGAGTTGTTCATGAATATTCAAAGGTTTAACATTCGCAATAGGAGCAGTCGGTTTCTCCAACCAGCAATCCATTTTTATTGAGATTAAGTTTACAGCAGTTATTAAATTGTACTTTTAAAATGGCTTTACCCCGTCGCACGCGTGCTTTTAAATTAGCCAAACTTATTTCCAACAAATCGGCTGCTACTTGTTGTTTGGTGTCTTTTAAATACACCAAATCGATGGCTGATTTATACGGCTCTGCTAATTCATTTATAAAACGGTCAAAACAGCAAAACGGATTTTTTTCTTCTAAATTTGAGGTCTCCGGTTCAGGATTTAAGGTGAGTAATTTTGACAACTCCTTGTAATAATTGCTAATTTCATTGCGAACAATTTGATATATCCATGCTTTAACTTTCGATTCACTTTTAAGCTGATGGATATTGGAATGAATTTTTAAAGCTGCATTTTGAAAAATATCGTTTGCTGCATCCCGATCTTTAATTCTCTTGAGTATAAAGAAAAAGAGTTGTTGATGGTAAGTATTTAATAATTTTTTGGTATCCATGATTATTCCAGTAAGGTTGGCCTAAAGCCAACCTTTTCATGTGTTAACAACATTCGCAACTGCAAATACAGGTTTCACAGGTACAATTTTTTTCGGCACAATTAACGCAAGTACACTCGGTGCAATTACAGTTAGTACAAATACAATTACTCATAATAAAAATTTTAAAGTTCACCAAGTAGACTGCTAAACTGTCAAAAGGATACTTTTTTTAACAACTTTGTTGATAGGCCTTTTGTAGCCAGCCAATCAATTCTGTATCGATATCAGTAAGCGATTCAATGCGTACCCGATGCGAACACATGGTGCCAAAGGGTCCTGAGTTCTCCAGTCGGTTGGTAAACGGACTGTCTTTTAATTTTAATCCTAAATCGATACGCGTTTTTGTGCTGGGTTGAATCAAGGCAAATTGCCGCTTGCGAATTACACTCACATTTTGTTTTTTAGGAGTAGCAACAACATCCGCCCCAAAACCATTAACCACATCAAGTAACTTGTTGTAAATAGGTATTAAATTCTCTTTTCCCGTGTATTGTTCAGCAACTAAGTCAACGGTTTTAGTGTCGTCCTGCTTAGCTAATAGCGCGATGGTGTTGGCGTAACCATGGGTTAGCTGATGCTCAGTTTTTAAAAAATTGACGATTTCGCCGTGCTTGTCAAATGCTATTTTTTGCAGTAATACTTTCCATTCGTTCAATGATTTGCCTGTTTTTTCGGGCATGTTGTCAATCATGGTTTGAAGTGCTTTGTCCATAGAAATAGCGTTAAGAATTAATGTATCAATTTTGATCAACGGGAAGTTTTTCTAGTACAGATTTTAATTTAAATAAATCTTGCTGGTCTATTAATTGGGTATTAATAGTTAATTTGGATGTAGTGGTTTTCAAGGTATAATCTCCTGCGAAATAGCGCTTTTCATTAATTTCATTAAGTCTGATGGTTTTACCCATTGGTCCATTTTCAGTAATTGTTCCGTTTTCGATGGATAGATACTTATATTTTTTTTGAAACCAATAAAACCCCAGATAAAGGGCTGCAATTATGAACCAGAAATAATGAGACCATCGAATTGGTTCATCCAACAAAAATGAAATACATGCCATAGTTAACCACATGATGCCTAAGAATAAATTAAATCTCAAATACTTTTTCGAATAGCTAATTTTCATAAAATATTATTTTTGTTAAATATTCAATTATTGTCATTCCCGAGAAAGTTATAAACATACAATTTATATATCAAACTTTAATTAATATAAAATAAAACAGCCAGCGTTATTAAAGAAATTAAAAGCGAAATAGTATAACTGGATGTTTTGTTTTTATCTTTAATCAAGTAAACAATAGATACAAAAGGTATTATAAGTAACATTAATATCATAGGCAGCCACAAAAGTTCAAATATTACCTTAGTAAGTGTAAAATCATAAACAGTAGTAAAAACTCCTAACATCCAATAAATACTACAAAAAATACTTAGAAATAAAAGTATTTGTGCAGTATTGAATTGATTTATTCTTTTGTGTGACATTTAATTTAACGTTTGTTAAAATGGCTACTCAACGGTAGTATAATGGCCAGAAATAGCGACAAACTGAAACACGTTTTCCAATCTATGGTCCAATACAACTGTTTTATAAAATAATTCCAACTTATACTTATTACTACAAGTACGATGAATGCTATAGTAAATGTTACTATAAACCTACTAATAAACTCCCTGATATTCATAATTATATTAATTAACTATACAATCAATTAAATTTCTTTTTAAATGATGTTAAGCAGTTAATTAAATAGTGCTTAATTCATTAGTTGTTTAAATCAAATCGATCCAGGTTCATCACTTTGTTCCAAGCGGCAATAAAATCGTGTACAAATTTTTCTTTTGCATCATGTGTACCATAAACTTCAGCAAGCGCTCTTAATTCAGAATTTGACCCAAAAACAAGATCAACTCGTGTTGCGGTCCATTTAACTTTTCCAGATTTTCGATCCCGTCCTTCAAAAATTTCCTTCGTATCATCTGTTGGTATCCATTCGGTACGCATATCCAAAAGGTTTACAAAAAAATCATTGCTTAAAACTTCAGGATTGTTGGTGAAAACCCCGTGTTTAGATTGGTTGTAATTAGTATTTAAAACACGCATACCTCCAATCAAGACAGTCATTTCCGGCGCTGTTAACGTTAATAATTGAGCCTTGTCGATTAACAACTCTTCAGATTTTACTGTAAATGATTTTTTTAAGTAATTTCTAAA
>JAGXRT010000093.1 GCA_018335575.1 Bacteroidota bacterium | reverse complement strand
TTGTAGTCATTACATTAGAAAGCATGGCCGCTTCTTTTGTAAAATGAATTTCATCCGGATCGATTCCAGATCCAGAACCCGATGTGCTTAACGGAATTAAATCCATACCACATAACGGACATTTTCCAAATTTGTCTACTTTAATTTGTGGATGCATGGAACATGTCCACACTTCAGCTTCTTTTTTCTCAGTTTTATTTCCTTTGGCTGCATCACCTCCTGATGAACTAAAAAATAACCATCCTAAAAACAATCCTACAATTAAAAATAGGATGTACTTTGTATATTGATTTGCTTTAATTTTCATACTGCTTAAAATTGAATTTGCGAATAGACCATCATTCTGTTTAATTTGGCTATTGCTATGTTATAATCTGCTACTGCTTGTATTTGTCTTAACTCGTAATCCAAGGTTTGTTGTTGAATTAGTAAAAGGTCTGTTAATCCAGTTCCCGATGCTGAATAATTTTTAATCATAATACTTAATGATTGATTTGCTAATGATGATTGCTTTGCATACAATTCTATGCGCCTGCTGGCATCCAGATAATTTTGAACAACTTCAAAATATGCTGTTTTTAAATTATTTTCAGTTGCTTGGTATTGAAATTCTGTTGCTTCTTTCATCTTATCTACTTCCTTTTTCATGGCATTGTATTTCTTTCTGTAGATAGGAATTGTAACTGATACCATAGGCATAATCATATCTTCACCATTCATTTCCAATGTTGACATCGGATTTTTCTTATTTACAGCATAATTTATACCCAAACCAACCATAGGATATCCCATTCTGGTTACCATTTCTTTTTTAGCATCCAGCGATTGTTTTTCAAAATTTAACATAGACAACATTGGATTTTTTACCAAAATGCTGTCTAAAACACCTTCAAGTTGTACAGTTAAGTTTTGCTTTACTAGGGTGTCTGGAATTATAACCAAAGACTTAGGTTCTCGGTTCAATACATTATTAAACAGAGCTGTAAAAGTAGTCTTTTGATTTTTTAACAATTCAATATCATTTTCTAATTGACCAATTTCAATCTGAATTCTGTATAAATCGGCCAAACCAGATGAACTGTTTGTTGGCATACTGCTATTACTCATGCTACCACTGCTCATTGCGGTATTATTACTGGTTGGTAATGATGAGTTTCCTCCCATGCCTTGCATACCTCCTCCTGTATTTGAACTTGATATATTAGCAGCACTTCTTTTTGGAATATTGTTGCTAGTTCCTGTAATACTTCCTGTTTTAAATTTGATTAACGATAAGCGCTCTAAAGTATTTAATATCTCTAAATTCCTTTGTGAGATTTCGATGTCTTTCTGTACTTTATAGAGCTCGTAATAGGCTTGTTGAACTTCTAACATTACCTGAAACTTTGTATCTCTAAAAGTTTCAAATTTTGCTTTAGCCATTAAACTCATTTCGTCTTTAGCATATTTAAGCGTTCCAAACCACGGAAACATCTGCATCAATCTTAAATCTGCTACTTGATTTCCAGCCAACAATTCCATCGGTTTTAAGAAAAAGCCAGCACTAAATTCGGGGTCAGGTAAACTTCCAACTTGTGGTATCAATTGTAAAGCAGCATTAAATTCTGCAAATTTTTGATTTACTGTTGGATTATTCTTTACAGCTTCTTGGAAATACTTTTCTAAAGTATCGTCATTTTGACTATGTGTATTTGTGAAACTAACCATTAAAGTTAACAACACTAGTATCTTTTTTATTTTCATGATTGTACTGATTAAAGATTGTTTTTATCAAAATCTGCTCTTGTTACAGCCCATTCTCTCCAAATTGATTGAAATAAGGGAACAACAAACACGGTCATTACCTGAATTACCATTCCACCAAAGGTTGGAATCGCCATTGGAACCATAATATCCGATCCTTTACCTGTTGATGACAAAATTGGCAATAAAGCAATAATTGCTGTGGCAGTAGTCATCATTGCTGGTCTAATTCTCTTCATTCCTGCTTCCACAACAGCTTCTCTTACTTCATGTACAGTTGATGGTTTTTTTTCTTCAAAAGTTTGATGAATATAAGTCCCCATCATAACACCATCATCGGTAGCAATACCAAATAGTGCAATAAATCCAACCCAAACAGCTACACTTAAATTGATGGGATGAATTTGGAACATGTCTCTTAAATTGATGCCTGATATTTCAAAATTTAAGAACCAATCTTGTCCGTAAAGCCATATCATTATAAAACCTCCAGCAAACGCAACAAATACACCTGAAAAGTGAATCATGGATGCAATTATGGTTTTAAACTGAAAATACAACAATAACAATATGATAAGTAAACTGATTGGAATTACTATGGATAAGCGTTTTGTGGCTCTAACCTGTTGCTCGTAATTTCCTGCAAACTTATAAGTAACACCTTTTGGCAATTCAATTTCTCCTGAAGCAATTTTAGCTTCCAATATTTTAGAAGCTTCTTCTACAACATCGACCTCTGCTTTTCCACCTATCTTATCAAAAATTACATAACCTAGTAAAAAGGTGTCTTCGCTGCGAATCATTTGCGCATCTTTGGTATAGTTTAAATCGGCAATTTCTTTTAACGGAATTTGAACTCCATTCATAGAAGGAACTAAAATTCTTCCTAATTCTTCTGGATTATCTCTCAATTCTCTTGCATAACGTACACGAATTGGAAACCGTTCTTGCCCTTCAACTGATGTAGTTAACGACATTCCACCTATTGCTACTTCTAAAACTTCTTGCACATCACTTACATTCATTCCGTAACGTGCCATGGCTTCTCGATTAAGTTTAATCTCAACATAAGGGGCACCAACTGCTCTATCGTAAAAAACAGAAGGTGCATTTACCGAAGGTACATCTTTTAAAGCTTGTTCAAATTGAAAACCAGCTTCTTCGATACTTGCCAAGTCTGGACCATAAACTTTTAATCCCATAGGAGCACGCATTCCGGTTGAAAGCATAACCAATCTGGCCTCAATAGGTTGTAATTTTGGCGCCGATGTTAATCCCGGTAAATTAGAGACTTTTACTATTTCATCCCAAATATCATTTGGAGTTTTAATTTCAGGTCTCCACTGTCTAAAATACTCACCATCCTTATCAACAATTAAACTATCGACTGGAATTACTCTAAAAGCTTCTTTTCTCGGATTGTATTTTTTTCCGCCTTTTAACACATAATTATCATCTCTATCAACTTTAAATCGCTGACGTTGACCATCTTCATCTAATATATATTCTGATTTATAGTTGATGGTATTTTCAAACATTTGAACCGGAGCCGGATCTAGCGCAGAATTTACACGACCCCATTTACCTACCGATACATCAACTTCAGGAATCACATTTAATCGCTTATCTAAAGCTTTTACATATTCTAAATTTTTCTCAATACTGGTGTGAGGCATACTGGTTGGCATCAATAAATAAGATCCTTCATTTAATGATGGCATAAATTCTTTACCTACACCAGGAAACTTTGATGTACTGTATTCCCAAAAGGATGTTTGTTTTACTGATTTCCAACCAACTTTCTCAAAACCATTACCTATAAAACCAAAAGTTTTTTCAAATCCAAACCATATTAATCCACCAAATAATATGGTAATTAAAGGTAACATCAAGAATTTCTTCTTGTTAATTAAAGCCCAACGAATAATTGGTTCGTAAAAATAAACCATTGATAATAAAGCACCTAGAATACCAAAAACAATTACCGCTACAAAAATAAAGTTGATTAATAAGCTATTGTGAGCACCAAGTGGTAACCATTCATGCGACAAATAATACAAGGCAACTAAAATGGTAATTGCAATATTGATATAGTTTTTGTACTCTTTTCGTTCATCACTCCATTTATACTGATATAAATTATTAAAACCGATAGCCACCAATGCCAATACCGGCCATGAAAACCAAATAAAAAAGGAAACAATTCCGGATGCTATTAAAAATCCATTCCAAACTTTACTTATTTTTTTAGTATTGAATTTAATATCGAATAAAATATAAACCAAGGTTGGCAAGACCACAATTCCTAATACAAAGGCTGCTAAAAGCGCAAACGTTTTGGTAAATGCTAACGGATGAAACAACTTACCTTCTGCAGCTTCCATGGCAAAAACAGGAAGAAAACTTACTATGGTTGTAGCTATAGAGGTTACTACGGCATCGCGTACTTCAGTAGTTGCATCATACACAACTTTTAACAATTCTTTACCCCTAACACCTTTATTCTGAGGCATTTCTAAATGCCTTAATATATTTTCAACATCTATAATACCAACATCAACCATTACACCAATAGCAATTGCAATACCCGATAGGGCTACTACATTGGCATCGATGCCAAAAAATTTCATTAAAATAAAAGTCATTAAAACACCTATTGGCAATAAACCGGCAACTACAAAAGATGCTCTTAAATTCATTACCAAAACGATAATCACAATAATACTGATGAGAATTTCATGTGATAAAGCAGATTCCAGTGTACCAATGGTTTCTTTAATGAGTCCAGTTCTGTCATAAAATGGCACAATAGTAACTTTAGAAACGGTTCCGTCTGCCAATGTTTTTTGAGGCAATCCGGCTTCCAGTTCTTTAATTTTATCTTTAACATTATCAATAACTTCCATCGGATTAGATCCAAATCTGGCAACCACCACTGCTCCAACGGCTTCTGCTCCAGATTTATCCAAGCCGCCTCTACGCGTTCCTGGACCAAATGAAACTTTGGCAATATCCTTTATGCGAACAGGAATATTATTTCTAACAGTTACAACAGAATTTTCTACATCGTTTAAATTTTTGATGTATCCAAGACCACGAATTATATATTCTACTTGATTTAGTTCTATAGTTTCTGCACCAATATCAAGATTACTTTTACTTACAGCATTCATCACTTCCATCACAGAAACATTGTATGCTTTAAGTGCCTCAGGATTTAAATCTATTTGATATTCTTTTACAAATCCACCAACAGAAGCAACTTCAGAAACCCCTTTAGCTGTAGATAATCCGTATTTTACATAAAAATCTTGTATTGTTCTTAATTCTTGCGGATCCCAACCGCCGTTAGGTTCGCCGGTTTTTGGATTTCTACCTTCTAAGGTATACCAATAAATCTGGCCTAAAGCCGTTGCATCTGGACCTAAATTGGGTTGAACGCCTTGCGGTAAGGTTCCAGGAGGAAGAGAGTTAAGTTTTTCCAAAATTCGCGACCTACTCCAGTAAAATTCCACATCATCTTCAAAAATGATGTAAATAAAAGACATCCCAAACATGGAAGTACTTCGAATGGTTTTTACACCTGGAATCCCTAGTAATGAAGAGGTTAAAGGATAGGTTATTTGATCCTGAATGTCTTTAGGAGATCGCCCCATCCATTCGGTGGCAACAATTTGTTGATTGTCTCCAATATCTGGAATTGCATCAACAGGTACCGGATCACGCGGTATAAATCCGGTATCGATATTAAAAGGCATAGTCACCATTCCATACACTATAAAAGTGATTAGAAATATCATGGTAATGAGCCTGTTTTCTAAAAAATATTTTACAAGTTTATTAAACATATTTTGAGTTTTATAAATTAATATATTGATAAACAATTTTATGCCAAGACAGCACGAAAATCAACAATACGATGTTTATAAAATCAAATTAAGAATGTTTGATACAAAACGGGGATATCCGTTATAATTTTCTGGGGAATATAATATTGAAAGGGTATTATATTTTCTGCTAAGCCTTCAAATAAATACAGCTTGCTAATTATAATTGTAACTTGCGTAAGAACCTGTATATCAACATTTTTAGTTGATTTTTCAATTACAATTGTGCTTTGAATTATCTGATTTAAATCTTTACAGCAAATCTGTTTGTTAAAACTCAACGTTTTATCAGAATGAATTTCACATACCTCCATTTCCATCAAAGGCGAACATTTATCAGATTCACCAAAAAATTTTACATCGGTTATTTTACCACCACACTCATGTTTCTCAACTGCATATGAAATGGTAGAAAACACTAAGTTAAGTGCTAGAAAAATGGCTGTTATTTTATAACTAATACATTTCATTCAGGCACAAAATTACTCTTTTTTTAATAAATCTCAATTAAGATAGTGTTAAAATGTTAATTTTCTGTTTTTTTAAAATAATAAAACGCCGGAATTAACAACAAAATTAGCATTGGCTGAATTAAAATTCTTCTTACATAAAAAAGAATTAAATATTGCTCATTTATGTAATTTACAAGTAATACATAATACAGCATCGCAAAAAATAAAAATCCGAATAAATATATAAACGCTGAAAAAACAACAATGTCTTTTTTAAGAAAAATCAGATACATAATTGCTAAAGAAATTATTGAATTTAGAAAGTATCGCAAAAAGACATTTAAAAACAACTTAACATAATTAAATTCTGGCAAAGAATTGTACAAATATTCACCCTTAAAAAACTTAACTAACGGATCATAAAAAAAATTATCAGCAATACTTCTCATGCCTATAAGAAAACCAATTAAAAGCACAATTAATCCAATTCTAAATCCTTTAAGCATCGTGTTTCTTTTTTAAGAAAAAGTTAATCCAAATAACCCAAAGCAGGAATGTTGTACCGTAAATAATTAACGGAAAAACAATTTGATGAAGAAAATCGCTGTATTCTGGATAGTAAAAAATAGCCACCGCAATAAGCGCTATTCGTGCTATGTTTATGTAAAATATCATATAGACACCCGCCAATATATAAAGTAAGGTTTTAACAAAAGTACCCGAAAAAGCTATTATAAATGCTATAAACAAAATAATTACACTCATAGCATTACAGCCTTCTACAACCCTTGCTACATATCGATTATTTATAAAAAGCTTCATCGACTTTTCTGATTGATGCTGCAAAACCTGCGCATCGATATTCATAGATTTTAAAAATGATACCGATTTATTTCCTACTTTTTGAGTTATAGGATCGCACGTATATTTAAGTGTTGTATTTTGTGAATTACTTAAATAAAATGAATATAAAACCAACATTATGGCATATGACCCCAAAAACTTGATGAGAAATAAAATAATATTTTTGTATTTTTTCAACATGCAGAATCTTAACTTTGCTGAATTATTATATAAAAATAACGAAACCAATGAATATTACTCAACTTAAAAAAGATATTTTGGTCATTACGCAGCAACCTTTACATGTTGATGAAATTTTACAACAAATTTGCGATTACTTAAAAAGCGCTGTTTCATATTATGATTGGGTTGGATTTTACTTTACCAACGGAGATAAAAAAGAATTAATTTTAAAACAATTTGCAGGTAAACCAACCGAACACACAATTATTCCGTTTGGAAAAGGCATTTGTGGACAAGTAGCATTATCAAATCAAAACTTTGTAGTTCAGGATGTTACCGAACAAGATAATTATATTTCTTGCGGATTTGATGTTAAAAGTGAAATTGTTGTGCCAATTTTTAAAAAAGGTGTAAATATTGGTCAAATTGATATCGATTCACACCACATTGCACCTTTTGTTACTGAAGATGAAGAATTATTAGAATATGTTTGCGAGCAAGTAGCCAAATTAAACATTTAACTAATGGAATTTTTTAGAATCATCGATATAAAATCAACCGAAAGCGAATTACAAAATCTGTTGACTTTTGAAAACATAAATTTTATTATAGAGTCATTATTTGTAATAGATTATGCCGGTGATACTGCAAATATTACCGGAATTTGGGAAGAATTCACTTTAAAACGCGATTTAATTAAAGGAGGCGTTCGGTTTGCTTTGTTAGAATGTCCCAACGCATTAGCTTGGACATTTTCAACAGGTTTTCCACCTGTAAGAGAACATATTGTACTTCATCTTACCATAAATAGACCCGAAAAAGAACAACAATTTATTGATGAATTAAATGAATTTCTTGATGATTGGGAAAAAGGTTTTTCCAAATTTCTCAAAAATCATCAAGAACAATTGTTAAAAACTAGTTCATAAAATTTTTATAAAAGTCCTTAATTAAGGACTTTTTTATACTTGGTTTTGTAGCTTTGTAACAATTCCAAAACCAACTCAATGAACACTTCTATCAAAGCAAAATCAGCATTAATTTCGGTATACTACAAGGATGGTTTAGCACCTATTGTCATAAAACTTCATGAACTTGGAGTTAAACTTTATTCTACCGGTGGAACAGAAAATTTTATTAAGGAGTTAAATATTCCTGTAACTGCTGTAGATTCAGTTACCAATTTCCCAGAAATTTTAGGTGGACGTGTAAAAACATTGCATCCGGCTATCTTTGGCGGAATTTTGAACAGACGGTCTAATGAATCTGATCAGCTAGAAATTGAAAAATACAATTTACCTTCTATAGATATTGTAATTGTTGATTTATATCCTTTTGAAGAAACAGTTAACGCTAGCGCAACTGAACAAGAAATTATTGAAAAAATTGATATTGGCGGAATTTCTCTTATACGTGCTGCAGCTAAAAATTATAAAGATGTTTTATGCATTTCATCCAGAAATCAATATGCTGATTTTTTGAATTTATTAAACACTCAAAATGGCATTTCAACCATAGAACAACGTAAAATATATGCTGCTCAAGCATTTAATCAATCAAGTCATTACGATACGGCTATTTTCAAATACCTTTATGAAGGTGTTTCATTTAAAGAAAGTTATACTACACATAAAGAATTGCGTTACGGAGAAAATCCACATCAAAAAGGTTTTTATTTTGGAAATCTTGAAACATTTTTCGATCAAATTCACGGTAAAGAATTATCGTATAACAATTTATTAGATGTTGATGCTGCCATAAATCTAATGTCTGAATTTCAATTCGACAAACCGACATTTGCTATTTTGAAACACAACAACGCTTGTGGTTTAGCCGTTAGAAGTACTATTATAGAAGCATATACTGATGCGTTAGCAGGTGATCCTATTTCTGCTTTTGGAGGCGTTTTAATTGCAAATGCTACCTTAGATAAAGCTACGGCAGAAGAAATGAATTCATTATTTTTTGAAATTTTAATTGCTCCACGTTTTGATGATGAGGCTTTAGCTGTTTTAAAATCCAAAAAAAATAGAATTTTACTTATTCAAAAATCATTTGAATTACCAACAAATCAATACAGAACTGCATTAAACGGAGTTTTATATCAAGAAAAAGATTTAAAAACTGAGAATTTATCCGATTTAACAACGGTAACTAAAATAGAACCTACATCTGATGAAAAATTAGATTTAATATTTGCAGCAAAAATTTGTAAACACACCAAATCAAACGCCATAGTTTTAGCTAAAAACCAACAATTAATTGCCAGCGGTACGGGTCAAACATCCAGAGTTGATGCTTTAAATCAAGCAATTAACAAAGCTAAACAATTTAATTTTGACTTAACCAACGCTGTTATGGCCAGTGATGCATTCTTCCCGTTTCCTGACTGTGTAGAAATTGCGAATAATGAAAATATTAAAGCAGTTATACAACCAGGAGGATCTATAAATGATAAGTTATCCATCACTTTTTGCGACGAAAATAAAATGTCGATGGTCGTAACCGGAATTCGTCATTTTAAACATTAATTTTATTAACTTTGCAATCACTTTAAAAAATTAAAAATTAAGTATATATATGGGTTTTTTCGATTTTATGACCGAAGATATTGCGATTGATTTAGGAACTGCAAACACCTTAATCATTCACGATGGTAAAGTAGTTATTGATGCTCCATCGATTGTTGCTCGCGATCGCACAACAGGCAAAATTATTGCTGTTGGAAAAGATGCCAGCTTAATGCAAGGTAAAACCCATGAAAACATAAAAACAATTAGACCACTAAAAGACGGTGTAATTGCAGATTTCCAGGCATCTGAAGAAATGATAAAGGAATTTATACGAAACATTCCTTCTATTAAAAACAAATTTTTTGCTCCTTCTTTACGCATGGTTATTTGTATCCCATCCGGGATTACTGAAGTAGAAAAAAGAGCAGTTAGAGATTCTGCAGAGCATATGAATGCTAAAGAAATTTATTTAATTTACGAACCAATGGCGGCTGCAATTGGTATTGGTATTGACACCATGCAACCCAAAGGAAATATGATTATTGATATTGGAGGCGGAACTACTGAAATTGCAGTTATTGCATTGGGAGGTATAGTTTGCGATAAATCTATAAAAGTTGCCGGTGATGTTTTTACTGCTGACATCGCCTATTTTATGCGAACGCAACACAACTTATCGATTGGAGAAAAAACAGCAGAAAATGTAAAAATTCAGATTGGGGCTGCTACTGAAGATTTAGATGCACCGCCAGAGGATATGCTGGTACAGGGTCGCGACTTGTTAAGCGGAAAACCAAAACAAGTTCAGGTATCGTATAGAGAAATAGCCAAAGCTTTAGATAAAAGTATTTTGCGAATTGAAGATGCAATTATGGAAACCTTATCGCAAACACCACCTGAATTATCAGCAGATATATACAATACTGGTATTTATTTAGCTGGAGGAGGATCTATGTTACGTGGTTTAGATAAGCGTATCTCTAGAAAAACAGATTTACCTGTATATGTTGCAGAAGATCCGCTTAGAGCAGTTGTAAGAGGCACTGGATTGGCGTTGAAAGACATTGAAAAATACAAAAACATCTTAATGAAATAGCGAAAATAGATAGTTTCAAATGCAACAAATTATAAGTTTTTTATTAAGGAATCGATACCTTCTATTGTTTTTGTTGCTTGAAATTGTAGCTCTTATTTTAGTTATTCAAAATCATTCGTATCATAAAAGTAAAATTGTTTCTTCGTCTAATGCTATTGTTGGTAATATATATACCAAATCGAGTTCCATTAAAGATTATTTTAGTTTAACCATTGAAAATCAAAAACTTGCCGAAGAAAATGCTTACCTCAGAAATTTGCTTTCAATAAAAAACAATTCCTTAGACAGTTTAATACAACAGGTAAATGACACTATTTACCATCAAGAATACAATTACATTGTTGCAAAAGTTATCAATAACAACTATTCCAATCGAAACAATCACCTCACTATAAATAAAGGTCATAAACACGGTATTTATAAAGATATGGGGGTAATTTTACCCAACGGTGTTATGGGTGTGGTTAAAGACGTTTCATCAAATTTTGCAACTATAATTTCTATATTACACGAGCATTCTAAAATAAATGTAGGTGTTAAAAACAGCAGTCATTTTGGAACAATGGTTTGGGATGGAAGAACTTATGAAGAAACACAATTATTAGACTTTCCTAGACGTGCTTCATTAAAAATTGGAGATACCATAATTACTGGCGGAAAATCAGTTTTATTTCCAGAGGGAATACCTGTTGGAATAATAAAGGATTTTAAACTTAGAAATAATTATTACGAAAGCATTAATATTTTACTTTTTGCCGATTTAAGCAATGTAGGTTTTGTTTATGTAGTAAATAATATTAATAAAAAAGAAATAGAAAAATTAGAGCAAAAACTCAATGAATAATCCGATTATCAATAACATATTGCTTTTTATAGGATTGCTCTTTTTTCAAATCCTGATTTTTAACAATATTAATTTATTTGGATATTTAAATCCATTCCCCTACATAGCATATATAATTCTATTTCCATATAGAAAAGAGCGAAGTTTATTGCTTATTTCAAGTTTTTTACTAGGGTTATCGTTAGATTTTTTTGCCGATTCGGGCGGTGTTCATGCAGCTTCTTTATTATTTATAGCTTACTTTAGATTAACTTTTGTTCGATTGATTCTCAGAAAATTTGAATCAGAATACATTAGTTTTCAACTTAATACTATTTCTTTTGACAAGTTAATTTTCTATTTTTTTATACTAATTTTAATCCATCATTTTTTGATGTTTGGTCTTGAGTACTTTGATATAAATGCAATTTGGCCTATAATAAAAAGAACTATATTTTCCTCTATTTTTACTTTGTTAATAGTTACTTTTGGATATTACCTTTTTGTAAACAGTAAAAAATAAATGCAACGGGGCAAGTTACTTTTCTATTTTATTATAATTGTATGTGTAATTTTTATCACACGCTTATTTTATATACAGGTTATTAATGAAGAATACAGAATTTCTCCGTTTAACAATTCTGCTGTACGCGTAAAGTATGAATATCCAGAACGAGGTTATGTATTTGATAGAAACGGAAAATTACTGGCCGCTAATCAACCATCATATGATATCATGGTTATACCGCGCGAAGTAAAAGAATTAGACACATTAGAATTTTGCAGTTTATTACAAATTGATAAAGCTGATTTTCAAAAAAAAATTGATAAAGCTCGGATATATTCTCCTTATTTACCATCAGTTTTTTTAAATCAAATATCGAAAGATGAATATGCATACATCCAAGAAAAGATGTATAAGTTTAAAGGGTTTTATATCCAAAGTCGTTCGCAGCGCGATTACGTAGTAAATTCTGCTGCCAATGTTTTAGGGTATATTAGCGAGGTTAATGAATCTTTAATAGAATCCAATCCGTATTATCAAGCAGGAGAACTAATAGGAACTCAAGGCATTGAAAAACAATATGAAGAAATTCTACGGGGTAAAAAGGGGATGAAATTTATTCAAAAAGACAGATTCAACAGAGAAATTGGATCTTTTAGAGAAGGAATTTTTGATTCACTTCCAGAAGCTGGGAAAGACATTACCTTAACCTTGGATATTGAATTACAACAATACGGCGAAAAGCTTATGCAAAATAAACGCGGTGGTATTGTTGCACTTGATCCTAAAACTGGTGAAATTTTGTCCTTAATTTCTACTCCTACCTACAATCCTAATTTAATGGTTGGCAAAGATCGATCTAAAAATTCTGTTAAACTTTTTGGAGACAAGTACAATTTACCTATGTATGACCGAGCATTACAAGCTCAATATCCACCTGGCTCACCTTTTAAAATTGTAAATGCATTAATTGGTCTTCAAGAGGGTGTTATTACTCCTCAATCATCTTTTTATTGCTATCACGGGTATCAATATGGTTCAAGTTCAAGAGCATTTATGGCTTGTCATTGCAATGTGGTAAATTATCCTATTAAATTAGAAATGGCTATTTATAAATCATGCAATGCGTACTTTGCAAATACCTACAGAAGAACCATTGAAAAATATAAAACACCATCTATGGGTATTGATGTATGGAGTAATCATTTAAAAAGTTTTGGACTAGGTGAATACCTAGGATATGATTTGCCTATTGGCAGAAAAGGATTAATTCCAACATCAGAATATTATAACAAAAACTATAAAAATGGCAACTGGAAATCTACTGCTACCATTTCAAATGCAATTGGTCAGGGCGAAGTCTTAACAACACCAATTCAATTAGCAAATTTAACTGCTGCTATAGCTAACAAAGGGTTTTACTATACTCCACATATTTTAAAAAAGGTAGAGAATAATCCTTTTACTAAATTTAATCAAAAGCATATTACAACAATAGATGCTAAACATTTTGATCCAATTATAGAAGGTATGTTTCAAGTTTTTGAAATTGGTACAGCGCGATATTCACGTATGGAAACTATTCAAATGTGTGGAAAAACAGGAACTGCAGAAAACTTTAAACGCATAAACGGTAGAAAAGTACAATTTGAAGATCATTCTATTTTTGTGGCTTTTGCACCTAAAGATGATCCTAAAATTGCTATTGCAATATTTGTAGAAAACGGTGGTTTTGGGGCAACCATAGCTGCTCCAATAGCCAGTTTGATGATAGAAAAATACCTTACAGGCAATATTAGCAGACCTTTTATTGAACAAGCTATGTTTGAAAAAAGTTTAGCTTTTGAATATCAAAAACAATTATTTTCATTAACAAGTTTTGAGAAAGCTACGAAATAATATTTTTTACGGAGCAGATTTTATATTGATTCTGCTGTTTTTAATCTTAGTTGTATTAGGATTATTAAATATTTTTTCTGTTTCATCTACAAGTGCTCAATTTGATGCCTTAAGTTTAAGTTCAAGATTTGGCACACAATTACTTTGGGTTGGAATAAGTATACCTACAGTTATTATAATTTTCTTTTTAGAAGCGAAAATATTTGAACGATTCGCAACATTAACTTACGTTTTTATATTGATAGTTTTAGCCGGATTATTTGTTTTTGGTAAAAACATTAACGGCGCAACTTCATGGTATTCATTTGGATCTTTTAACTTGCAACCTTCAGAAATTGCAAAAGCAATAACTGCTTTAACGGTTTCAAAAATATTAAGTGAAAATTATTTTGATCTAAGAAAATTACATTATCAATGGCAAATATTTCTAATAGTTCTTATACCAGCTATATTGATTTCTTTACAACCAGACCCAGGTTCAGCACTTGTATATGCGGCTTTCTTCTTTGTCTTTTATAGAGAAGGGTTACCTTGGTATTATATCTTTTTTGGATTGTTGGCAATACTACTTTTTGTAACAACACTTTTGTTTGGAAAAATTCCAATGCTAATTTCCCTGCTTGTTTTCTTAATTTTGGCATCGTTCTACCTTTATTTCATAAAAAAGAGAAAATTTAGCAGATTTGGCGGAGGTCTTTTTATCATTTTACTGTTTTCTTCAATGTTTATTTTAAGTGTTGATTATATTGTAACCAATGTATTTGAACAACGACACCGAGATCGTTTTATGGTAATTTTAGGACAAACAACCGATACAAAAGGTATTGGATATAACACCAACCAATCTGTTTTAACCATAGGCTCCGGTGGGTTTACAGGAAAAGGATTTATGTTTGGTGATAGAACTAAAGGAAAATTTGTTCCAGAACAAGATACCGATTATATTTTTAGTACCATTGGAGAAGAGTGGGGGTTTTTAGGAAGCTCCCTTGTTATACTTATTTTTACGGCATTTTTACTTCGCATATTGGTACTGGCTGAACGACAGAAAAACAAGTTTAGCAGAATTTATGGTTATAGTGTTGCATCCATATTTTTTCTGCACTTTACTATTAATATTGGCATGGTAATAGGTGTTCTTCCCACAATTGGCATTCCCCTACCATTTTTTAGCGGTGGCGGATCTGCATTTCTTGGATTTACAATTTTACTATTTATTTTCGTGAAATTAGATGCTAATAAGGTGTATGAATGGTAAAAAAAAAGAGCGTTTTTAAACGCTCTTTTTTTTTATCTTTTCTTCAATTACATCGAAGCAACTTGTTTCATTAAACTAGATTTTAAATTTCCAGCTTTATTTTTATGAATGATGTTGTTCTTAACTAATTTATCAAGCATTGAAATTACAGCAGGTAATTTACCTTCGGCAAACGCTTTATCAACCGAAGCACGTATATCTCTAACAGCATTTCTAGCAGTTTTATGCTGATATCTGTTTCTTAAACGTTTTGCCTCGTTGCTTCTGATTCTTTTTAATGCCGACTTATGATTTGCCATTTTAACTTTAATTTAAATTCTTAAATTTTGTAGCCCGTAGGGGAATCGAACCCCTCTTACCAGGATGAAAACCTGGCGTCCTAACCGATAGACGAACGGGCCATTGTGTTTCATTTTCACATTGCGAGTGCAAAGATACACCTATTTTTTATTTGTCAAAATTTATTTTAAAAATTTTTAATACGCTTTTGCAAATAAAACTTTTTGTGCAGATTCCTTTCCAGAATACACACAAAATCCGCTCTGAATATCAGTATTTAAAGGTATACAACGTATTGTTGCCTTGGTTAATTCTTTTATTTTTTCTTCTGTTTCTTTTGATCCATCCCAATGAGCAGAAACGAATCCTCCCTTAGTTTCTAATACCCTTTTAAATTCATCAAAAGTAGATACTTCTGTAATATGTGAATCTCTATAATGCTTAGCTTTTAGAAATAACGATTCCTGAATTTCTTTTAACAATGCTTCAACATATAAAACAGTTTCATTAATAAAAATTACTTTTTTCTCTAGTGTATCTCTTCGAGCAATTTCAAGTGTTCCATTTTCCAAATCTCTAGGGCCAATTGCAATTCTAACAGGTACACCTTTTAACTCATATTCTGCAAATTTCCAGCCAGGAGATTGCGTTGTTCTTGAATCAAATTTTACTGAAATTCCTTTTAATTTTAAATCTTTAATAATTATTGAAACTTTCTCTGTTATTAAATCTAATTGCTCTTTTGTTTTGTGGATAGGCACAATAACTACTTGAATTGGAGCTAAATTTGGAGGTAATACAAGTCCATTATCATCAGAATGGGTCATAATTAAGGCCCCAATCAATCGAGTTGAAACACCCCAAGATGTTGCCCAAACATATTCTTGCTTTCCTTCATTAGAGGTAAATTTTACGTCAAATGCTTTTGCGAAATTTTGACCAAGAAAGTGTGAAGTTCCGGCTTGTAAAGCTTTTCCATCTTGCATCATGGCTTCAATACAATAGGTTTCTAAAGCCCCTGCAAATCTTTCGTTTTCAGATTTTACTCCTTTAACAACTGGCATTGCCATATAATTTTCAGCAAAATCAGCATAAACATTCATCATTTGTTCTGCTTCTGCAATGGCTTCTTCTTTGGTAGCATGTGCAGTATGTCCTTCTTGCCATAAAAACTCAGCCGTTCTTAAAAACAAACGTGTACGCATTTCCCATCGAACAACATTGGCCCACTGATTAATAAGTAGAGGTAAATCTCTGTACGATTGTACCCATTTTTTATACGTGTCCCAAATAATGGTTTCTGAGGTAGGTCTAACTATTAATTCTTCCTCTAATTTAGCATCAGGATCTACAATGATACCGCTTCCATCTTCTGCATTTTTAAGTCGGTAATGCGTAACTACAGCACATTCTTTTGCAAATCCATCTACATGACTAGCTTCTTTACTGAAATATGATTTTGGTATAAATAATGGAAAATAAGCATTTTGATGTCCGGTTTCTTTAAACATTCGATCCAATTCTGCTTGCATTTTTTCCCAAATTGCATACCCATAAGGTTTAATTACCATACAACCTCTTACTCCAGAATTCTCTGCTAAATCAGCATTAACTACTAAATCGTTATACCATTTAGAGTAATCTTCACTTCGTTTTGTTAATTTATTTCCCATCAACTTATATTTGGCACAAATATTGTAATTTTATATTTGAATAATCGTTGACAAAACTAACCATTTTTGTGCTGTTCAACAATAAAAATGTTTTGATTATGAAAACTTCTGTACAATTAATTGCAAAAAACTTTCCATTTATACTGTTAATTCTTAGTTTATTTGGATTATATTCTTGTGGATCGTATTACAACGTTTCTCATGATGACGGTATTTATAACTCCCGCGATTATACTGTGTATGAAGAACAGCGCGAAGTTAAACAGCAACAACAAGTAGTTCAACCATCAAATGATAATGATAACTTTTTTGCTAGAAAATTAGCTGGATATGAGTCCGTTAATCAAGATGATATTTTAACTGATATTGATACATATGGCTATGAATCAAGTGTTCAAGATAATGGAAGAAACAAAGAACCTTGGGGGTATTCTGGTAATATTACTATAAATATTGTAGAGCCGTATTATTACAGAAATTATTGGAACAGTTATTATTACGACGACTATTATTACGGTTATTATCCTCATTACTACTCTTATAATTATTATTACAGACCATATTACAACCCGTATAATCCTTATTACTACCCATATCATTATCCGTATTACCATTCACATTATTACAGTGGTTATTATGCTCCGTATTATGGAAGTTCCTTTTATTGGGGATTTTCTTGGGGGTATAATTCATATTATCACAACAGATATTACAGACCAGTTTATCATGTAAAATATTATGACTCATACGGAAAACGCGATAGCTATAACACCAGAAACTACTCCAACAGAAGTAGCTCTGTAAATAGAAATTCTTATTATCCAAACTCAAGAACTGATAGACCAACAATTGGAACTTCAACAAGAAGATCATCAAACGAAATAAGAAGCGATCGTTCAAGCAACAACAATTATAACAACTCTAACAGAACTTATGACAATAACAGACGTTCTGGAAATGAAGGGAATAATTCGTATAGAAGACCTTCTAACAATTCGAACTCCGGAAATAGAAGCAATACATCGTCTGGAAAAAGACGAGATAATGTAAGTTATAATTACATCGATAATTATTATCAAAATAGAACAAATGAACGATATGAAATAAGTTCTGGCAATGATTATTATAGACGCAGTGTAAATACAGATCGTTCATCTAAGAATGCTAACTCAACTAATTATTCGAGAAATTATAATCAATCAGAAACATCAGAAAATTACAACCGTTCAAAGGCTAATGATAAAAGAACAGCAAACAATAGTTATACAAAAAGATCTTCTGAAAACAATGAATACAAAAGAGCTGAAAACTATAGTAGAAGCAATAATGAAAACAAGGTGAAAGAAAACAGAACAGAAACTCCACGTTATGAAGCTCCACGATATGAATCTTCCAATTCTAATTATGCAACTTCAGATAGCAGATCAGATAACCGTTCATCTAGTAATACTTCAAGAAGACGCGATAATTAAAATCAATTGTTAATTTAAATTTATCATGATGAAAAAAATAATTTTACTTTGTTCTATATTTATTTCAACTATAACATATTCTCAATCAATGGGATATAACGATTTGGGTTATTTGTTTTCTGTTGATGAATACAATGGAAGTGCTCGTTTTAACGCCTTAAGTGGAGCATTTGGAGCACTTGGTGGCGATTTATCAGCTATTGCAGTTAACCCGGCAGGAGCTGCTGTATTCTTAAATAATGAATTTAATTTTTCATTAGCAAATAGAACTGCGTCAATTAATACAAAATTTTACGATAAGAGTCAGTTTTCTGAGAATGAATATTTAACTCTTCCACAAATGGGTGGAGTTGCTGTATTTGAAACTTATAATAAAAACGCAAACTGGAAAAATTTTGCTTTTGGTTTTAACTATTCAAAAACATCAGATTTTGAAAACAATTGGATTGCTAAAGGAAATAGCGGTTATGCTACGTATATATTTGATCAAAACAATACAACTCAACAGTATTTAAATGTTGATGAGCAAGTTTTTGGCAGCTTTACAGAGGGAAGCAATGATAAATACTCTTTTACTATAGCATCACAATACAATGATAATTTATATGTTGGTTTTGCATTACATTCCTACAATGTAGACTTTTATCAAAAATCAATATTAGAAGAATACAACAATGATGGAGCCGGAAACACCATTGATGCTTCGTTGATTCAAGAATTGGTAACTGTTGGCGATGGAGCTTCTTTTAGTTTTGGATTAATTTCAAAACCATCACAAAATATCAGGTTTGGTCTTTCCTATCAATCTCCAGTTTGGTATGAATTAGCAGAAGAGTTTGTTGCTGAAGATTTAAGATTAACATACAGCAATACACCGCAAGTTTTCACCAATTACTCGGGTGTAAACCGTTTTGATTACAAATTAAAAACACCAAGTACAATTACCGGAAGTTTTGCCTATATTTTTAATAAGCAAGGTTTGATTAGTATGGATTATGTTTACAAAAATTATAGCGGTATACGTTTAAGTGGAGCTGACTTCTCTGTAGAAAACCAAAACTTCAAAGACAACTTTAAAAGTGTAGGACGTGTAAATATTGGAACAGAATGGCGTTTTGACAGATTGAGTTTACGTGCGGGATTACATTCAGAAAAAAGTCCGTATGAAAACGCAACGGATAGCAAATCTATTGAGGGTTATTCTTTAGGGGCTGGTTATACTTTTGGTGGATTTAAAATTGACTTATCGTATAGTAAAACCGATCAATCTAAGTTATACGATTTTTACCCACAATACAATCAAATTAACCCAGCATCACTAGCAACCGAAAATTCAAAAATAACAGCAACTGTTACAATTAAGTTATAAGATAATCAAGAAACTTTTTAAAACGCCTCTAGCTGAGGCGTTTTTTATTACTTTTGCAAAAATATTTTTACTATGAACACAATTAGTTTTACCATTGAAAAAACCGATATACCTACTATAATTAAATTTGAGTCTAATGCCGTATTGACTCGAGGAACACATGAATTTAACAGTGTAGATGAAGCGTCGGCTTCGCCGTTAACTCAGCAACTTTTTGAATTTCCTTTTGTTAGGAAAGTAATGATTTCTGCCAATTTTATCGCCATAGAAAGTATCGATAATTTTGATTGGAGTTCGGTTCAAGAAGATGTTAAAGACTTTATTGTCAACTTTATCAATGAGGATTTAAAAGAAAGTCAACAGCAAGTGATGTACAAAAACAATGTATTGGAAATTTATATGGAAAGCACTCCTAATCCAAACACCATGAAATTTGCAACCAACAGATTACTTGCCATTAACGGCGCTACATTTGAATCGGTAAACGAAGCTAAAAACACTTCGTTATTAGCCGAAGCATTGTTTGGATTTGAATTTGTAAATGAAGTTTTTATTTCAGAAAACTATGTCTCAGTAACCAAAAATGATACAGTAAATTGGGAAGAAATTCAATCAGAATTAAGAACATTTATTAAAAAGTTTATAGAAAGCGGACAAGAAATCATTAAAGAAAATTTAAGCAATCAATCATCTGCAGAAATTCATAATTATGAAAATTTAGACGATACAAGCAAACAAGTTATTGCTATACTTGAAAAATACGTAAAACCAGCCGTTGCTTCTGATGGCGGAAATATTGTATTTCACTCGTATGACACAGATTCTAAGCAGGTAAGTGTTATATTACAAGGAGCTTGTAACGGTTGTCCTTCATCTACAGTTACATTAAAAAATGGAATTGAAAACATGTTAAAACAAATGATTCCAAATAAAATTGAATCAGTTAAAGCTATTAACGGATAATTTTAAATATGTCAGAAAAAGTTAAACCATATAAAGATTCGGATTCAGGAAAAAAAGAGCAAGTAGCTCAAATGTTTGACAATATATCCGGAAAATATGATTTTCTAAATCATTTTTTATCGATGGGAATCGATATTCAATGGCGGAAAAAAGTACTTAAAATCGTAAAAAAAGAACAACCTAAAACTATTTTAGATATTGCAACCGGTACTGGAGATTTAGCTATTTTATTGTCAAAAACAAATCCTGAGAAAATTGTTGGTTTAGACATATCAAACGGGATGTTAGAAGTTGGTAGAAAAAAAATATCAGAGAAAAAATTAGACCACTTAATTACTATGGTTCAAGGTGATTCTGAAAATTTACCGTTTGAAAACAGTTTATTTGATGTAATTACTGTGTCGTTTGGAGTTAGGAATTTTGAAAACTTAAACCAAGGGTTATCAGAAATTTTAAGAGTTTTAAAACCATCTGGCACCTTGGTTGTTTTAGAATTCTCTCAACCAACTAAATTTCCGATGAAACAACTCTACGGTTTTTACTCATCGTATATACTTCCTTTAATTGGAAAACTTGTTTCCAAAGACAATTCGGCTTATACCTATTTACCAGAAAGTGTTGCTGCCTTTCCTTTTGGCGATGATTTTAAAAACATCCTACAAAAGATAGGATATAATAATGTTTCCTACAAAGCGTTAACATTTGGTATAGCAACTGTTTACAGTGCCAAAAAATAATATGAAATTATTTAAACTAATAATACTTCTTTTCGGGTGCTTATTCTTTTCATCTTCGTTGATGGCTCAACGAGACCGAATTGAATACTTACCTAATTTTGATTTACAAAAAGTGCATTGGGGGTATTATTTGGGACTTAATAAAAAAAGTTATAAATTAACTTACACAGAACCGTTTAATACGGTTAGAGTGGTTGAAGATGTTGGGTTTAATGTTGGTTTAATTGGTGATTTAAGATTACACGAAAATATTAACTTACGACTTGAACCTGGTTTATCAACAAATTCAAAAACACTTTATTTTAATAATCCGCCAAGATTAAATGACAGTATACGAGAAGCTGGAGGAACATATTTACATATACCACTGCTTTTAAAATTTAGTACTGACAGGTATGATAACATTAGACCCTACGTTATAGGTGGTATAGCGTATGACTACAATTTTTCGAGTAATCAAGACAATCCAGATGACAATAGTAATGGAGAGTTTAGACTCAAAAAACATAACTTTATGTATGAATTAGGTTTTGGTATTGACTTTTACCTGTATTATTTTAAATTTTCACCCTCAATACGAGGTGTTTTTGCAATTAACAATGAATTAAAATACGACAATCCACTTAGTGAAAATAGGTATACCGATAGGGTTGATTTCTTAGGAACACGAGGTGTTTTTATAAACTTAACTTTTGAGTAGAATTATCTTCGTTTAAACTCGCTTAAAACAATTGCGGTTGCGGTAGCCACATTTAAACTTTCTGTTTCATGAGTATCATTATAAGACGGAATTGATATTTTACAAGATATTAATTTCTCAATTTCTGATGAAATTCCATTGGCTTCATTTCCCATTATAACTATTCCATTTGATGTAAGATTTGAAGAATACACCGAGTTACCATTCATAAAAGTTCCGTAAATAGGATTTTGATATGTTTTTAAAAATTCTTTTAAATCAGTATAAACTACGTTTACTCTTGTTAAAGAACCCATGGTAGCCTGCACTACTTTTTGATTATAACAATCTACCGTATCATCAGAACAAATAAGTTGTTGTATTCCAAACCAATCGCACAGTCTAATTATAGTTCCTAAATTACCCGGATCATTTATAGAATCCAATCCAACCAGTAAACCATCTTTTATAATACATTGCTTAACAGGAACTTTAAACAAAGCTAAAACTACATTAGGTGTTTTTAAAAAACTTATCTTTTTCAACTCATCGTAAGAGATATAACTAATTTTAGATGTATCATCTAAAGAAAAATTGGTATCAATTGTAAATAGATGGCTTAATTCATAAGCTGAGTTAAGAAATTCCTGAGCATTTTTTACTCCTTCCACAACAAATAAGCCTTGTTGATTTCTGTATTTTTTATGTTCTAAACTTTTAATTAACTTTATGTTGTTTTTTGATAACATACAAATGGTTACTTTTGAACAAATTTAAAGCAAAATCATTGCAAACCAACAAAACACTTGTATACATTTTATTTGGAGCACTTTTAATTGGTGTTACTTCTTGTAATTCTATTAAGTATGTGCCAAAAGACAAGTATTTATTAGTTAAGAATTCTATCAAGGTTGATGACAAAAAAAGTATTGATGAAAATTTAACCGATTACATCATTCAAAGACCAAATCAAAAAGTTTTAGGATTCCCTTTACCGTTATATTTACACAATTGGGGAGTTAAAAGCAATGATACTATTTACAGCAGTTGGTTAGCTAAAAACCCTAAAACTCACAAAACAATTGCTTCAGTCTTTTCTGAAAAACAAGTAACCCGAATTGGAAATTCGTACAATAATTTACATCGATGGTTTTTAAAAAATGGCGAAGAGCCCACTATTTTGGATTCAGTTAAAACCAATCTAACGGCTCAAAAATTAAAACTACATTATATAAATGAAGGGTACTTTAAAAATCAGGTAACGGTAACAGAATCCCTTAAAAAAAATCAAAAAGCAACAATTACGTATAATGTAATTAAAAACAATCCATTTTTAATTGATAGTATTTTTGTTGACATCAAATCTAATTTTTTAGATTCTTTATACATGGCAAGTAAAGCGAATTCATATTTAAAAACGGGCGAACGATTTAGAGATGAAAACTTTAGAGAAGAATCTAAACGACTAACAAAATTATTTAGAAACTCTGGAGTTTATCATTTTTCTGAAAATTCAATTGGATTTTACCAGCTAGATTCAACAAATACACAATTCAAAACCAACGTCTTACTTCAAATAGAAAATCAGATTACAGAAAAAAATGACAGTATCATTGTAAAACCTTACCATGCTTTTAAAATAAATAATGTTAATATTATTACTGATTATTCTTTTTTAAATAAAGAAAAAGCACTGCAAGACAGTTTACAATACAAGGGTATTAAAATATATGCTTTCGATAAAATTAAGTACCGTTCTAAGTTCTTAGCCAATTCAATTTTTATCGATAAAAATAATTTATACAGCGATACCAATAGCGACTTAACCCGAAATTACCTTAGAACAACTCAAAATTTTAGATTGGTTGACATAAAGTATATAGAAAACAACGATTATACTTTAGATGCAACTATTTTTTTAAGTCCATTAAAAAAATACTCATTAGGATTAAGCACTGAAATAACGCATTCAAATATCAGACAATTAGGTATTTCAAGTAAAATAAGTATTTTAAATCGTAACACTTTTAAAGGAGCTGAAATATTTAAACTATCATTACAAGGATCTTTTTTAAACACCTCACGAGATGCTAAAAATGATGCCAATTTCTTTAATGCTTGGGAAGCTGGTGTTGATGCATCACTACGAATTCCAAAATTTTTGTTACCTTTTAATTCTTCTTCAATTGTTCCTAAAAGAATGTATCCCAAAACAGAGATTACCATGGGTACTAGTTGGCAAAAAAACATAGGATTAGACATACAAAAATTCACTGGAATTATAGATTATACTTGGGAAAATTCTCCTCAGAAAAAGCATTCATTAGAATTATTAGATGCTCAATATATTCGTAATTTAAATGTAAGCTCTTATTTTGATGTGTATTCATCAGAATTTTTAAAATTAGCTGCAATTGCACAAGAAAATTTTAATCAAACAATTACAACAACTTCAGCCATATTGTTTTATAATAATAACATAAACGACACTTTCAAAACGACTAATCCAGATGAATATCAAATTGCTCGAAATGTTAAAAAAAGATATGATATTATTACCGAAGATGTTTTAATTCCGCTTATAGCTTATTCATATGTATATAATACTAGTGAAAATTATAACGATCACGATTTCTCCTATTTTAAAATCAGACTGGCTACAGCTGGTAATTTTTCAAGTTTATTATCAAAATCGAAAGAGGGATCTGAAACAAAAGAATTGTTTGGAATTCCTATTGCGCAATATGCACGAACAGATATAGAATACAAGAAATTTTGGGATTTATCATCCGAAAATATAATTGCGTTCAGAACCCGATTGGGCATCGCTATTCCATATGGAAATTCTAGTCAAATACCTTTCAGTAGAAATTATTTTGCAGGTGGACCCAATGATATGCGCGCATGGAAAGTATATGATTTAGGTCCAGGAACGGAAAGAAGCGGACTAGAGTATAATGTTGGGAATCTTAAATTCATTTCTAGTTTAGAATATCGTTTTAAAATATTGAATAGCTTTAAAGGAGCTTTATTTACAGATGTTGGAAATATATGGGACATTACAAATTCATCCTTATCTAACCCAAAATCCGGTTTTAACGGATTGAATTCTTTAAAAGAATTGGCAGTTGGTAGCGGATTTGGACTGCGCTACGATTTTAACTTTTTAGTACTAAGATTAGACGTAGGATTTAAAACTTACGAACCTTATAAAGAAGAAAATAAGTGGTTCTCTAATTTTAATTTTATAAATGCCGTTTATAACATTGGAATTAATTATCCATTTTAAATACTATTAAAAATTATCTTTTTCTTAATTTTGTTAAATATAAAAATACAAAAAATATGAAATATACATTTAAGCCAGGAGTTTTATTTGGAGATGATGTTCAGCACATGTTTCAATTAGCTAAGGAGAAAAAATTTGCTTTACCAGCAGTAAATGTAACAGGATCTAATACTATAAATACTGTTTTAGAAACTTCAAAAGAGTTAAATGCGCCTGCTATCATTCAATTTTCTAATGGAGGAGCACATTTTAATGCAGGGAAAGGACTTTCTAATGAAAATCAAAAAGCTGCAATTGCAGGAGCTATAGCCGGAGCTAAACACATTCATTTAATGGCAGAAGCCTATGGTGTGCCCGTAATTTTACACACAGACCATTGTGCAAAAAAATTACTCCCTTGGATTGATGGCTTATTAGATGCCGGTGAAAAGTATTTTAAAGAATATGGAAAGCCATTATTCAGTTCACATATGATTGACTTATCTGAAGAATCACTTCAAGAAAACATCGAAATTTGCAAAACCTATTTAGATAGAATGTCAAAAATAGGAATGACTCTAGAAATTGAGTTAGGAATTACAGGAGGTGAAGAAGATGGTGTCGACAATACCGATGTAGATAACTCAAAACTATACACACAACCCGAAGAAGTAGCCTATGCTTTTGAAGAATTATCTAAAGTAAGTAATAGGTTTACCGTTGCGGCTTCTTTCGGAAACGTTCATGGAGTTTATAAACCAGGAAATGTAAAATTAGAACCAAAAATTTTAGATAAATCACAAAAATATATCGAACAAAAATACAAAACACAAAACAATCCTGTTGATTTTGTTTTTCATGGAGGTTCAGGTTCATCACTCGAAGAAATTCGTGAAGCTATCGGATATGGTGTAATTAAAATGAACATAGATACCGATTTGCAATACGCCTTTATGGAAGGAATACGTGATTATTACAAATCTAAATCAGCTTATTTAGAAGGACAAATTGGAAATCCTGAAGGTGATGATGTTCCTAATAAAAAATATTATGACCCAAGAGTTTGGCTGCGTGAAGGTGAACAAACGTTTAAAAAACGATTAAAAATATCGTTTGAAGATTTAAACAATGTAAACACATTATAAGTGATTTGTATAAGCTTTCATATTTTTCACTAAATTGCCCCCGTTTAACAAAAAGTAAAACTTATGACACTTTGGTTTAAAAGAAAAGACAAAGGAATTAACACTCCTACCGAACAAAAAAAAGATGTTCCTAAAGGATTATGGTATAAATCGCCTTCAGGGAAAATTATAGATACAGAACAATTACGTGAGAATTTTTATGTAAGCCCAGAAGACGGATACCATGTAAGAATTGGTAGTAAGGAGTATTTTGAAATCTTTTTTGATGACAATAAGTTTAAAGAGTTGTTTCCAAATCTTACATCAAAAGACACCTTAGTGTTTAGCGATAGTAAAAAATATGTTGATCGATTAGATGAAGCTTACAAACAAACCAACTTAAAAGATGCTATTAGAGTTGCTGTTGGAAAATCATATGGTAAAGATTTAGTTATAGCTGCCATGGATTTTAGCTTTATTGGTGGTTCAATGGGTAGTGTTGTAGGAGAAAAAATAGCCCGTGCTATAGAATACGCTATCAAGAAAAAACTACCCTTGTTAATAATATCCAAATCTGGTGGAGCCCGAATGATGGAGGCTTCATTATCATTAATGCAGTTAGTTAAAACATCGGCAAAATTAACACAATTAGCAGATGCTCGTTTACCTTATATTTCATTGTGTACAGACCCAACAACCGGAGGGGCAACAGCGTCGTTTTCTATGTTAGGAGATATCAATATTGCTGAGCCAGACGCGTTGGTTGCGTTTGCCGGTCCTCGTGTTGTACAAGATACCACAGGTAAAAAATTACCCGAAGGTTTTCAACGATCTGAATTTGTGTTAGAGCACGGATTTTTAGATAAAATTGTTGAACGTAAAAACCTCAAAAAACAAGTCAATTTGTATATTGATTTGATTCAAAACAATCCGATTAGAAAATAAAAAAAGCGACCATAGTGGTCGCTTTTCTTTTGGGAGGTTATAAAAAATTATCTCTTTCCTAATAATATTTCTTTTACTTCACCATTTTCATTAGTAAATGTTGCTTTGTTATCACAGTCTCCATTACCGAAGTCTAAAGTTCCTATACGATCTCCTTTTTGAATTTTGATAGATCCGCTCACTAAAAATCTACAAGCCATTTCTCTTCTTAACGGAATAATTACTTCTCCTTTGTGTACATTGCCATTTCTAAACACAGTAGTCCAATTACCGGTAATTAAGAACACATTATCTCCCCAAACACCAATAGTATCTTTACCTTCAATCATTTCCCGTACCTTAACAGATGAGCGCTCAACATATAACCCATCAGGGAAAGTAATTTTAATTGCTACCGTTACAGTAGATTGCGGATTACCGTTATCATTGGCTAATTTTCTTTCGATAGTAGTAGTTCCTTCAATTTTCTTATGATTATAATAGAAATTATCATAAGAAACTTTTATACTATGCATTAATAATTCTCTATTCGCATTAAATTCGATGATAATTTTTCCTTTAACAAAGTTTCCGTTTGGTAATTCACAACCATCGCCAAAATCAATAGTAACAACTTTCATTGTTTGATTGGTGCTCCATTTTATCGATCTCTTTCCACAATGATTTGGCATAAAACTGCTAAATTCAACACGGCTACCTATCAATCCATCCTCAATATATAATTGCTCTACTAAATCACTTACACCTTCAGACACATCATCTGCATCTGCTACTACCTGAGCATCTTCAACAGAAATTGGGTCATTGGCAAACGTATTAACTTCATCGTCTCCTTGGCAGTTAGTAAATACAAGTCCTACTACTAGAAACAATGATAAAATTCCGATGTTTAATTTTGATGTTTTCATAATTTTGGAGTTTTGTTTAAGTTATTATACCGTTTAGACGTAATCGTTTAAAAAAGGTTTAATTTAAGTTAACTATTTTTTAAAAAGGTATTTTAAATCAATCAATTGTAATTCAAAATAATAATTATATCTTTGCAACTCGATTACAATCGATACATAAAAATTATTAATTAAAAATTTAATGTTAGCATGTATTTAACAAAAGAAAAGAAAGCTGAAATTTTCAAAACGCATGGTAAGTCTGAAACCAATACCGGGTCAGCAGAAGGTCAAATTGCTTTATTTACCTTTAGAATTAACCATTTAACACAACATTTACAAAAAAACAAAAAGGACTTTAATACCGAAAAAGCCCTTGTTAAAATGGTAGGTAAAAGAAGAAGTTTACTTGATTATTTGATTAAAACAGATATCAACAGATATCGTGCAATTATCAGCGAATTAGGATTAAGAAAATAATTCGAAACTCATAAAAGAGGCAAAAAACTTGCCTCTTTTTTTTATTGACAAAAAAGTACTATTAAACTTTTCATTGGAAACCGTAACAACACACAACTACAAAAAACCAATTGTTTAATTAGTAAAAATTAATTATGATTCCTAAAGTATTCCAAGAATTTATTGATCTAGGAGATGGAAGATCCATTTCTATAGAAACTGGAAAATTAGCCAAACAAGCAGATGGTTCTGTTGTTGTTAGAATGGGAGACACTATGTTGTTAGCAACTGTAGTTTCTGCAAAAAAAGCAAGCCCAGGTGTTGATTTTCTACCACTTACTGTTGATTATCGTGAAAAGTTTGCAGCTGCAGGTCGTTTTCCAGGCGGATTTTTTAAAAGAGAAGCGCGTCCTAGCGACAGCGAAATTTTAACCATGCGATTGGTAGATCGTGTATTACGCCCACTTTTCCCAGATGATTATCATGCAGAAACTCAAGTAATGATTCAGTTAATGTCGCATGATGAAACAGTTATGCCTGATTCATTAGCAGGATTAGCCGCATCGGCAGCATTAGCAGTTTCAGACATTCCCTTCTCAACATTGATTTCAGAAGTGCGTGTTGCGCGTGTTGATGGTCAATTTATCATCAACCCAAGTAAAGCACAATTAGAATTATCAGACATTGACATGATGATTGGTGCTTCAAGAGATTCTATCGCTATGGTTGAAGGTGAGATGAAAGAAATTTCTGAAAAGGAAATGGTAGAAGCCATTAAGTTTGCACATGAAGCTATTAAAAATCAAATTACTGCTCAAGAAAAGTTACAAATTGCTTTTGGCAAAAAAGAAGTTAGAACTTACGAAGAGGAAAAAAATGATGAGGCTATTTTTGAAAAAGTAAAAGCATTTACTTATGACAAATGCTATGCAATTGCCAAAGAAGGTACTGCTAAACATGAAAGAACTGAGAAGTTTGATGAAATAAAAGAAACCTTAAAATTACAATTTACAGAAGAAGAATTACTCGAAAATGGTGATTTAGTAAGTAAGTATTTCTATAAAATTCAAAAAGAAGCTGTTAGAAATGTAATTCTTGATTTAGGAATAAGACTAGACGGCAGAAAAACCAATGAAATTAGACCTATTTGGTGTGAAGTAGATTATTTACCAAGAGTGCACGGTTCTGCCATCTTTACAAGAGGAGAAACGCAAGCATTAGCTACAGCAACACTAGGAACCTCAAGAGAAGCCAATCAAATCGACTCTCCATCAGAACAAGGCGAAGAAAAATTTTATTTACATTATAACTTTCCACCTTTTTCAACGGGTGAAGCGAAACCTTTAAGAGGTACTTCAAGAAGAGAAGTTGGGCATGGAAATCTTGCACAACGTGCTTTAAAAAATATGATTCCTGCTGATTGTCCTTATACAGTTCGTATAGTTTCAGAAGTACTTGAATCAAATGGTTCATCATCTATGGCAACTGTATGTGCCGGAACATTATCATTAATGGATGCCGGTGTACAAATGATAAAACCTGTTTCAGGTATTGCCATGGGATTAATTTCTGATGAAAAAACTGGAAGATGGGCAGTTTTATCTGATATATTAGGAGATGAAGATCATTTAGGCGATATGGACTTTAAAGTTACAGGTACTGCCGATGGTATTACTGCTTGCCAAATGGATATTAAAATTGAAGGATTGGCTTACGATATCATGGAGAAAGCATTAGAACAAGCTCGTGAAGGTCGTTTGCATATTTTACAAAAATTAATTGAAACTCTTGATAAACCAAGAGCAGACGTTAAGAAATTTGCTCCAAAAATTATTAAAGTCACTATCCCTGGAAACTTTATTGGCGCTTTAATTGGTCCAGGAGGTAAAGTAATTCAAGAATTACAAAAAGCTACTGGAACAACTATTGTAATTAATGAGGTTGACGAAAAAGGGGAAGTAGAAATACTTGGAACTGACCCTGATGGAATTGCAAAAGTTCTCGCTAAAATAGATTCAATTATCTTTAAACCTCAAGTAGGAGAAAGCTATGAAGTTAAAGTGATAAAACTACTCGATTTTGGTGCTGTTGTAGAATACACTGCTGCACCTGGTAATGAAGTTTTACTACACATATCAGAATTAGCCTGGGAACGCACAGAAAATGTTGCTGATGTAGTTAAAATAGGAGATGTGTTTATGGTAAAATATTTTGGTATCGACCCTAAAAACAAAAAGGATAAAGTATCAAGAAAAGCATTATTACCAAGACCTCCAAGAGAAGATAAGGATAAGAAATAAAAGTAAATAAACTATTTAAAACCCCTGTACAATTCCATGTACTCGGGTTTTTTATATTTTATTAAATCATTGTTAAAATAAAATACAGAAAAATTACACAATAATTGTAACAAAATAATGTTAGTTAACGTATAATGCAACAGACACCTTAATTTTTGAAACCTTAAAACATAAATGAGACAGTTAAAAATTACGAAACAAGTTACCAATAGAGAAACCGCGTCGTTAGATAAATACTTGCAGGAAATTGGTAAAGTTGAATTAATTACCGCCGAAATGGAGGTAGAATTAGCACAAAGAATTAAAGCCGGCGATCACAGAGCTCTAGAGCGCTTAACCAAAGCCAATTTACGATTTGTTGTTTCTGTTGCTAAACAATATCAAAATCAAGGACTCACCCTACCCGATTTAATTAACGAAGGAAATTTAGGTTTAATAAAAGCAGCGAAACGTTTTGATGAAACACGTGGATTTAAATTTATATCCTATGCCGTTTGGTGGATCAGACAATCAATTTTACAAGCCTTGGCAGAGCAATCGCGTATAGTTCGTTTGCCTCTTAATAAAATTGGTTCTATCAACAAAATCAATAAAATGTACGCTTTTCTTGAACAAGAACAAGAAAGACCACCATCAGCAGAAGAAATTGCCAAAAAACTTGATATGACCGTAAGTGATGTAAAAGAATCTATGAAAAATTCGGGTCGTCACGTATCTATGGACGCGCCATTGGTTGAAGGTGAAGATTCAAATTTATACGATGTATTGCGCTCTGGAGAATCTCCAAATCCGGATAAATCATTATTACACGAATCATTGCGAATTGAAATTGAACGTGCCCTAGAGACATTAACACCAAGAGAATCAGACGTAATCAGATTGTATTTTGGTTTGGGCGATCAGCATCCAATGACCTTGGAAGAAATTGGAGAAACGTTTGCTTTAACCAGAGAGCGTGTTAGACAAATAAAAGAAAAAGCCATCCGCAGGTTAAAACACACATCTAGAAGCAAAATATTATTAACGTATTTAGGATAAAAAAGAATAAACTCTCCAAACTGGAGGGTTTTCTTTTTTATATTATTTTTGTAAAAAAATCATTATGTTTAAAATAATTGCACCCTCTTTATTATCGGCAGATTTTGCCAATCTTCAAAAAGATATTGAAATGATAAACAACAGCGAAGCCGATTGGTTTCATATTGATGTTATGGATGGAGTTTTTGTTCCAAACATATCTTTTGGTATGCCGGTAATTAAAGCTATTAAAAAACATGCAAAAAAAACGTTAGATGTTCATTTAATGATTGTAGAGCCTGATAGATATATTTCAGATTTTAAAAAAGTTGGTGCGGATATTTTAACAGTGCATTATGAAGCCTGTACTCACTTACACAGAACAATCCAGGCAATAAAAGCAGAAGGCATGAAAGCGGGTGTTTCGTTAAATCCGCATACACCGGTTTCTGTTTTAGAACATATAATTGCAGACTTGGATTTGGTGCTAATCATGAGTGTAAACCCAGGTTTTGGGGGACAATCGTTTATCGAAACAACTTATACCAAAATAACACAGCTTAAAAAAATGATATCAGAATCTAATTCAAAGGCACTAATTGAAGTAGACGGAGGTGTTTTTGATAAAAATATCAACCAATTATCTCGCGCAGGGGTTGACGCTTTTGTGGCAGGAAATTTTGTATTTAGCAATGAAAATCCATCAGCAGTAATATCGTTATTAAAATCTAAAGCTTTAGAAATTTAACATTCACATTGTGTTATAAAATATTTTAACAAGTCGGTTGTAGTTAATATTCCAACCAATTTCTTGTCAACAACTACCGGTAATGCATGAAATTCTTTTAAAATAAACAATTCTGTAACTTCTTTTAAAGAAGCAAATAAACTTACCGTTTGGATATTCTTTATCATTAGCTGTTCTACTGAAAACATTTGGTAAATAGCTTCATCAATGGTAGACTCTGTATCACTTAAAGAATCTAAAAAACTGATGCGCATTAAATCAGTTTTACTTACCATACCTATTAACTCACCGTTTTTAACAACCGGTAAATGACGAATTTGATGTTTTGCAAATAATTTCTCTGCTAATTCCAAACTATCAGTTTCTTTTAACGTAATAACATCTTTTGTCATTATATCCTTAACTTGTATTGTAGTTTCCATACGCTAAATTTAAAAATATTAACTTCTTAAAGTTAGCGAATAATTCCAACTTTTCCTATGACAATTATCACAGAATACCAAAATTTAAACTCATTCTACTAAAAAAGCGATGATTAATTCATCGCTTTTAATGTGACCACGGAAGGATTCGAACCCTCAACCCTCAGAGCCGAAATCTGATATTCTATCCAGTTGAACTACGCGGCCTTTTAATTAGCTTAACAACTCTTTAACTACTGTAGAAATAGATTTGCCGTCTGCTTTACCAGCTAATTGCTGTGACGCCATACCCATTACTTTCCCCATATCTTGCATAGATGAAGCTCCGGTAGCTTTCACTATCTCTGCTATTATTACTTTTAATTCTTCTAAACTTAACTGTGCAGGCAAGAATTGCTCAATAACTTTAGCTTGAGCTAATTCTGGTTCAGCTAAATCATTTCTTCCTTGTTTTAAGTACACATCGGCACTTTCTTTACGCTGTTTTACAAGCTTTTGAAGTAACTTAATTTCTGTTTCTTCAGTTAATTCTTCTGTTGCTCCAGATTCTGTTTGAGCTAATAAAATACCCGATTTTATGGCTCTTAATGACTCTAATGCAACTTTATCTTTGGATTTCATGGCCGCTTTCATTGCTTCCATAACTTTAACTTGTAAACTCATAATAAATATTTTTGGCAAATATATAAAAAAGAACTCGAAAGAAACGGGGGAGTTTCCTTCGAGTTCATATACACTTTTGGAGTTAATCTACATTATCATGTAAAAACGAATTATTAGTTCTTATTTTCAGTTCATTATTGCTGTCTAAACTTATAGAAGTGTTAGAGTGATTATGGTCTGATGAATAATTTTGCGTATTTATTTCAATGCCTCTTCTTTTATAAGCTGGTTCTTTTTCTAGTTCATCTATATTTTGATTGTGATGATTGTGAAACTTGTAATTCCAATCTTTCATTTTTTCCTTTCGATCTTGCGCTCGTTTTTGAAGTTCTTTAATGGTAAGATTTAATGGAGAAACTTCTTTAGAATCGATATCAAAAGAGTTATCTATTGCAGCCGTATTAGTCCTTACCTCAAGACATATACCATCATCTATAGAAGGGCTTTTAGATGCTTCTAATTGCTCTTCTAATTCAATATAATCTTCTAGACTATAATGAATAATTTCTGCATCATTATTTTCAGAAGATTTTACTTCGTCATATTCGTTGATATCGAGGTTTTGAATATGTTCAGCAATTGGTTTTTCTTTTTCTTCTTTTTTAGGAGTTATTGGAAAATCAAATACTATACTTGTTTGAACTTCATCGTCATATATTTCATTATCAAAAACCTCATCTTCATCGTCTTCTTCAACATCTAACGGAAGAAAAACAAATGACTCTTCTTGCTCTTCATCTTCATCAGTCTCAATTAACTCATAAACAACATTAATGTTTTCAATTGTTTCATTAGTTTTAATCAATTCGTTTAAGATAGGTTCTTCAACTTTTTTTTTGGTTTCTTCTGCTATCTCATCTTCAAGAGAAAATTTTAATATTGGACTCTCGTATTTGGGCTTGATAGTTACATTAGGTTTTAATTCGTGCTTACTTTCTTGTTCATTATCCAGCACATGAATTATTCTTGATGTTTCGCCAGTGACAATTTCTGATTGCTGATCTTTATTAAATCCGGTAGCAATTACAGTTACAGCAATAGAATCACCTAAAGATTCATCTTCTCCAACACCCATAATTATGTTTACATTGCTTTTTGATTCAGTTTGAATGTACTCATTTATTTCGCTAATTTCATCTATGGTAATCTCTTCCTTACCTGAAACTATTAAAAGCAACACATTTTTTGCTCCAGTAATTTTATTATCATTAAGCAAAGGAGAATCTAAGGCTTTAATTATACAATCTTGCGCTCTGTTTTTCCCTGCAGCAAATGCCGAACCCATTATAGCAGTGCCGCTATTAGCTAAAACAGTTTTAGCATCTCTTAAATCAATATTTTGAGTATAATGATGTGTAATAACCTGAGCAATTCCTCTTGCTGCTGTAGACAATACTTCATCTGCTTTTGAAAATCCGGCTTTGAATCCTAAGTTTCCGTATACTTCTCTAAGTTTATTATTATTTATAATTATCAATGAATCAACGTATTGACGCAATGTTTCAACACCTTTTAACGCTTGATCATTTCTGGTTTTTCCTTCAAAACTAAAAGGAATAGTTACAATACCAATTGTTAATAAATCCAGTTCACGTGCAATTTGAGCAATTACAGGAGCAGCACCTGTACCGGTTCCTCCGCCCATACCAGCAGTAATAAAAACCATTTTTGCATTTGAACTTAACAAATTTTTTATTTCATTAACACTTTCTAAAGCAGCTTGTTCTCCTATATCAGGATTTGCACCAGCTCCCAAACCTTCTGTTAACGATACTCCTAATTGAATTTTATTAGGAACTTTACTGTTTTGGAGTGCTTGTGCATCTGTATTACAAATTACGAAATCTACACCTATTAATCCTTGTTCAAACATGTGATTTACCGCATTGCTACCTCCGCCTCCAACGCCAATAACTTTAATTACATTCGAATTATTCTTTGGTAAATCAAAATTGATGTTGTTAAAATTTGTACTGCTCATAACTATTTCTTTTTATTCTGCTTTATCTAAAAAATCTTTGAATTTATCAAACCAACGTTCCATAAAGTTCTTTTTATTTGAATCTACTTTCTCTTCTTCTTTTGTTGCAGCTACAACAACTTCTTTTGCCTTTTCTTCATGTTCAAGTTCTGTAGTTATTTTAGGCTCAAAACGCACATCATTTTCTACAACTTTGCCATCAACTTCAACAAAATCTCCTGAATATTTGTTTTTAGAATTTAAACCTTTCATTAAAAGACCTACTGATGTCGCAAAAATCGGACTTGATAACGCTTCATCAGAATCGCCTGCCAAATGTTCATTTGGATATCCGATACGCGTATCCATACCGGTAACGTATTCTACCAATTGCTTAATATGCTTAAGTTGTGCGCCACCACCTGTCAATACAATTCCGGCGATAAGTTTCTTTTTAGGTTCTTCGTGTCCGTAGTTTTTAATTTCTTTAAATACCTGTTCTATAATCTCCATTACTCGCGAATGAATAATTTTTGAAAGGGTTTTAAGTGTAATTTCTTTTGGATCACGACCTCTTAAACCGGGTATTGATACAATTTCATTTTCTTTATTTTCGCCTGGCCAAGCAGACCCAAATTTAATTTTTAAGGATTCTGCTTGTTTTTCAATAATTGAACAACCCTCTTTAATGTCTTCTGTTATTACATTTCCACCGAACGGAATTACGGCTGTATGTCTTATAATGCCATCTTTAAAGATCGCTAAATCTGTTGTGCCTCCTCCAATATCTATTAAAGCAACACCCGCTTCTTTTTCTTCCTGACTCAAAACAGCGTCAGCCGATGCAAGTGGCTCAAGGGTAATATCGGCTAAATCAATACCTGCACTTTTAATGCATTTTCCAACATTGTTAATAGATCCGGTTTGACCTAAAACCACATGGAATTTTGCTTCTACTCTACCACCAAACATACCTACCGGCTCCTTTATTTCTGGCTGGCTATCAACTTTGTATTCCTGTGGTAATACGTGTACAATTTCTTCACCAGGCAACATGACTAATTTTCTTACTTGATTGATGAGTCTTTCTATATCATCATCTGTAATAACCTCATCAGCGTTTGGTCTGGTTATATAATCACTGTGCTGAATACTTCTGATGTGTTGACCAGCAATACCAACAACTGCACTTTTTATCTTTACTTTTGATACCACAACAGCTTCATCTACCGCTTCTTGAATTGATTGGATTGTTTGGGTTATATTGCTTACAACGCCTCGGTGTACTCCTAAACTTTTAGCTTTACCGGTTCCTAATATTTCAATTTTACCGTATTCATTTTTACGGCCAATTAATGCAACTATTTTGGTTGTACCAATATCTAAACCTACCGATATTTCATTATACTCCATAATCCTCTTTTTTTGTACAAATTACTTGTTTGTGGTATTTAATATTTATTCTACTATACTTGTTTAATAGACTATCTTGTGCTGCTTTTTTATAAAATGCTTCTAAGTTTTTAAATTTTTCATCAACTTTTGAAACAGTTCCTAATTCTATAACATAATCTTCAATCCTACTATAAAGTTCATATTCATTGTTTTTAAAACGATGAACTCCCACTATATTTTTACTTAAAAATTCATTGTTTGAAATTTTTTCAATCAAATATTGAATTTCTCTTAAGTTTTCATTGATTAATTCTCCAGTAATTATAGGCACACGTGCTGAATGTAATTCTGACAACGGCATGCTCTTTCCTTGAGTATCAATATAGTATGATTGATCTTCAATTTTTACTCTTGCTATAGGCTTACGTTGTTTTACTTTTGCCTTTAAATTACCTTCAATTGTCAATGAAATCTGGACATCTTGAACCATCGGATGTTTCAAAACAGACTGTTCCAAACTGTGTAAATCTATAACAGATTTTGGTTGTTTTAAAGCAGTTTTTGAATTTTGTATTAACAACTTATTAACCATTTGCAAATTCATATACTTATTTTCTCCATCTTCAAACTCTATTAAAAGTTGAGTAACTTTTTTGTGTTCATTGCGTTCAGATGCAAATCCATATAAGAAAATTACTAAAGCTGTTAGCAATACAATTTTGAAATATGTGAACACTTTTCTAATCATTTTTAAGCAATTGATTTTTAACATTTTCTACCAATTCACCAATATCTCCTGCTCCAATCATTACTACAACTTCTGCATTGGCCTGTTTTATTGCTGGCACCAATTGATCTTTTGAAACCAGTTTTTTATTGGTATTTTCAATTTTACTCAATAGCCATTCAGAGCTTACTCCTTCTATAGGCAGTTCTCTGGCTGGATAAATATCCAATAAAATTATTTCGTCGAATTGCGCTAAACTTTTCGCAAATTCTTCAACAAAATCTCGTGTTCTGCTGAATAAATGTGGTTGAAAAATACCTACATTTTTTTTTGTTGGATACAATTCCTTAACCGAATGTGCCAATGCATTTATTTCTGTAGGATGATGTGCATAATCATCGATTAAAACCAAATTTTTGGTTTTAATTTTATAAGAAAATCGTCTCTGTACTCCTTTAAATGATTTGATAGCATTTTTTATTTGATCCAACGAAACTCCGTAAAAATTAGCCATCGAAAGAGCGGCAACTGCATTGAGTACATTGTGCCGACCTGGTAAATTTAGTTCAATCCCTTTGATTGTTTCTGATGGTGTTTGTACATCAAATGAATACGTTCCGTTAATGATCTGCAGGTTTTCAACCTTGTAATCAGCATTATTTTCGATACCATACGTAAGCCCATTAAGCGGTAAACCTTTACAAACAAATAGCTTGTCGCTGACTTTTTCAGCAAACTCTTTAAAGCTTAATTCAAGCGCATCATGAGCACCGTATATATCCAAATGATCAGCATCCATTGAAGTAACACAAGCTATATTTGGTGAAAGTTGTAAAAATGAACGGTCAAATTCATCGGCCTCAACCACGGTAACCTCATCTCCTCCTAGAATTAAATTCGAATTATAATTTTCTGCAATTCCGCCTAAAAATGAAGTTGCATTAACACCACACTCTTTTAAAATATGACCCAACATGCTTGATGTGGTGGTTTTACCATGTGTTCCGGCAACCGCAAAACAATAGGTATTAGCCGTAATCAGCCCTAATATTTGAGCACGTTTAAAAACATAATAATCATTGTTTTTAAAGAAATTTAGTTCACTGTGATTTTTTGGAATGGCTGGTGTGTAAATTACCAATGTTTCTTTTTGATTAAAATAATACTTAGGTATTTCATCAATTGAATCAGAAAAATGAATGTCAATTCCAATGGATTGCAAAGCGGTAATAACATCAGACGATACGCGATCATAACCGGCAACATTTTTGCCATTTATTTTGAAGTAGCGTGCCAAGGCACTCATCCCTATACCACCGATGCCAATAAAATAAACGTTATGTATAGCACTTAAATTCATTTATTTAATAAGTTTTTCAATTTCATTAACAATAGCATTGGTTGCATTTGGCTGTGCCAATGATTTCATTTTTAAGCTTAAATCCTTTTGCTTGGTATCATCTTTTATAACCGATAAAAACACATTTTCAAAATTCTCAATATTTTTTTCAGATACCATTAGTGCAGCATTCTTATCAACAATTGATTTAGCATTTTTTGTTTGATGGTCTTCTGCAACATTGGGAGATGGTATAAAAATGGTTGGTTTTGCAACAATACATAATTCTGATATTGAACTGGCACCTGCTCTACTGATAATAAAATCGGCTGCAGCGTAGGCAAAGTTCATTTGATTGATAAAGGCATGAGTTTGAACAGCTTTAGTAGCATCGTATTTCTTGTACTCTTCAAAATATAACTTTCCTGTTTGCCAAATTACCTGAATTTGATTGGAAACAAACAACTCTAAATTGTTTTCGACTAATTTATTAATGGCTCTTGCTCCCAAACTTCCACCTAAAACCAACAGGGTTTTCATATTTGCATCAAGTTTAAAATAAGCTTGAGCTTCTTCTCGGCAATTAGTAACATGTAATAAATCGCTTCTAACTGGATTACCAGTTTTGATAATTTTATCAGCAGGAAAATAGGTTTCCATACCATCGTAAGCCACACAAATTTTAGCTGTCTTTTTAGCAGCAATTTTATTGGTGATCCCTGGATAAGAGTTTTGCTCTTGAATTAGCGTGGGAATTTTTAACCAATTGGCTACTAATAGTGTTGGTCCGCTGGCAAATCCCCCAGTACCAATTACTACCGACGGTTTAAATGATTTTATAATTTTATAGGCATTCCAACAACTGGAAATCAACTTAACTGGAAACATCAAATTATCAATAGTAAGTTTGCGTTGAATACCAGAAATCCAAAGACCTTTTATAGCGTAACCGGCCTGAGGTACTTTTTCCATTTCCATTCTGTTGTTCGCACCAACAAATAAAAACTGAGCGTCTTTAAATCGCTTTTTCAATTCATTGGCAATTGATATAGCAGGATAAATATGACCACCTGTGCCGCCGCCACTCAATAATATGTTTACTGACTTACTCATGCAGTTTCTATTGCTGTTTGATTTTCTTCAGTATTTTCTTCAGCTAGATTCGCTTCTTCCCTTTCTCTGGCAGCGCTTACACTTAATATCATACCTATAGCCAAACTAATCATCCAGATTGATGTTCCACCGCTACTGATAAGTGGTAAATTTTGTCCGGTTACAGGTATTAAGTTAACGGCAACCATCATGTTTAATATCGCCTGAAAAATGATAGGAAAGCCAACTCCTATAACCATCAAAGTTCCAAATGTTGAGGGTGCTTTCTGTGCGTTTACAATAAATCGAATTAATAATAATATGTATAATAATATTATTGGAAGCCACAATATGATGCCAAATTCTTCAATGATTATGGCAAAAATAAAATCGGATGAAGATTGGGGTAAAAAGTTTTTTTGTACACTTTTACCAGGTCCGGTTGGTTCTAATCCCGTAGCAATGGCAATTTTGGCTTTTTCAACCTGATATCCTTCATCGGCATCCGGATTTTTAAAGTTTTCTATTCTACTTATCCAGGTTGAAACCCGGCTTTTGGGCATTAAATCAGGAAAAGCTTTATTGATTCCAATGAATAAAGTTAAAAACATTAAAATAGTGACTCCAATGATGATCAAGTATCTAAGTGGATAACCCCCAACAAAAAGCAGCATCATTGCCATAACAAAAATTAAGCCTGAAGTTGATAAATTTTCGGGAACAATAAGGGCTAAAACAATTATTATTGGCAACCATAAGGTTTTAAAGCTTTCTTTAAAAGTAATTTCTTTGTCTTTGTGCAATGCCAAAAATCGGGCTATGTAGGTCATTAATATCACATTGGCCAATGAAGAAGTTTGAAAACTCAACCCGATAAACGGAATTTCAATCCAACGTTTTGCAGAAGCTCCTCCAATAGTTGTATCCTGTGTTAAGGTGTAAACCAGTAAAAAGATAACACCTACCAAAGCAATAACCGAAATACTGCTGAAATATTTGTAATTTATTTTGTGTACAAACAATAGAATTAAGAATCCTGAAAACATTAAAAAGGCATGCTTTACCAATATTCCAAAAGTAGATGAGCTTGATCCAACTACGTTTACTAAATTGGTGCTTGAACTATAAATAGGCATAAACGAAAGCAGCCCTAACATGGCTACGATTGCCCAAATAACTTTATCGCCTTTTATATGTTTGAAAAGTATTGACATTATAATTCTCTAACGGCTTGTTTAAATTGACGGCCTCTGTCTTCATAATTCTCAAATAAATCAAAACTAGCACAAGCAGGTGATAATAAAACCGAATCGCCTTTAACAGCAAATCTGTACGACTCCGCAACTGCTTGTTTTATTGAAGTAGTTTCTACAATGATATCTATTACATTGCCAAATGTTTCTATAATTTTTTGATTATCAACACCTAAACAAACAATAGCCTTAACTTTTTCGCGCACAAATGGCATTAATTCTAGGTAATCGTTTCCTTTATCAATACCCCCAACAATCCAAACTGTAGGGGTTTTCATGCTTTCCAAGGCGTAAAAAGTTGCATTTACGTTGGTCGCTTTAGAATCGTTAATGTATTGAACTCCATTTACTTTTAACACATTTTCCAAGCGATGTTCAGCTCCTTCAAAATCTTCCATGCTTTCTCTAATAGTTGATTTTCTAATTTTGAGTAAGTGTGAAGCCATTGCTGCAGCCATTGCGTTTTTCATGTTGTGCTTACCCTGAATTGCAATTTTTGATGTTTCCATAGTAAATTGTTCTTTGTCTATATTAATGTATATCATGTCGTTTTTTAAATAAGCTCCTTGCTCTAATTCTTTAACAATTGAAAAAGGAAGTAAGCGAGCTTTGGTTTTATGTTTTTTTAACCATTTGTTTATTTCAATATCATCACCGTCATAAATCAAGTAATCGTTTTCGGTTTGGTTCATCGTTATTCTAAATTTAGAATTGATGTATTTATTAAAATCATAATCGTAACGATCTAAATGATCGGGCGATATATTGGTAAGAATTGCTATATGCGGAGCAAATTTTTCGATACCGTCTAATTGAAAACTGCTAATTTCTAGCGCAAAAACCTCATAATTTTGCTCTGCAATTTGTTGTGCAAAACTTTTTCCAATATTTCCGGCCAAACCAGCATTTAATCCTCCTTTTTTAAGAATATGATGTACCAACAAGGTGGTGGTGGTTTTACCATTACTACCGGTAATGCCAACATAAGTTGCTTTACTAAACCATGAAGCAAATTCAATTTCAGAAATAATTTTAACCCCTTTTGATGTTAGTTTTTTGATGATTTCAACTTTGTCTGGGATACCCGGACTCTTCATCACTATATCGGCATTTAAAATATTTGATTCTGTATGCTGATTTTCTTCAAATAAAATCTCGTTTTGTAAAAGAACGTTTTTATAAAACGGTGTTATGACGCCTTTATCGGACACAAATACCTCATATCCTTGCTTTTTAGCTAGAATTGCTGTACCCACACCGCTTTCACCGGCACCTAAAACAACCATTTTCTTCATTATCTAATTTTTAATGTTACAATAGTGAACACTGCCAACATCATCCCAATAATTAAAAACCGTGTAACAATTTTACTTTCGTGATAACCTTTCTTTTGGTAATGATGATGCAAAGGTGACATTAAAAAAATGCGTCTTCCTTCGCCATATTTTTTCTTAGTGTACTTAAAGTAAGCCACTTGCATCATCACTGAAACGTTTTCAACCAGGAAGATTCCGGCTAAAATTGGAATCAGTAATTCTTTTCTAACTGCAATTGCCAAAACTGCGATGATACCACCAATAGTTAAACTACCGGTATCGCCCATAAAAACTTGTGCCGGATAGGTATTGTACCATAAAAACCCGATTAGGGCTCCAACCAATGCACTTATGAAAATGGTCATCTCGCCCGAATTTGGTATGTACATCACATCGAGGTAATTAGCAAACACTATATTACCCGAAACCCAGGCGAAAATACCTAGTGTTGCAACAATAATGGCAGACGAGCCAGCGGCAAGACCATCGATTCCATCGGTTAAATTTGCGCCATTTGATACTGCTGTGATCACTAATATCACAAAAGGAATAAAAATTATCCACGCATAACTTTTATAATCATCACCAATAAATTTTATGAAATACGCATAATCTAAGGTGTTATTTTTCAAAAAAGGAATCGTAGTTTTCGTCGCTTTTACTTCTTCTCCAAACATTTTTGTAGTCGAAATTTCAGTTTGAGCCGATTTGTATTCGATTTTTTCTTTAATCGTTACATTTGGATGAAAATAAAGCAAACTTCCAATGATAATTCCTAAGCTTACTTGTCCTAAAATTTTGAATCGGCCTTTAAGTCCCTCTTTGTCTTTTCTAAATATTTTGATATAATCATCTACAAAACCAATGGCGCCCATCCATAGAGTTGCGATGATTAGTGCTACAACATAAATATTGGAGAGCTTTGCAAAAAGAAAAACCGGAATAAGTGTGGCCAATATAATGATAACTCCTCCCATGGTTGGGGTTCCAGCCTTTTCTTTTTGTCCTTCAAGTCCTAAATCTCTAACCGATTCACCTATTTGCTTTTTTCTTAAATAATCAATTATTCGTCTACCGTAAATTGTTGATATTAATAATGACAGTATAAATGCTGCCGCCGATCGAAATGAAATGTATTGAAATAAGCCTGCACCAATCAGGTCGAATTCTCTCTCTAAAAAATCAAATAAATAATATAACATGCTGTTATTTTTTAAGTTCTTTTAATAAATTCAATACAGTTTCACGATCATCAAAATAGGTTCGTTCCCCATTTATTTCCTGATAAACTTCATGTCCTTTCCCTGCGATTAGAATTATATCGCCCATATTTGCCAATGAAACCGCTGTTTTTATAGCTGATTTTCTATCGACAATTGTTAAGTATTTATGTGAGTTGTGAGGTTCTACTCCTTGCTCCATTTCAACGATAATTTGAGAGGGATCTTCATTTCTTGGATTATCAGCCGTAAATATGGTTTGATTGCTGAGCTGTGTAGCAATATGACCCATTTTTGGTCGCTTTTCTTTATCTCTGTTACCTCCGCAACCAACAACTGTGATTATTTTTTCGTTACCTGTTCTAATTTGATTGATGGTTTCGAGTACATTAGTCAAGGCGTCAGGTGTGTGTGCATAATCAATTACTGTAATAATTCCGGACTCTGATATATCAAACTGAAAACGACCTGAAACACTGTTTATTTCACTTAATTTTTGGAGTATTTCCATGGTTTCAAGTCCTAATAAATCAGCAACACTATAAATTGCCAACAAATTTGAAGCATTAAAACTACCAATTAATTTGGTCCAAACTTCAATACCGTTAATGTTGAGTAAGGTACCGTTAAATTGTGTTTCTATAATTTTAGCTTTATATGCAGCACTCGATTTTAAGGCATAGGTATATTTTTTGGCCTCGCAATTTTGAATCATATAAAGTCCGTTTTTATCATCAACATTTACTAAGGCAAATGCACTTTCTGGCAAAGAATCAAAAAATGATTTTTTTACATCGCGATATTCTGCAAACGAGTTATGATAATCTAAATGATCATGCGTTAAATTGGTAAATACACCGCCTGCAAAATGAAGACCTAGTGTTCTTTTTTGATGGATACCGTGTGAACTAACTTCCATAAAACAAAAATCTACATGCTCATATACCATTTCATCCAATAAAGCATTTAACGACACCACATTAGGGGTTGTATGCGTAGCTTTAATTTCTTTACGGTTTATTTTATTAACTACCGTTGATATTAATCCCACATTGTAGCCTGCTTTTTGAAATAATTCATATAAGAGCGAAGCCACCGTTGTTTTACCGTTGGTACCTGTAATTCCAATGAGTTTAAGTTTATTGGAAGGATTATTAAAATAATTCGAGGCCATAAAAGCCAATGCGTCACTACTGTTATTTACAACAACGTAGGTTATTTGACTTTGTAGCTCCGTTGGTTTGTGCTCACATACTATTGCTCGTGCTCCAGCTTCTATCGCCTTTTCAATATAAAAATGACCATCAACCACCCACCCTTTTTGAGCTATAAAAACATCGCCCTTACTTAGCAATCGAGTGTCAAAGACTAATTGATTTATTTCAATATCGGTAGATCCATAAACTTCATTTATGGAAACATTATATAATATGTCTTTTAATTTTTTCATTGGTCCGTTCAATATTTAAGACACATTTAGTGCTACTTTAACACCTTTTTTTATTTGTTCGCCTTCTTTTATTGATTGTTGCTTTACTCTTCCTGATCCAGAAAACTCTACTTTCAACCCCATATTTTCAAGTATTGAAACTGCATCCATTACTGACATACCTACAACATTGGGCATCTGTGTAGCTAGTGCTTTAGGCATTACTTTATAATTGGCATACTCTTGATCTAAACTGGCAAATGAAGATTTGTTGTTGTCGTATACAGAGGTTTTGGGCGTAATGGTATGAATTTTCTGAGCAATTTTTTGAAAAACTGGTGCCGATACCAATCCGCCGTAATAACCTAAACTTTTCTCTGGTTTATTGATTACAACGATGCATGAATACTCAGGATTTTGTGCCGGAAAATACCCAACAAAAGACGAAATATATTTAGTCGATCCTGTCCAATACTCCAATTGTGTTGTACCTGTTTTACCGGCCATTGAAAACTCATTTGAATAAATATTCTTAGCAGTACCTCGTTTAACCGTATTTTCTAAAACAACTTGTAATTTTTTAATGGTTTCTGGCGAACAAATTTGTGGATTGATGACTTCTTTTTCAAATTTTTGAACCACTTGATTTGCTACTTTAATTTCTTTAATAAAGCGTGGCTTTACCATTTCTCCATTATTTGCAATAGCGTTGTAATAGGTTAAAGTTTGTAAAGGCGTGATATGCAATCCGTACCCATAGGCCATCCACGGCAAGGATAATGCTGACCAATTTTTGTCATCCGGATGCGGAATTCGAGGTTTCCCTTCTCCTTTAATTTCAAGATTTAACGGTTGATTTAGTCTCATTTCAACCAATTTATCTGCAAATTTTCGAGGATTATTTGCGTAATGTTGCATGATTAGTTTAACAACGCCAACATTGGATGAAACTTCAATAACTTTTCCAGCAGAAATCTTGCCATAACCACCTTTATGCGAATCCCTGATTTTTCTTCCACGAATAGCAATAACACCTCCATCGGTATCAACTATGGTGCTGGTGTCAATAACTTTGTCGTCCAAAGCAACCATCATACTGGCTAATTTAAAGGTAGAACCAGGCTCATGTCCTTCAAAAATGGCGTAATTTCTACTTTCATAATAGGTGTCATTTTTAGATTTCCCTAGATTTGAAATTGCTTTAATTTCACCTGTTTTAGTTTCCATAACTACCACACAACCATGATCTGCCTGATATTTTTCTAATTGTTCCAATAAGGCGTGATGTGCAATATCCTGTATGTTTAAATCGATGGTAGTAACCACATCTTTTCCATCAATAGGCTCAACTTCATTATTATCGTTTATCGGCTTCCATAAATTTTTCGCAATTCGTTGTTTCATTCGCCAGCCAAGCTTACCGTCTAAATATTCGCTGTAAGCACCTTCAATACCCACACTACCTCGATAATCATCGTAACCAATGGTTCGTTCTGCGACCTCACCAACCGGATGTGCTCGTACCGTTTTTTGTTCTGCAATAAATCCTCCTTTGTAAACACCTTTATTAAAAATTGGGAATTTTCGCATTTTAACATATTCGAGATGGCCAATATTTCGGGCTATCAGCAAATATCTTTTTTTATCTATTCTAGCTTTACGAATTAAGTTTTCATAATAATAAGGTGATTTACCAAGCATTTTTGACAACTCAGTTGCCAAGCCCCCTACATGTTTTTCAAAAAGTTCCTCTTCAACAGCAACTGCATCCATTCTAATTTCATACTTAAACATCGATGTGGCTAACAACGTTCCATCGGCAGAATACAAGTTTCCTCGGTTGGGGAAAATGGTATCATTGCGTAAGGTTACTTTTTCTGAAAGTTTTCGGTATTCTTCGCCGTGAGTTATTTGAATATCAAATATTTTCCAAAAAATTAGCACAAAACAAACGGTCATTACAAACGACACAAAATACATTTTCTTTAATATGTTTTTGTCTGAAGGAGTCATTATTCCGATTGCTTATTTATTATTTTTATTAAGTATGGTGGCTGCGTTATTGGCTTCAACCCAAGTGGTTCCACTTTGGCGCGAACAGTTGATTCTAATTTTTCTTGCATCAACATTGTTCGTGTTTCAATATACTCAGCTCTTAATTCTTTAACCTCTTTAGTAAGCTTAGCAATTTCCATCACCTTGGTATCAACGCTATGAGAACTAGCTATTATTAGTAAAAACAACAATACGATATATAGTGTCATTCCCCAATTTTGAAGGGAGTTTTCACCGGTGAGAAATTTTCCTTTTAAAATACTAAATATGTTTTGCTCTATTGACATTATGCCAGCGTTGCTATTCTTAATTTTGCACTTCGTGCTCTGTTATTAATTTTTATTTCTTCGAAAGATGGTGTTATCATATTGCCTACTTTTTTAAGTGGCGTTACAAAATTTCCATACAAATCTTTTTCGGGCTGACCTTCGAACAATCCATCTCTAATAAATCTTTTTACAAGCCTATCTTCCAATGAATGGTATGATATTACGCACAGTCTACCATTCTCATCTAACAATTCAGGCACTTGCATTAAAAACTCTTTTAACACTTCTATTTCTTGATTTACCTCTATTCTAATAGCCTGAAAAACCTGAGCTATTACTTTATGCTCCCTTCCTTTTGGCAAAAAATTGCTCAATACGTTTTTTAATTGCTGGCTCGTTTCAATTGATTTTTCTTTTCGCTCAGCAATAATTTTATGAGCCATGGCTCTCGCATTTTTCAATTCGCCATATTGAAAAAGCATTGTACTTATTTGTTCTTCAGTATAGCCATTTATTATTTCAAAAGCAGAAATAGCTTCATTGGTATTCATACGCATATCGAGCCGTCCCTCAAACCGGGTTGAAAATCCACGTTCTGCTACATCAAACTGATGCGAAGACACACCTAAGTCAGCTAAAATGCCATCCACTTTTTTAATTCCATAAAACCTTAAATGCCTTTTTATATTTCTAAAATTTTTTGGGATTAAAACGAACCTTTGATCATCCAAGGCATTTTTCCGAGCATCTTCATCTTGATCAAATCCAAACAGTTTGCCGTTTTCATTTAATTTCGCGAGGATTGCTTTTGAATGTCCACCTCCACCAAAGGTCACATCAACGTATACACCATTGGGCTTAATTGCTAAACCCTCGACACACTCTTTTAATAATACCGGATTATGATACGTCATTGTTTTGTGCTATTATATCTCCCATAACTTCCTCAGCCAAATTCGCAAAATCAATTGCGGCATCATCAATAGCATGCTCATACTTGTCTTTGTCCCAGATTTCAATAATATTAACAGCTGAAGACAAAACAACGTCTTTTGTAATTCCAGCAAATACAGCTAAATCTTTAGGAATTAATAAGCGGTCATTACTATCCAGTTCAACAATTTTTACTCCGGCAGTAAATCGACGAATAAAATCATTGTTTTTTTTCACAAAACGGTTCAAACCGTTGATTCGTTGCATTAGTACGTTCCACTCTGCTATAGTATATAATTCGATACACGGCTGAAATACAGAACGTTTTATAACAAAACCTTCTTGCAACACTTCGGTAAGCTGTTTTTTCAATGAGGAAGCAAGCATTATTCTTCCTTTTGAATCAACTTTGCATTCATATGTACCAATAAGGTTTGTCATTTTTGGATAGTTTTCAAATCAAAAATAAAAATTTTTTACCACAATTTACCACAATTTACCACTTTGTTAATAACTTTTACCATTAAATTTATTATTCAGATATATTGTATTGATAATCAGTTCTATATAGCGAATACCTAATAATATTAGTTCATATAGTGAAAAAAATGGTATTTTGCGCAAAAAAGTTTACATTTGTACGCTTGATTAAATGAGAAGCCAATGTTTTACGACCTGAAAAAGGATGAAAATTATAGTTATATAGAAGCTGGAGAAGGACAACCAATTATTGTACTGCATGGTTTAATGGGTACTTTAAGTAATTTTGATTCAGTTTTGGAGCACTTTTCTACTAAAAATTATCACGTAATTATTCCGTCATTACCTGTATACGATTTACCGTTATTAAAAACAAACGTTAAAAATTTAGCGAAATTCATCAAGAAATTTATTGAACACAAAAAATTAAAGGATGTTGTTTTAATGGGAAATTCATTAGGAGGTCATATTGCACTTTATTATTCAAAATTATACCCAGACGATGTAAAAGCTCTTGTTTTAACAGGAAGCTCAGGATTGTATGAAAAATCGCTTGGAGATACTTATCCAAAAAGAGGAAATTACGAATACATAAAACAAAAAACTGAAGAAGTTTTTTACGATCCGAAAGTTGCTTCAAAACAAGTAGTTGACGAGGTTTTTGAAACGGTAAACAACCGAAGTAAGACCATAAAAGTATTAGCTATTGCTAAAAGTGCCATTCGACATAATATGGCTAAAGATTTACCAAAAATGAAAATGCCGGTTTGTGTAATTTGGGGTAAAAATGATTTGGTAACACCACCTTTGGTAGGTGAAGAATTTCACAAACTTCTTCCAAACTCAGATTTGTACTGGATTGATAATTGCGGACACGTGGCTATGATGGAACACCCTATAGAATTCAACAAAATTCTTGAAGAGTGGTTCATAAAAAGAGGCATATAAAATACTTAATTGAAATTTGTTAAGTGCTCTTAACTTAAATCTACTATTATGAAAATTAAATCGGCAGAATTTGTGATAAGCAACTCCGATGTCTCCAAATGTCCAAAAGAACGTATTCCCGAATTTGCATTTATTGGCCGTTCCAATGTTGGGAAATCTTCTCTGATCAACATGTTGGTCGATCAAAAAAGTTTAGCAAAAACTTCCGGAAAACCCGGAAAAACACAACTTATCAATCATTTTAAAATTAATAACAATTGGTTTTTGGTTGATTTACCTGGTTATGGATTTGCCAAAGTTTCTAAATCAAAAAAAGATGAATTTCAATCGTTTATTAAAAAATATTTTGCGGTAAGAGAACAGCTTTTATACGGATTTGTCTTAATTGATTCTCGTTTAGACCCTCAGCAAATTGATTTGGATTTTATGGAATGGTTAGGGGAAAATCAGATTCCATTTTGTATTGTTTTTACAAAAACCGATAAAATAAGCAGTGTAGAGCTTCAAAAAAATATCGCAAAATACAAACGTACTTTATTAAAATCTTGGGAAGAGTTTCCAACTTATTTTGAAACCTCTTCTGCTACTAACAAAGGAAAAGACGAATTGTTAAATTTTATTGAAGAAACTATTTCGTTGTTTCCAATTGACAATTAAACTTGATGCGAACAACCATTGAAAATATTCAAATCTTATTTGAAGATAATCATATTATTATTGTCAATAAACGAGTGGGTGATATTGTACAAGGTGATAAAACAGGCGACATACCTTTAAGTGATGTGGTAAAAGAGTACATCAAAAATAAATACCAAAAGCCTGGAAATGTGTTTCTTGGAACAGTTCATCGCATTGACCGCCCTACTTCTGGCATCGTTATTTTTGCCCGAACTTCTAAAGCATTAGAACGATTAAATGAGATGCTGCGCGATAAAAAAGTTGAAAAAACGTATTGGGCGGTTGTAAAAAATACACCTCCCAAAGAAAAAGATACATTAATTCATTTTCTGAAGAAGAACCTAAAAAATAACAAATCAACTTCGTATACTAAAGAAATTGAAGGGGGTAAAAAAGCAATTTTACAATATCAATTAATTAAGAAATTAGATAATTATTCGCTATTAGAAATCAACTTAGAAACGGGGAGACATCATCAAATTAGATGTCAGTTAGCTGCTATTGGATGCCCCATCAAAGGCGATTTAAAATACGGATTTCCAAGAAGCAACACTAATGGAGGAATTCATTTACATGCTAAAAAAATTGAGTTTGTACATCCGGTAAGTAATGAAAAAATTGAAATAACAGCTCCACTACCTATTGATACTGTTTGGAATTCATGCACTTAAAATTCTTCCAATCTTAAAACATAAGTTTCTCTTTAAATTAGTACATTTACAACTATCGGTAGTTTTAAATATTAAACTATGAAACAGTATGATTTTGTAATTATTGGCTCTGGCTTCGGCGGATCGGTTTCAGCGTTGAGATTAGCCGAAAAAGGGTATTCAGTTTTAGTTATAGAAAAAGGCAAACGTTATACTGATAACGATTTTCCTAAGACTAACTGGAACCTCAAAAAATGGCTTTGGTTACCTTCTTTTAGTTTATATGGCATTCAAAAATTGACCATTTTTAAACATGCATCAATTTTAAGTGGTGTTGGTGTTGGCGGAGGTTCACTAGTGTATGCCAATACCTTACCTAAACCAAAAAGTCCATTTTTTAACAAAGGAAGTTGGGCAAATCTCAACAATTGGGAAAAAGTTTTAGAGCCACATTATGAAACTGCTTGGAAAATGTTAGGTGCTGAAACCAATCCTTTTTTAGGTGATAGCGATGCTGTTTTTAAAAAATTGGCTTCTAAAATCAATAAACCAGAAAGTTTTGAACATACCAAAGTAAGTGTATATTTTGGGAAACCAAAAATTACCGTTGAAGATCCTTATTTTGATGGAAAAGGACCTTCAAGAACAGGTTGTAAATTATGTGGTGCCTGCATGACGGGTTGCCGACATAACGCTAAAAACACCTTAGATAAAAATTATTTATATTTAGCAGAACAATTGGGAGTTGAAATATTAGCTGAGCAAGAAGTAATTGATTTAATCCCTAATGAAAATAATAGTGGCTATCAAATAATTTATAAAAAATCAACCCAATATTTTGGCAAAAAGGATACTGTTACGGCTTCTAAGGTTGTTTTTGCAGGAGGTGTATTAGGTACGGTTCCGCTACTTCTAAAACTTAAAGAAAAAAGATTACCAAAGTTAAGCAATCGTTTAGGAGAAATGGTTCGCACCAACAATGAGGCGCTTATTTTAAATACCTCCTTAGATAAAACAAAAGATTTTTCAGAAGGAATTGCTATCGGCTCTATTCTTGAACTCGATGAAAAAAGCCATTTAGAACCAGTTCGATACGGAAAAGGATCTGGATTTTGGAGAGTATTGATGCTACCGCTCATCACTGAAAAAAACTTTTTAAAACGTCTGCTAAAACTAATAATTACACCATTTACTTCTCCCATCAAATGGTTACGCGTATGGTTTATAAAAGATTTTGCTAAAAGCACATCAGTACTTTTATTTATGCAACATTTAGACAGCACTTTAAAAATAAAACGTGGCTGGATTAATTCCTACACTACAGTTGATAAAGGCGAACCGCCAACGGCTTTCATCAAAGAAGCTCATGAAATTGCCAAAGTTCATGCAAAAATTACGAATAGTAAATCTCAAGTGATGTCGCTAGAAACCCTCACTGGAATTCCTTCAACTGCGCATATTTTAGGCGGAGCAGTGATGGGAGCAACTAAAGAAGAAGGCGTTATTGATGCAGAGAACAAAATTTTTGATTATCCCAATTTATATGTAATTGATGGATCGATGATCTCAGCCAATTTGGGTGTAAATCCGTCACTAACTATTACTGCTTTAGCAGAACATGCTATAAGTTTAATTCCCCAAAAACCAGTATAATGGAACTTGAACAAATTATTGCACATCAACGCCAGTTTTTTAAATCGCAACAAACAAAAGATGTTTTATATCGAAAAAAAGCTTTAAAAAAACTGTTAGCAGCAATTCAACATAATGAAGAAGCAATTCAACGCGCCTTATATCAAGATTTTAAAAAACCAGTTTTTGAAAGTTATATCTCTGAAATTGGAATTGTAATTACCGAACTAAAGTTAGCCATTAAAAATATAAACCGATGGAACAGACCTAAAACTGTTCTTCCTAGTTTGTTAAATTTCCCTTCGTGGGAAAAGATTTATAGTGAGCCATACGGAACTGTTCTAATTATCGGCCCATGGAATTATCCCTTTCAATTAACCATTGCGCCATTAATTGGAGCGGTTGCTGCCGGAAATACAGCCGTTATAAAACCATCTGAACTTACTCCTCATACCAGTACGTTAGTTGCTGATTTAATTGAAAAATGCTTCGATAAAGCTCACGTAAGCGTTGTGCAAGGCGATGCTGGTACAGCCAGAAGTTTGCTCAAAAATAATTGGGATTATATTTTTTTTACAGGAAGTGTTGCTATTGGTAAAATCATTGCCAAAGCAGCCGCAGAGTTTCTTACACCAACAACCTTGGAATTAGGTGGTAAAAGTCCGTGCATTATTGATGAAACAGCAAATATAAAATTAACTGCCAAACGTTTAGTTTGGGGTAAATTTATCAACGCGGGTCAAACCTGTATTGCTCCCGATTATCTACTGGTACATCCAAAAATAAAAAAACCGTTGATTAAAGCTCTGATTCATGAAATTGAAAAAGCATATGGAAAAAATGTAGAACTTTCAAAAGATTACGCTCGAATAATAAACCAGCGAAATTTTCATCGATTGTTAAAAATGATAGAAAAAGAGTCTCTGATATATGGCGGAGAAGTTAATGAAAAAGAGTTGTTTATTGCTCCTACTTTGATTGATTGTAAAACATTGGATTCTGAAGTAATGAAAGACGAAATTTTCGGACCAATTTTACCAATTATAACTTATACATCCGAAGATGAAATTGAACAAATCATTACATCTTATGAAAAACCACTATCCCTTTACATCTTTACAAGTAAAGACTCATATGCCAAGAAAATAATTCAGAAATTTAGTTTTGGTGGTGGTGTAATTAACGATACGGTGGTGCATTTTGCCAACCACCGATTACCTTTTGGCGGGGTTGGTCACAGTGGTCAAGGAGCTTACCATGGTAAACATAGTTTTGATTCATTTTCACATTCCAAATCGGTTGTATATCGATTTACGTGGCTAGATATCCCTGTAAGATATGCACCTTATAAAGGAAAATTAAATTTGTTAAAACTATTTTTAAAATACTTATCCTAAATTATTATGAGTAAAACATTTGAAGAAGCACTTCAATACAGAAGAGCTATAAGAACTTATGATGCAGAAAAACCAATTGATTCTAATGTGGTAAAGAAGTGTTTAGAGCAATCTACCCTAGCCCCCAGCAGTAGCAATATGCAACTCTACGAATTTTATCATGTTACATCAAAAGAAATCAATAAAAAATTAGCTGAATATTGTTTTGACCAAAGCGCCGCCAAAACGGCTCAGGAAATGGTTGTAATTGTAGTTCGAAAAGATTTATGGAAACAGCGAGCTAAAGCTAACACAGCGTTTTTAAAAAGCATTTTTGGCGAAAAACCAGCTGAGCAATATTCTAAAAGAGAAAAATTTGCACTTAATTATTACGGAAAATTAATTCCTTTAACATATGGAGATTTCCATGGAATTTTAGGTTATTTAAAATATGTTATTTATTGGATGATTGGATTGTTTAGACCTATTTATCGGGAAGCAAGAAGTAACGACATCAGAGTAGTAGCACACAAAAGTGCTGCCTTGGCTGCTCAAACTTTTATGATAGGCATGGCCGTTGAAGGTTATGACACCTGTCCGATGGAAGGAATAGACTCTCTCAGAATTAAAAAATTATTCAACTTACCATCGGGAGCAGAAATTAATATGGTAATTTCTTGCGGAATCCGAAAACCTGAAGGGGTAACAGGGCCAAGATTTCGTATTCCATTTAAAGAAGTTTATAAACAATGGTAATTTGAAAATTTAAATCTTAATTTTGCTTTTTAAAGCATCCTATTTTAATGAAAAAAATACAAATGGTTGACTTAAAAAGTCAATACAATACTATAAAAACTGAAATTGATACAGCAATTCAAAATGTACTTAATACAACTGCTTATATCAACGGACCTGAGGTTAAAGAATTTCAAAAAGAGTTAGAAAATTACCTCAGTGTAAAGCATGTAATTCCATGTGCTAACGGAACGGATGCCTTACAAATTGCCATGATGGCATTGAATTTAAAACCTGACGATGAAGTAATTACATCCAATTTTACTTTTGCTGCCACTGTTGAAGTTATTGCCTTATTAAAACTTACTCCTGTTTTGGTAGATGTTTATCATGATACGTTTAATATCAATATCGAAGCTGTTAAAAAAGCGATTACTCCTAAAACAAAAGCTATTGTTCCGGTACACTTATTTGGTCAATGTGCTGATATGGAACCGCTTTTACAACTAGCCAAAGAACATCATTTACACATTATTGAAGATAACGCTCAAGCCATTGGTGCCGATTACACCTTTGCTGATGGCACTAAAAAGAAAGCAGGAACCATGGGAATTGTAGGAACTACTTCTTTTTTTCCTTCTAAAAATTTAGGTTGTTATGGCGATGGTGGTGCCATTTTTACCAATGATGATGATTTGGCTCAGAAATTAAGAAGTATCGCTAATCACGGCATGGCGCAACGCTATTATTACGATAGTATTGGAGTTAATTCTCGATTAGACAGCATACAAGCTGCTATTTTAAAAGTAAAATTACCGCATTTAGACGCGTATTGCCAAGCTAGACAAAACGTTGCAAACTTTTATAACAACGCTTTTGCCAATCATCCAAACATCATCACTCCAACAACCAGTGATTTTACAACCCATGTTTTTCATCAATATACGTTGAGAATTATCAACGCCAACCGAAATGAACTGCATCAGTATTTATTAGAAAATGACATTCCAAATGCCATTTATTATCCGGTGCCGCTGCATACCCAAAAAGCATATCAAGATAATCGATTTAAAAATGAAGATTTTGAAGTAACAAACGAGTTGGTTCAAACAGTTATTTCGTTACCAATGCATACCGAGTTTGACGAAGAACAATTAACCTATATCACTCAAAAAGTATTGACTTTTTTTACTAAATAATTGCAAAAAATGAAAAAGATATTAGTTACAGGCGGCTTAGGATTTATTGGTTCTCATACCGTTGTAGAATTACAAAATGAAGGATTTGAAGTATTAATCATTGATAATTTATCAAATACTACCATCGATGTTTTAGACAAAATTACTTCTATAACCCAAATAAAACCGAGCTTTTTTAATTTTGATTTAAAAGACAAAACAGCTGTACAGGATTTTTTTAACTCAAACGATGTTGATGGAATTATCCATTTTGCGGCCTATAAAGCAGTGGGAGAAAGTGTTCATATTCCGTTAGATTATTATGAGAACAATATCATTTCGCTGACCAATATTTTACAAGAAATGAAGGTTAGAAATCTTTCTAATTTTATTTTCAGCTCATCATGCACGGTTTATGGTCAGGCCGATGAATTGCCCATTACAGAAAATGCACCTGTAAAACCGGCAGAATCTCCTTATGGAAATTCTAAAAAAATAAATGAAGAAATTATTGCGGATGCGGTAAAAGCACACAAATTTAAAGCCATTTCATTGCGTTATTTTAATCCGATTGGCGCCCATGCTTCTGCTAAAATTGGGGAATTACCGATTGGCGTTCCACAAAATTTAATTCCGTTTATTACCCAAACAGCAGCCGGAATTCGACATGAATTATCCGTTTTTGGAAGTGATTATCCAACTCCAGACGGAACCGCCATTCGTGATTATATACATGTAGTTGATTTAGCCAAAGCACATATTGCAGCTTTAAATCGATTATTAAAGAACCAGCAAAAAAACAATTATGAAGTCTTTAATGTGGGAACCGGTAAAGGAAGTTCTGTGTTGGAAGTCATCAATGCTTTTGAAAAAGTGAGCAAAACAAAACTCAATTACAAAATTGTTGGCCGACGAAGTGGCGATATTACTGCCGCTTATGCCGATACTACCTTAGCCAACAACGAACTTAAATGGAAGGCGGAACTGTCATTAGAAGATGCATTACTTGCTGCTTGGAATTGGCAAAAAACTTTATAAAGTAAAAAGCAGCTTAAAGCTGCTTTTTTAAATTAATACTTTGCAGCACTCGTTTGTGTCGTTCTATCTATCTTTTTTACTAACCCCTGCAGTACATTTCCAGGTCCTACTTCGATAAATTCGGTAGCGCCATCGGCTATCATTTGCTGTACCGACTGTGTCCAACGCACCGGAGCGGTTAGTTGTGCAATTAAATTCTTTTTAATTTCTTTAGGATTCGTTATAGCACTAGCTGTTACATTTTGATAAATAGGGCAACTAGGTGTGTTAAACGTTGTATTTTCAATGACTTCAGCCAACTCAGCTCGTGCAGGTTCCATCAAAGGCGAATGAAATGCCCCTCCAACAGGCAATAACAAAGCACGTTTGGCGCCTTTTTCTTTTAAAACCTCACAAGCTTTTTCAACAGCTGCCACAGCTCCAGAAATTACCAATTGTCCGGGACAATTAAAGTTTGCAGCCACCACTACTCCATCAATCTCAGCACAAGTATCAACAACTAATTGATCGTCCAGCCCTAATACAGCCGCCATTGTTGATTGTTCCACTTCACATGCTTTTTGCATGGCTAAGGCACGAGTAGCTACAATTTTTAATCCATCTTCGAATGACAATACATTATTAGCTACCAAAGCTGATAGCTCGCCTAAGGAATGACCGGCCACCATTTCTGGTTTAAAATTTTCGCCTAGAACTTTGGCTAAAATAACCGAATGTAAAAAAATGGCGGGTTGAGTTACTTTGGTTTGTCTAAGTTCCTCATCGGTTCCTGTAAACATTACATCAGTAATTGAAAACCCTAATATTTTATTGGCTTTATTAAAATATTCCTGTGCTAAAGGTGAGGCTTCAAATAAGTCTAATCCCATCCCCGAAAATTGGGCACCTTGACCCGGAAAAACGTATGCTTTCATATGTATATTTTTTAATTGTTTTTAATCGTTTATATGGTATTGCCATAACTCTATTGGTGTTTGTTTTCAACAAACTAGTTGTTAGGGCAATTTCATATTAAATCTTGATTTAAAAAATTTAGGCTGTAAAAATAGTAATTTATTTAAACAATGATATCCACTACAAAACCCTCGTAATTTCGTACATTAAAAACGGTATTGTCTTCAAACATGAGGTATTGTCCTTTGATTCCAATTAATTTTCCATTAAAATTCGGAGTTTTGGTCAAATTTAAACTACTCAATTTTAAAGGATATTTTAAGACCGGAAAATTAATAGTGTAATCTTTGGTTCCATTTTCTAAAAAATAATCCTGTACCGCTGTAGGTAATAAGGATTTCAGTTTTTCCTTTTCTGCAATTAAATCAACCTTGGGGATTTCATTTTTTAACATTTTTTGCCAGTTGGTTTTATCGGCATAAAAATCTTTTAAAGCTACTTCTGTTATACCGGCCAAATAACGATTCGGAACTTCGACAATTTCGATGGCTTTAACTGCACCCTGATCAATCCATCGTTCAGGAACCTGCGTTTTACGGGTAACTCCTACTTTTACTTCACTTGACAATGACAAATAAACAATATGTGGTTGTAATTGAACTCGTTCTTCATAAGCCAAATCACGATCTTTAATTCCCAAATGTGCTGTTGAGAGCTCGGGTTTCATGATCCACTCACCTGCTTGTGGCATTTCAAAAAAACACGCTTTACAAAATCCCTGCCTAAAGATAGGTTCTTCAGACTTGCAATTCAGGCATTCATATTTTTTAAAGTTGATACTCAATTCTTTATCCAATAAATCATTAAGGTGAATAAAACCATTTTCCATTTCCAAATAATAATCAATAGGATTATTATATTCTGTCAACATTTTTTTTAACACTCCGGTAAATTTCAACATAGATTTTTGTATTTTTAAACATCATAAATATAACCAAATTAGAATCAACTAACCTATTTTTGATGCTCTAAAAGCTGTCAAAAACAATTAAAAAGATATGCCATTTCAACTTGTTCATGCCGTAATTTCTTGGGTACTAAAGCGAAGAAAACATCAAATTGATTCTTTTTTAAAATTTCCGATTGAAGTTCAAAATGAACTTTTAAACCGATTGTTATATACTGCGAAACATACTGAAATTGGTAAAAAATACGATTTTGAAAGCATCAAGATGTATGAAACTTTTGCGCAACGTGTTCCAATTCAGCAATATGAATCTATTGAACCCATGATTGAACGCGTTCGTCAGGGCGAGCAGTATATTTTTTGGTCAACACCTATAAAATGGTTTGCTAAATCAAGCGGTACTACCAACGCCAAGAGTAAATTTATTCCTGTAAGCGAAGAAGCTTTGGAAGAATGTCATTTTAATGTGGGAAAAGATTTACTTTGCTTATACCTAAACAATAATGAAGATACTGAGCTTTTTGTAGGAAAAGGGTTACGTTTGGGCGGCAGTAGTTCAATTTATGAAGATAATAACTCGTATTTTGGCGATTTATCGGCTATTATTATTGAAAACCTTCCTTTTTGGGCTGATCTGAACAGTTCTCCAAAACAAAAAACAGCTTTAATGAGTGAGTGGGAATCTAAAATTGAGGCAATTGTAGAAGAAACCATTCAAGAAGATATTACTAGTTTATACGGAGTTCCATCGTGGATGTTGGTACTCTGTAACAAAGTGCTAGAACGAACCGGAAAGCAAAATTTGTTAGAAGTATGGCCAAATTTAGAAGTATATTTTCATGGAGGAGTCAATTTTAATCCATACCGCGAACAGTTTAAAAAATTAATCCCCTCTGATAAATTTAAATATTACGAAACTTACAATGCATCGGAAGGATTTTTTGCCATTCAAGATCAAAACGATTGCAATGAATTACTTTTAATGTTAGATTATGGTATTTTTTATGAGTTCATACCAATGAACGAATTTGACGGTGAAAACTCGAAAGCCATTTCATTAAAAGACGTACAACTAAACACCAATTACGCTTTGGTTATTACAACCAATGCAGGTTTATGGCGTTATTTAATAGGAGATACTATAAAATTTACATCGCTTAATCCACATCGCATAAAAATAACCGGACGAACCAAACATTTTATCAACACCTTTGGTGAAGAACTTATTATAGACAATACTGAAGAAGCTTTGAAAAAAGCATGTTTACAAACCCAAGCAGAAATAATAGAGTATACCGTTGCACCTATTTATATGGATGGAACTACTAGTGGCGGACATGAATGGATGATTGAATTTTCTGTTTTACCTTCAAATTTTGAATTATTTTCTCAGGTTTTAGACGATACTTTAAAAGCCATCAATTCTGATTATGAAGCCAAACGGTATATGAATATGGCATTAAATTTTCCAAAAATTAATATTGCATCAAAAAATTTATTTTACGATTGGTTAAAGTTAAAAGGGAAATTAGGTGGACAAAATAAAATTCCTAGATTAAGTAATTCGCGTGAATTTATGGACGAATTACTTTCCTTAGCTCAAGTAAAAATTGATTAACTAAATTTTACGGTCTATAACGTAATTTACTAAGGTAATAAGCGCAGTTTTTGACGGTGATTCGGGATAATCTGCTATTAATTCAAGTGCTTTTTGTTGATATTCCCCCATCTTTTTGGTAGTATATTCTATCCCCCCTAATGATTTAACTTTTTCAATAACTTCTTTCACCCTGTTTTTATCGCGGTTATAGTTTTTTACTGAGTTAATTAACCATGCCTTATCCTTAGCCGATGCGTTGTTAATGGCATAAATTAATGGTAAGGTCATTTTGCGCTCTTTAATATCTATACCTGTTGGTTTGCCAATTTTATCATTGGTATAATCAAACAAATCGTCTTTAATTTGAAAAGCCATACCAATAAACTCACCAAATCTTCTTAATTTCTCAATTTCTTCTGATGATGCACCTACAGAAGCAGCACCAATACCACAACAGGCGGCAATTAAAGTAGCTGTTTTTTGTCTTATAATATCGAAATAAATTTCTTGAGTAATATCAAGTTTTCTAGCCTTTTCTATCTGAAGCAATTCACCTTCACTCATCTCTCTAACGGCAATAGAAATTAATTTTAAAATATCAAAATCATCATTATCAATTGAAAGCAGCAAACCTTTAGATAATAAAAAATCACCAACTAAAACGGCAATTTTATTTTTCCACAGTGCATTAATTGAAAAAAATCCACGTCTTGTATTACTATCATCTACTACATCATCATGTACTAATGTTGCTGTATGAATAAGTTCTATTACTGATGCTCCTCGGTATGTTCTTTCATTAACCTTTCCATTAGAAACCATTTTTGCAGTAAGAAATACAAACATGGGCCGCATCTGTTTACCTTTTCTTCGGATGATGTAATAGGTAATTCTGTCAAGTAGCGGTACTTTGGTTTGCATAGACTCTTTGAATTTTTCTTCAAAGAGTTCCATTTCTTTATGAATGGGTAATTTTATTTGTTCAACTATTTTCATTCAAGGTCAAAAATATAAAAAAGAATTGTATTCTGATTTAAAGAAATTGTTAATTGACTTGCTCTTTAAGAATTAATTTATGAAGTAAAAGTGATAGAAAAACAGCTAGGATTCCAAGTAAGGACATTAATATCCAATTAGCATTAAAATCGGCAACATCAATAATAAACATGCCTAGTTTTGCACTAAAAATATGGGCCAGTGCAAATGCCATTGTAAACAATGCCATAAACTTTCCTTCTTTTCCTTTTGTAGCTCTACTTATTGCAAATGTATTTGTAAACGGAAAACCTAACATTTCTCCAAAAGAAATTAGAATCATACTTACAAACAGTATTCCTATCCATTGCATGGTAATTAAAACAAAGAAACTAAGTGCAAAAAGAACCAATCCAACAGTAATCATTTTTACTTTATTAATGGATTTTTCTTCAAGCTTATGAATTAATGGCATTTCGAATATGAAAATTAAACCTCCGTTTAAGGCCATAAATAAACCAATCTGTAATTCTGATAAACCATATACATCTCTATAATAAATTGGCATGGTGGTAAACAATTGAAAAAATATCAATGCCATGATAAAAACAATTATGAGTAACAACCAAAAAGGTTTATCCGTATAAACTGATTTTGAATTAGCATCTGTAATTTCTTCAGACGATTTTTTAACAATACTCTTATTTTTCAATACTTTTCTAAACAGTAGAATTGCAATGATGCACGTTAAACCATCTACCCAAAACAGGCCTTTATAGCTTAACAAGGAAATAATAATACCTCCTAAAAAGGGGCCAAAAGTAAAGCCTAAATTCACGGCTAACCTTACTAGAGTTAAGGTTCTTGTTTGATTTTCTGGTTTGCTATATGCTTTAACCGCAACATAAGTTGCAGGTCTAAACATATCGGCTATCAACATAGTTATAAATATTGAAATACTAAAACCTATAAAACTTTTAACAAACTGAAGTGAAATTAACATTAAGCCGGAAATAAATAAACTCCAAAACATTACGCTGTAAAAACCTATTTTATCGGTTAATTTACCTCCGAGCCAAGATCCAATTAAAGATCCTAAGCCAAAAATACTCATTATCCAACCTACTTGAGCCAATGTAAACTGTAACTCTTTTGTTAGATATAAGGTTAAAAATGGCAAAACCATGGTACCTGCTCTATTGATAAAAGTAATTAATGCAAGCCACCAAACTTCTATTGATAGTCCTCGAAATGAGTTTTTATAAGCTAAAAAGGTATTTTTAAACATTTTTCAAAATTACAGAAGTTCAACAGAACAATCTCTAAAAATTAGCTTTATTAGAAAAAAACTATATTTGACTTAAAATTAATTTACATGAAAAACTTTACTGTTATCGTTTTAATTCTGTTGTTTGCGGGAAGTTGTAAAAAGCAAGAAGAAAAATATACAAATCTTCATCAAATAACGGTAGAAAAGCATCAAGAAAAGCTTAATGCTCAATATGCAGACTCATTATCATCTCCTTTAAAACAAGATGACAGATTAAGTTTTGAAAAATTAGATTTCTTTCCTATAAATGAATCATATAAAGTAGAGGCTACTTTAAAATTAACTCCCAACGACCCCGTTTTTGAAATGAAAACCACTACAGACAGAAAACCCTTATATAAAAGATATGGTGTTGCACTATTTACATTAAATGAAAAGGAATACCGTTTAAATGTATATCAGAATCAAGAGTTAATATTAGATTTTGAACACCGCGATTACTTATTTTTACCATTTACTGATGAAACAAATGGGGCTGAATCGTATAAAGGAGGACGATATATTGATGCTCGAATTCCAAAAGATTCAATATTATCAATTGATTTTAACTTAGCTTACAATCCTTATTGTGCCTATAATTCTAAATATTCGTGTCCGGTTGTACCAAAAGAAAATCACTTGCCTTTAAAAATTTATGCTGGTGTAAAAAAATTCGATAAACATTAAAATGTACTATTTAGATTTACATACTCATAATTTTCAAAAAAATGACCAAACTGTAATAGTTAGAAATTTTTACCCTAACAGCAATTTGGAGGATTTCGATTATTTTTCAATGGGAATTCACCCGTGGTATATTGATTTGAACACCCATGAATTCGAAATCAAATTGATTGAAAAACAATTATCAAACCCTTATTGTATTGCTGTTGGAGAATGTGGCTTAGATCGAACAATTAAAACAGATTTTCTGCTTCAAAAAAAAGTTTTTTTAAAGCAAACTATACTTGCAGAAAAATATAAAAAACCAATTATCCTTCATAGTGTCAAAGCCTATCAAGAAATAACTGAAATTTTAAAAAAAGAAAAAATAACTGTACCAATTATCTTCCACGGATTCTCGAAAAACAGTCATATTCATAGCTTACTTCTTAAATTCCCAACCATTTATTTCTCATATGGTAAATCAATGTTAACATCAAAAGTTACTCAGGCCAATATCCTTGCTACGCCTATCGATCGCTTATTTGTTGAGACAGATAATGCTCAAGTTGAGATCAGTTTATTATACTACAAAGTTGCAGAAATTAAAAAAATAACCGTAGAAACTCTTCAAAAACAAGTACTTTTGAACTTTCAAAAAATTTTTAAGGTAGATTTAATTGATGATAATGGATAAATATTGGTTAGAACGCACAGAATTACTGATTAAAAAAGAAGGTTTAGACAAACTAAAAGAATCGAATGTTTTAATTGTTGGCATGGGTGGTGTTGGCTCATTTGCTGCAGAATTTATAGCCAGAGCAGGTATCGGCTCAATGACCATTGTTGATGGTGATGTTGTAGACATTACCAACAAAAACAGGCAATTACCTGCTTTAAGTTCTACCGTTGGAACCTCAAAAGTTGAAGTAATGAAACATCGCATTTTGGATATTAATCCTGAAATAAAACTTACAGTTTTAAATGAATTTATATCACCAGAACGTGCTTTTGAAATTGTAGATAATAACTTCGATTTTGTGGTTGATTGTATTGACAGTATTACACCAAAAGTAAATTTAATTTTAGCTTGCAAACGTAAACGCATAAAAGTAGTTAGTGCTATGGGTGCAGGCGGAAAATTAAATCCTGCTTTGGTAAAAGTCAGCGATATTAAAAAAACCCGCGATTGTTATTTGGCAAAAACCGTACGAAAAAGATTAGCAAAAGAAGGAATTTTAAAAGGTGTAAAAGTTGTATTTTCAACAGAAACCCCCATAGCCGAAAGCTTACAATTAACACAAAACACAGATTTTAAAAAATCGTACTACGGAACCATAAGTTTTATGCCTGCTATTTTTGGTTTATACGCAGCTTCAGAAGTAATTAATTACTTGCTTAATAATGCTTCGTTACAAACAAACCGAGAATAACTGCAGCAATACTTAATAAAACCGATGTTGTAGTATAAGCAAAAAAATATAGATACTCTCCGTTTTTTAAGTACAACTGATTTTCGAATGCAAAGGTTGAAAAAGTAGTAAATCCACCGCAAAAACCTACCACCATTAATACATACAAATTATCACTAAATAACTGATTTTTATGCATTAAACCAACAAAAAAACCTAATAATAAGCTCCCAAAAATATTTGCAATAAACGTACCTAAAGGGAACGAGTTTATTAAATAATTTAATGAAATATTGAAAAAGTACCGAACAACACTCCCCAATCCACCACCAACAAAAACCAAGAGTATATTTTTCATGCTATTGGATGTTTAACTTCTCTGCTTCTATCCAATTTTTTTTATCTACAATTACACCCTTATTTAATACAATGAAACCTGGATTGGCTCTAATCATTGTTTTAAGTGTTGTGGCATCGTTAAAAAGCAATTCAAAGTTAAGTTGATAATGTTCTTTAACAGCAGTAAAATCTTCAGATAGGGAAGCAGAAACTCCATAAACATTATAATTTTTAGTCAGTGCATTATCGGTAATTAGTTTTACTTTTTTAAAGCTCATTTTATCGGTTTTTTGCAAATCATACATAATAACTAACACCACTTTATCTTGTTGTAAAATTTCATCAGTTAAATCGCCATTTATTTCAGATTCTAATATAAAATCATAAATTTTAGGCATCGTTTCTCCACTTTTTAGTTTCATTCCTTCGCTAATATCAGTACCAACCTTATATGCTCTAAAATCAATTAAAGGTAAACTCAGCAATGTATAATACATAAAATACAATACAATTGGAATAACCAAAAAGGCAATCCATTTTGTAATAGCTTCATAAAATAAGTTTTTTATCCTCGCTGATTTTATAACGAGAATACCAATCATTGCTAAGAGTATTACATTCTTATAAAACGTTTCCCAAGGCGTTAATTTAATAGCATCTCCAAAACAACCACAGTCGGTAACTTTATTATAATAAGCAGAATACCAGGTTAAAAAAAGAAATAAAACTGTTAACAATAACAAGCCCCAAAGTGTCCATTTTGGCTTGAAACCTATCAATAAAAAAACACCAAGTGCTGTTTCTATTAAAATTAGAATGATTCCTATTAAAAGTGCATATGGAACTAAAAATTCTAAATCTAAAACAGATGGGTTAAAATATTCTTCTAATTTATACGAGGTTCCAAGCGGATCAATCATTTTTAAAAAACCTGATGAAACAAAAGAAAGTCCTACAAAAACTCTTAAAAAGTAAATAAAATAGTTCATAATTTTTGACATTAAGTAAGTTTAATCAATGCAAAAACGGCATAATTTACCATATCGTGGTAATTAGCATCAATGCCTTCAGAAACAAGGGTTTTACCTTTATTGTCCTCAATTTGCTTAACTCTTAATAACTTTTGAAGTATTAAATCGGTTAACGAACTAATTCGCATTTCGCGCCAAGCTTCACCATAATCATGGTTTTTATCTTCCATCAATGCTTTTGTAACGGCTACTTGTTTATCGTATAATACAGCTGCTTCATCAACTGTTAAATCAGGTTGTTCGGCAACGCCTTTTTCTAGTTGAATCAGTGCCATAATTGCATAATTAATTATTCCAATAAATTCTCCAATTTCATCTTCTTGAATCTTTCGAATCGGATTTTCTTGCAATTGACGAATGCGTTGTGCTTTTATAAAAATTTGATCGGTTAACGAAGGTAAACGAAGAATACGCCATGCACTTCCATAATCGCATAATTTTTTTATATATAAAGACCTGCATTTAAAAATAACCTCATCGTATTGTTTTGAAGTAGCTTGCATATTGACTCAATTAATTTGTGTAAATTTCGGATAAATTTAATGAATTTAGGGTTAGTATGAAGAAAATAGCCGTTTTTTGTGGTTCGAGTTTAGGATTTAATGACATCTATCAAAATGATGCAAAATTATTAGGCGAATATTTCTGTAAACACCAAATAACCATGGTTTATGGTGGCGGAAAAATTGGAATGATGGGCGCAATTGCCAATACCATGTTACATAATAATGGCGAAGTGATAGGGGTTATTCCGCATTTTTTAAGGCATCAAGAAGTAGAACACACCAACATTTCTAAGATGTATGTCACTAAAAAAATGAGTAAACGCAAGGTGAAAATTAGTAAAATGGTTGATGGTTATATCGCTTTAGCAGGTGGATTTGGTACCTTAGATGAGATTTTTGAAGTATTAACACTTGGGCAATTAGGTATTGAAAAAAAACCAGTTGGTATTTTAAATACCAACGGATTCTTCAACAACTTAATAAATCAACTGGATGTTATGGTAACAGAAGGCTACGTGAAAAAAGAAAACCGAGAAATGTTACTAATAGGTAATTCTGTTGATGATTTAATGAATAAAATGCAAAATTACATTGCTCCTGATGCCAGTAAGGTAACCAATATGATAGCCAGTTAACATATGAAAACAATAAACTGTAAAGGAAATTTAATCGATTTATCAACCCCCAAAGTAATGGGAATTTTAAACCTTACTCCCGATTCTTTTTACGATGGTGGTATCTACACAAATACCATTTCTATTCTTAAAAAAGTAGAAAATATGTTAACAGAAGGAGCGGCTTTTATCGATGTTGGAGCTTACTCATCAAGACCTAATGCAACACATATATCCGAAGAAGAAGAGTTAAAAAGACTGTTACCTGTTTTAGAATTAATATTAAAATCTTTTCCAGATATACTGATTTCTGTAGATACATTTCGAAGTAATGTAGCTAAAAAAAGTATCGAAATTGGTGCATGTATGATTAATGACATATCGGCTGGAGAAATGGATAGTGAAATGTTTAAAACAATTGCAAAACTGCAAGTTCCCTATATTTTGATGCATATGAAAGGTACTCCACAAAACATGCAGCAAAACCCTGCTTATGAAAACGTATTAAATGAAGTGATGTATTTTTTTTCTGAAAAATTACATCAATTAAGAACACTTGGTGTTAATGATCTACTTATTGATGTGGGATTTGGTTTTGGAAAAACCCAGGAACACAACTATCAATTACTACAAAATTTAGACTATTTCAAACATTTAAATCTTCCCATTTTATCAGGTTTATCGCGAAAATCAATGCTTTACAAACCTTTAAATACTATAGCTAAAGACGCTTTAAATGCAACATCCATTGCGAATACTGTTGCTTTATTAAAAGGAACTTCTATCTTAAGAGTACACGATGTTCTACAAGCCGTAGAAGCAGTAAAAATTTTCTCACTTTTAAATACAAAGAACTAAATGAAATTTTACCTTTCAATAATCTCTTTAATTATACTTAGTATTGGTTGTCAAAACAAGGAAATAAAAATTCCTGTTTCAAATGCAAAAGGCATTCAAGAAATGAGCAATTTTTCAGAGATTTGGATGTTTTTGGAAGTAGAAGCAAATGACACAATTCTAAAGCTAAATGATAACAATTTAATTGGATCAACAAATTGGATTTTTAACATAGATAAATCTTTGAAGTTAAAAAAAATAATACCTGTTTTAAGCCAATTTCAAGAGAAAAGAATCAAAAAATCTATGCATAACATACAGGGTTTTCAGAATTATTTAAGTTATTCTGATACCATTTCTAAAGTGCTTTCTTTTGTGGATATTAGCAAAGTAAAATTTCATTTTGATACTATACAATCTAAACAACTTTTGTTAAAAAACTTAGATTATTATAAAAACTACAATAATATTCATGTTTCATTTGGAATAAACCAATACTACATTAACGAAAATACGATTCAAAAAGAGGAATTTTTTAAAACATTAGAAGAATACATCGATTTTACAAAGACAGATTTACCTACACTTGTTCACCTAAATTTTAATCAATTATTATCGTATCAAGAATATGTTTATATAAAAACAACCATGCTTGCTACTAAAGATTTATCTTTTAATATCGATATAAATGAATCTATTTTTGATGCTAATAAAATACCCGAATGTGGTTGTGAACTCTAAAAATTAGTATCTTTAAACTGAATTATTTAAAAATTTTCACACCTTAAACTTCACAATTTTGGATTTTATCAACATTACTTTTTTAGATTTCCTCGATGCTTTTTTAGTGGCGGTTTTACTTTATTACGTTTACAAGTTATTAAAAGGAACCGTTGCTGTTAATATTTTTATAGGTATTGCTATAGTTTTTATTATGTGGAAAGTAACACAAGCACTTAAAATGGAAATGCTTAGTGGCATTTTAGGCACATTAATTGGTGGTGGAGCTATTGCGCTAATAGTTGTTTTTCAACAAGAAATCAGAAAGTTTTTATTAATGATAGGCTCGTCTAATTTTGCGTCGCGCAGAAAGTTTGTGCGACAAATTAAATTTTTAAATACTGAAATTCAGCAAACTACCGATGTTGCCTCTATTGTTAAAGCATGTGAACATTTAGCAAAAACAAAAACAGGAGTTTTAATTGTGTTGGAAAAAACAAATAACCTCGATTTTGTTCGCAATACAGGAGACAGGATGTACGCTAAAGTTAATATCCCAATTTTAGAAGCTATTTTCTTTAAAAACAGTCCGTTACATGACGGAGCAATCATCATAAAAAATAATTTTATAACTGCTACTAGGGTAGTATTACCATTATCTACAAGCACATTACCAGGAAAATACGGACTACGACACAGGGCAGCTGTTGGAATTACCGAAAGAACGGATGCGCTGTGTTTATTGGTTTCTGAAGAAAGCGGAAAAATTGTTTATGTAAAAGATGGCATTATTATTACAGACAATTCTCCTAATGAAATTACAGAAATGGTTTTAAAAGATTTAGGTTAACTTACTACTGCAGCAAATTGCTTTTCATATAAATTTTTATAATACCCATTTTCAATTTTCAGTAACTGTTTATGGTTGCCAATTTCTTTTATTTCTCCTTTATCAATAACAATTATTTTATCAACTTTTTTAACGGTTGCCAATCGGTGTGCAATAATAATACTGGTCCTGTTTTGCGTTATTTTATCAGTAGCAAACTGAATTAATTTTTCAGAATGCGAATCGATGGATGATGTGGCCTCGTCTAAAATTAAAATTGCAGGATTGCTAACATAGGCTCTTAAAAATGCAATTAATTGCCGTTGCCCAGATGATAACATAGCGCCTCGTTCTTTTACATTATAATCATAACCACCTGGTAAACTCATAATAAAATCATGAATTCCAATTTGTTTTGCAGCATCAATTACCTGTTGAAGTGAAATTTCTGAGTTTTTTAGCGTTATATTATTATAAATATCATCCGAAAAAAGAAATACATCTTGCAACACAACGGCAATTTGATCTCGTAACGATTCAATAGTAAAATCTTCTATATTTTGATTGTCCAAACAAATTTCTCCCTTATCAATTTCATAGAATCTGTTAAGTAAGCTTATAATTGTTGATTTACCAGATCCGGTAGCACCAACAATTGCAATTCGTTCTCCTTGTTTTACATCAAAGTTAATTCCTTTAAGCACTTCTTCACCCGGTACATAACTAAAATGTACGTTTTTAAATGCTATATTCCCTTTTAATTCTGTTGCTATTACATTGCCTATTCGTTTTAAATTACTTTCGGTATCCATTACCTCAAAAACGCGGTTTGCTGCAACCAATCCCATTTGCAATGTGTTAAATTTATCAGCAATTTGTCTTAAAGGTCTGTACAACATCTCTGCCATGGTTATAAAACCAATAATTTGACCCACTGTTATTGAACTGTCTACAACAGCTCTTAGGCCTCCATACCATACTAACAAACCAATAGCTACTGAAGATAAAATTTCGGCAATTGGAAAAAAAACAGAATAATACCAAACCGTTCGAATGTGAGCTTTTTTATGCTTTTCGTTTATTTCAATAAATTTCTGATATTCTGTTTCTTCACGTCCAAATAACTGAACTATGTTCATTCCTATAATTCGCTCTTGAACAAATCCATTGAGATTAGCAACTTGTATTCGAACTTCTTGATAAGCCGATTTTATAGCCATTTGAAATATCTTAGTAGCATAAATCAATACAGGTAAAACAGCAAAAGTAATGAGAGATAATTTCCAGTTCATCCAAACCATTACGATGGCAACAACTATCATCTTAAGCAAATCACTTACAATCATAAACAATCCCTGACCAAAAAAACTTGAAATTGTTTCTGAATCTGAAACTACACGCGTTACCAACCTTCCAACAGATGATTTATCAAAATAAGCCATTTTAAAATGCATCATGTGTTTAAAGAGCTTCTCTCTAATGTCGCGAATAATATGCTGACCTAACCAATTGGAAATGTATATAAAAACTAATTGAAAAAACACCTCAACAATTAGTGCAACCAACATTAAAATTATGAAGAAAAATAACCCTTCAGAATCTTTAGTTGCTATATAATTATCTACAGTTTGCTGTAATAACCAGGGTCTTAAAGCCGATACTACTGATAATAATACTGCAGTAATGGTTGCAACATAAAAATGCCATTTATAAATTTTGGCAAATTTCATCAATCTTAAAAAGATTTTAGTATCAAACGCTTTTCCGGTATTTGTATCCATCTATAAATTAATCGATTCAGGGTACACAACTTTTGTTAAAAATAATCCTTGAGGCGGTACAGAGACTCCGGCATTCGACCTATTTCTACTCTCAATTATTTGTTTAAATTCATCTATTGATATTTTATCTAGGCCAACTTCTATAAGGGTACCAACTATAGCTCTCACCATATTTCTTAGAAATCTATCTGCAGTTATATAAAAAATTAAGTTACTACCATTTAACTTCCACTCTGCATTGGTAATGGTACAATTATACGTATTAACATCGGTCTTAGATTTAGAAAAGCATTTAAAATCTTTATAGTTCAATAAGCACTTAGCCGCTTCGTTCATTTTATCAACTGATGGATTTAAATGTGTTTGCCAACATACTTCATTTGTAAAAGGATTTTTACCTAACCACATGCGGTATTCGTAACTTCTGCTGATGGCATCAAAACGTGCATGAGCATCTTCTTTTACCTGAAAAATATTCTTAATTACGATATCACCTGGTAAAATAGCATTAAGCTTATAAACCAATTTTGAGGTATCAATTGATTTAAAATCATCAAAATGGGCAAAGAACTGTGACGCATGTACTCCAGTATCTGTTCTACCGGCTCCAACAACATTTACAGCTATTTTTAATAGCAGTGATAATGCTTTATTTAATTCTTCCTGAATTGTAATTGCATTGTCTTGAAGTTGCCAGCCATGATAATTGCTGCCCTTGTATTGAAGCTCAATAAAATATCTCAATTGGATTGATTACATTTGTTTGTGTACACAAAGATACTAATTATTAATCCGTCTTAAAGTTATGTAAAATGAAAAAAATCTTATTAATGTCAGACACCCACGGATTTATTGATGAGCAAATATTAAAATATGTAAAACTTTGTGATGAAGTTTGGCATGCAGGTGACATCGGTTCTTTTGATGTTGTAAATGCTATAAGTGATTTAAAACCCTTAAAAGCAGTTTTTGGCAACATTGATGATGCTAAAATGAGAACAGAATTTAAAGAGAATATTCGTTTTATGTGTGAAGAGCTAGATGTTTGGATAACACATATTGGAGGTTATCCCAATAATTATGATCTAAGAATTAAAGAAGCAATTCAAAATTACCCGCCAAAATTATTTATATCAGGACATTCTCACATTTTAAAAGTGATGTACGACAATAAATTAAAATTACTTCATATGAATCCTGGTGCTGTAGGTAAAACCGGAATTCAATCTGTAAGAACCATGTTGCAATTTAATGTTTCTGGACAAGAAATAAGCGATTTAAATGTAATTGAGCTTGAAAAAAGGGCATAAAAAAAGGAGAGTTTAGAATCAGTAAATTCATCTAAATTAGTCTCTCCTTCCCCCCTAATGTTTAAACAAGTTCATGCTTAACAGCATACAATGCTAATCCAACAACATTTTTAACTTGTATTTTTTTTATTAAGTTTTTTCGATGTGTTTCAACAGTATTTACACTAATAAATAACGCATTAGCAATTTCTCGAGTGCTTTTTTGGTCTGCAATTAGCTTTAAAATTTCAATTTCTCTGTCTGTTAATGAGCTAATATGTATACCATCTTGGCTAATTTCGTTGTTAACTTTACTAGTTTTATTAGAAAAGTTTTTAACAATTAACTCCTGAATACTAGGTCCAAAATAGGATTCCTCGTGAATTACAGCCCTAATAGCATTAACAATATGTTTACCTGCACATCGTTTAGCAATAAAACCTTTAACTCCTAATTTTAAAACCTCTTTTATCAATTTTATGTCATCATAACTTGATAAAACAACGGTAGGTTGAATCAGATTTCTTTGCTTTAAAAAATAAAGAACGTCAACGCCACTAATTTCTGGCATATTGATATCCAAAATAAGAACATCACATTTGTTATTATTTTTATACCAATTTATTAATTCTGTTCCATCAGTAGAAAATCCTACAACATCAATATCTTCTTCGTCTTCTAATACTGCAATTATCCCGTCAATTATAATCTTGTGATCGTCTGCAATGTGTACCGAAATTTTTCTCGATTTCATTCGTAAGCTAAATTAAAGTTTAAAAACATCTTATTCAATCACTAAATATAGGATATTTTTAGTTAACGGAAAACCGTTATATAACAAGAAACCCATTTTTTCAAATGGGTTTCTTCACTAAATATACTAAAATAAAACTTTACCTTAATCTATCTACAGATTTTACGAGGTTTTCATCTTTACGTATTGCTTTGTTGGCTAACAAAATTAGCACGCTTGTAAACAATGGTAAAGCAACCCCAATACCTTTCATCGAAATTAAAATTTCTCCAGATAAGCTTTGCAAATAGTATATAAGCATAAAAATTATTAACAAATTAAGAGCTAAATTTATCTTACCTATAAGAAGTTGTTTAGTTCTTTTAAGGTATAGAAAAATAGCTATGAAAGATAAAAGTGATGATAAATAAAATAACAATCCAGTTGTTAATAATAAGTTGCTATCATTATTAAAGAAATCAATAAAATTTAACACACTTCCATCACTCGATTGTCCAAAATTCACAAACAAAACTACAACTCCAGAAATCAGGGAGGCACAGAGTAAATAAACAGTTTGTATTCTTTGAATCATATCCTATTTTAAGTGTCACAAAAATACGCTATTCTTTTTTCAATGTAAAAGTTATTTTATAAAAAATTATTGTATATTTGCTCAGCAATAGCTAAGTCTCTGCTATTAAACAAACTCCATCCATTTAACATTTGTATCGTTCATTATTATATCCCTTAATATTAATTAAAATTTAAAAACCTAATGTTTGACATTTCACAACTCAAGGAAAAAAGCCTTGCAGATTTATTGGAAATAGCTGAAAGTATCAACGTTCCTAAATTTAAAACGTTAAAAAAACAAGAGTTAATTTATCAAATACTCGACATTCAGGCTGCAAAACCTTCTTCTATTGCGCCTATTAAAGCTAAATCTGATAAACCTAAAAGAAAAAGAATTACAAAAACCGTTTCAAACCTTGCATCAGAAACTCCTAAATCTGAAAATCTATTTTCAGAAATGAATACCGAACCGGTTATAGAAACTATAAAAATTACTTCTGAAACTCAACCAAAAACAAGTTCAGAAAACCAAAAAAAACCATCAAAAACGCATAAACACAAAAAAATTGTTAAACCAACTCCTATAAACAACGAAGAAGTATCAGAGATTTCAGAACCAACTGTAATCGAACAAGATTCAACTTCCGATGAACAAACGGAATTAAAAAAAGAAAAAAAAGTTGTTGTAAAACAGGAAACTAAACAAGAAAAAGATACTGAAGCTAAAAAGAATAAGCACCAAAGTAAGTATAAAGAGCCTGATTTTGAGTTTGATGGAATAATTAAAAGTGAAGGTGTTTTAGAAATGATGCCAGATGGTTATGGTTTTTTACGATCATCAGACTATAGTTATTTATCTTCACCTGATGATATTTACGTTTCTTCATCTCAAATAAAATTATTTGGCCTAAAAACCGGAGATACCGTTACTGGAAATGTAAGACCACCAAAAGAAGGTGAAAAATATTTCCCTTTAATTAGAGTTTCCAAAATTAATGGTTTAAATCCAAATGTTGTAAGAGATCGCGTTTCTTTTGAACATTTGACTCCACTTTTCCCTGAAGAAAAATTTAATTTAGCAGGACATCGTCATACACTATCTACACGTATCATGGATTTGTTTTCGCCTATTGGAAAAGGACAACGTGCCATGATTGTTTCGCAACCTAAAACAGGTAAAACAATGTTGTTAAAAGACATTGCCAATGCCATCGCTGCCAATCACCCAGAAGTTTATCAAATAATATTATTGATTGATGAACGTCCTGAAGAAGTTACAGATATGCAGCGCAGTGTTAAAGGCGAAGTTGTAGCATCTACCTTTGATGAGCCTGCAGAAAAGCACGTTAAAGTTGCCAACATTGTTTTAGAAAAAGCAAAACGATTGGTAGAGTGTGGACACGATGTTGTTATTTTATTAGATTCTATTACACGTTTAGCGAGAGCATATAACACTGTTTCTCCGGCATCCGGAAAAATATTATCTGGAGGTATTGATGCAAACGCATTACACAAACCTAAACGTTTTTTTGGTGCTGCTCGTAATATAGAAAATGGCGGTTCATTAACAATCGTTGCAACTGCATTAACAGATACAGGTTCTAAGATGGACGAAGTTATTTTTGAAGAATTTAAAGGAACTGGTAATATGGAACTTCAGTTAGACAGAAATATTTCTAACAGAAGAATTTACCCTGCTATTGATTTAGTAAAATCAAGCACACGCAGAGATGATTTATTACACGATGAAACTACCTTACAACGTATGTGGGTATTGCGTAAATATTTAGCTGATATGAATCCTATAGAAGCTATGGAATTTCTAAGTAATCGTATAAAAGGTACTATTTCAAATCAGGAGTTTTTAATTTCGATGAACAAATAATTCAATTTTTATTTAATAAAAAAAACCACGCAAAAGCGTGGTTTTTTTTATAGAATTAACTACTATTTATTAGTAAACATTAGTTCTGTAATCTTTTATATCAGAAGCATCTTTTAAAGCCTTGTATAATTGACCTCCTCTTGATTGTAATTTTCTTAATTCATTCTTGCGATTTACTTCGTAACTAGGTAAAGCAGCAGGAACTTCAGTATTTACAACCGATATTGCATATACTCCTTGATTTCCTTGAATTCCTTTAACTACAATACCTGCTTTAGAAACAGCTAATGCTCCTACAACAGCTGGTTCATATCCAACTCCTTCTAACAATGGAGATTCTTGAGTAATATTTGCTATATTTTTAACGATGGTTTTATTGGCTTTTGCAATTGCATCTAAGGTAGTACCAGACATTTTCTCTTTTAAAATAGCAGCTTTTTTCTCTTTAATTAAAATAGGTTTTACCCTGTCTGATACTTTAGCAACAGGAGCTAAACCAGCTGGAGTTTTACCTACTAATACTGCTACTACATAACCTTGTTCAATATCAAATCGTCTGCTGTTACCAACTTTATTATCTTTTTCAAATGCCCATAAGACAATTTGACGTTGTGAATTTAAGCCCATTACAAATTCATCCAATGGTTTTAAATCATTTACAAGTATTTCTTGATATTTATTTTCGTTAACCAAGGTAGAAAAATCTTTTCCTTCTGCTAATTGAGACGCAAAAGTTTCTGCGTTTTCAAATATTAAATTTTCTGTTTCTTCTGATGGCAATACTTTTCTGCTTAAAGTTGCTACTTTAATTCCTAAGTCACTTTTCTTATCATCAATTTTAATTACATGATAACCAAATATAGTTTCTACTAAACCAATTGAACCTTTGGCATTGTTAAAAGAAAAATCGTTAAACTCAGCAACCATATCTCCTTCTTTAAACCAACCAAGACTTCCACCACTTTGCGCTGAACCGTCTTCTGAGTTTTGCATAGCTAAAGATGCAAAATCTGCTCCAGCTACTTTTGCTTGAGTTAATAATTCGTTCGCTTTTACTTGAGCTTCTTCTTTTGATCTTGTAACGGATGGATTGGCTCTTTCTGCACCAACAAAAGATATTAATATATGACTTGCACTTACCGATGGAACTTCTTTCTTTTCAACAATTTTAGAAACTTTTAATTCGTTGCCATCGCGGTACGGACCATACATGCCACCAGTTGATAAATTAAACAAGCTATCAACATAAGATCCGTTTAAATCTCCTTTAAAAATAAATTGATCTCTAAACTTGGTGTCAGAATATTTATTTACGTATTCTTTAGGCGCAGTATTGTTTGCAAATCCTTCAACAAACTCAGTAGTTTTAGAACTTGCATTGTACTCTTCTCTATCTTTTAATAAATAATAGATTTCGTCTCTTATAGCTTTTTCATCGGCAGCAGATGCTTTTATATCAAATTTAACGTATTTAATATCACGCATTTCTTCTACTTTAAACTCTTTTTGGCGCTTGCTAATATATTTTTTTATTTCATCATCTGTTATAGTAATATCTTTATCATCAATAGATGAATATGGAAGCTGCACAAATTGCCCATTAATTTTGGTGTTGGAAAACATATAAGCACGCTCCCCTTCTTTTAATGTTGCACCTAATCCAACACTTACTAAATTAGAATATGTTGTACGCTCTAAATTTACACGGATGCTTTTTTCTGTTCTTAACCATTCTGCCCAACCAGCGCTATCTCCAACCTCTGCACTTTCTTTTAACGATGCGATGTATTCTTTTAATTTATCTTCATCAAACAATCCTGCTTCATTTTTGAAAAGCTGACCGTTTTGAATCGCAGGTAATGACACAATTGCATCCCAAACATCTTTTTCTCCAATTACAATACCGGCTTTCTCTAATTGTGTTTTGAAAATTTGCTCACTTACCATATTTTCCCAAATAGCATTCATTGCTTGAGTTTGAGAAATATTCCCGCCGTAATTTGCTTTATAATTTTCTACTTGATTTGCAAAATCTTCCCTGCTTAAATCTTCTCCATTAACTTCTCCAATAGCATGTACTTTGGATGAATCGAAAAATTTCATAATATCTGAAGGACTTGCAACGAATGCAAATAAAGCCAAACCAATTATAACGATTAAAAATACTGATCGTTCTCTAATTTTGGATAAAATCGCCATTTTAAATAAATTCTTTTAAGTTTAGTCTGCGAAAATACGATTAAGTATTCAATTTTAAAAATGAATAATCAATATTTCAATGATATTTAAATAAAGATTTTAATAGACTAAAAGCCGTGAAATTAAAGATGTTATTATTACGCTAACACCTCTACTAAAACCGATTCAATTTTATTGGAAGATACCTTTAGAATTGTAAATTTATAATTTTCAATAGGTATTATTTCTCCTAATTCTGGAATAGTTTCTGTGTAATTCATCAATAAACCGCCAAGTGTTTCGTAGGATTCATCTTCAGGTAAATCTAAATTGTACGTATCGTTGATATAATATACTTCTAAGCGAGCAGAAAACTCAAATTTATTATCACTTAATTGTTGTTCTAACAACTCAATTTTGTCGTGTTCGTCTTCTATATCACCAAACAAAACTTCTACAATATCTTCTAAGGTAAGCAACCCTGATGTTCCTCCATATTCATCAATCACAATTGCGATACTTTTTCGCTTTTTAATTAAAATATTGAGCACATAATTAATTCGCATAGACTCAGGTATCATTTCAATTGGCTTTACTATTTTACTGATACTGGTAGAGTTATTAAACATGTCAAAAACATGAGCGTAGCCCAACACGTCGTCTAAGTTATTTTTGAATACAATAATTTTGGAGTTTCCTGTTTTTATAAAGAGTTCTTTTAAATTTTCGACAGAATCATTAATTTCTATGGCATTAATTTCTGTTCTCGGAATCATCACTTCTCTAGCTTTGATGGTATTAAACTCTAAAGCATTTTGAAATATTTGAATTTCCGAATCAACTTCTTCTTCGTCCTTTGCATTTTCTAACTGCTGAGAAATATAGTTACCTAATTCCTCTTTACTAAATTCTTTTAAATCTTCATTTGGTGTAGATTTAAAAATAAAACGCAATATAAAATCAGATATAGCACTTATTAAATCTGAGAAATAATTGAAAATTAAATAAAATATATAAGCCGGAATAGCAAATACTCTTAAAACTTCATCAGCATATATTCTAAAAAAAACTTTTGGTAAAAACTCGGCTGTAAATAAAATTATAAGGGATGAAATTCCTGTTTGGATAAGTAAGGTTGTATATAAATTGTAGTTATTTAGATCTAAATATTTAACTAAATACTCTCCCATGTACAAACTGTAAACAACTAATGCGATGTTGTTACCAACTAGCATGGTTGTTATAAATTTCGAAGATCTTTTAGTTAATTTTCCGAGAATTCTAGCAATATAACCTTCTTTTTTCTTGTCGATTTCTATTTGTAATCTATTGGCAGAAACAAACGCCATTTCCATTCCAGAAAAAAAGGCCGATAATACGATGGAAACTATAATTACAGTAATTAATGCCATTTATACAATTTCAGATTTAATTCAGTTAAAAATACGTAAAAATATAATTAAGTAACGAAAAGTTTATTACTCTATATCTTTTACATATATATTTCCTTTGGTTCTACGCATATTCCAATTGGTAAGCTGTTCATTAGATTCGAACCCATAACCATAAATAGTGTCATTTACTGTAGTTAAAATGAAGTCTTTTTCTGTATAAAAAAAGTGTGTTTTTTGATCCCAGAAAAGCTGCTGGGTCTTAAGTGTAATTTTTTGTCGGTGATTTTCAATCGTAACGCCATCTTTTATTTCAGTGACACTTGTTTTTGAATAGCTAATTCCATAATTACTGGAAACTGTAATTGAATCTCCGTTTGCATCAAAGCTGATTACTTTTAATCCCTTAGGAAACTCGCTATAAGGATGTTCTTTTCTATTGCTAAAATCGAGCAAAAGTGGAGCAAATAATTTTGATTTAACAAAGCCAGAATCTGTATAAACATGTTTTATGTTTTCAGCTACACCTATTGGCAAGTTTTGATCAGATAAAAAATCCTGAACTTTTTGTGAATTGTTGTTACATGCAAAAAACATTGCTACTACAACTGTAATAGCAATGTTTTTAATAATAATATTTAATAAGTGTTTCATGAAATCCTTACGGAATTCTTACAGTTTCATTTATCCAACATCCAATTCTAAACGAAGCACCAGATTCTTTACCTTCAACAAATACTAATTTTTTAGTAGGAATGTTTGCACTATAACTACTTATATAACGATCTGCCAAAGATGAAATACTAGGGTCAACTGCTTTAGCTTTATAAGCTTTTTCTAGAGCTGCAACGTAAACCATTCTTTTTGAAAACTCATCATTTCCGCAAGAGTTTGCGCTACCTGCATACAACGTACCTATTAATAAGTAAGCACGTCCTAAATTAGACCTGTGATTTAATGCTCTTAAAGCGTAGTTTTTAGCCTCAGAACTGTTTCCTCTCCTTGCCATTTCTGATGCAATACGCAACAAATAATCAGCTTTTTTGAAATTATCTGTTTCTTGATCAACAGCTTGTTTGTAATAGTTTAACGCTTTAGTTGATTCTCCATTTTCAAACAATATGTTTGCATAGAATATTGAAGCAGCTGGAGATGGATCTGCTTTAGTATATGCTTCTACCAACTTAAAGTATAATGGGTCTGATGTACATTCTTTAGCATACATTCTAGAAACAGCTCTTTTTAACCAAACCCCATTTCCTTTATTTTCTTCAAATTGTTTGGTGTATAAAGGCACTAATCGATCACAAGTAGATATTGAAATAATAATATCATCTAAACCACCTTCAATTTGACCTAAAGCTTCAAGATTTATCTCGTAGGCATTCTTTTTACGTTCTTCGGTTGGTGATAACGTTTGTCCTTCAGCCAATCGTTTTTCATAATCTTCTAATTCTCTCGAGTAGTTATCCATTTTAGTTGCAACAGCTTCTACTAACTCATCATATGTGTCAAATACCAATTGAGGATTGGTATCTTTATTTCTGTCAATTACACCTTGAAAATAACGATACATCGATTTAATTCCCATACGGGTCGGATCTACTTTAAACGCTTTGTCTAACAATCCAAAAACTTCATTATCAGTAGCTCCTGCAGCATCCATAAATTCTGCATAATCACTGTACACTTTTCCTAAATCATCATCTGGGTAATATTTTATACGTTGCTCTACAACACGTTTTACCAATGCTAATGCTTTATCTTTTTCTGCACCTGTCGCTTTTTTAAATCTATATTCAGCGATATCCATACCATTTTTATAAATATTGATAGATAATGTTGGGCAATTTTCCATCGTCCATAACCAATTATCATAGGCCATGTCGTAGTTATTGGTTTTAAAATCACCTCTAAATAAGTTATACTTTACAGTACACTCTTCTGAAAATTCTTGAGAAAAGACGTTTGTGCTTGTAAATAATAACACAAGTATCAGGGCTATTTGTGAAATTTGTTTCATCGTCACTTACATTTATTTATTAATTAATCTTTATTTTGTTGAACCATTTATCGTTTAGCGATAAGCTTAATCTTAAATTTATATAGTTTTCTTGAATTAATCCTGAGCCAGTTGTTCCTCTTTTCCCTAGTTCCAATCCAAGGTTAAAATTAGACAACTGATTTCCTATTGGTAGGCCTACCCCAAAAGTAATGCCAAAATCATCTATACTCGTAAATTGATTGGTTGACGGGATACCATTTATTGCTAATCCTGTTTGTTCAAATTTCAATCCTCCTCTATAAGTAACTCGTTCCCAGTAACTTGAAATTGAATTTATGTTTGGGGTATAATACCCACCAACCGATAACTTAGATGAGTTTTGATATTGAGCTTTTGATGAAGATAAAATTCCATCGTTAAAAACTAAAGCATCTTGGAAACTGTATTCTAAACCAGCATACCACTTATCATTCTTTCCAACTCCAATACCTAAAGATGTTCTCATTGGTTTTATAACACTAGACTCCTTTTCACTTACAAAAATAGTATCTCGCGGAATTTCTTGGGCATTGTTGTATGATAGTGAATAAATGTATTCTCGACTTGTTGTATTTAACTTATTTTCAAATGCCAGTGTTACTCCAGTATACAACTGTATTTTATCTGTTAATTTGGTGTTGTAATTGGTTCCTACTTTTAATCCAAATCCATTTAAAGTACTAACATTTTGATATTTGGTAGCCAGTTGAACATCTTTTAGCTGTTTTACATTTTGGTTATCTATATTTCCAAAAGAATAATCTGCTTCGATTCCTACATTCAAATTTTTAGCAATATTGTATCCAAATCCTGCAAAAACTCTGTTGGTTCCTCCTGTACCTTTTAATAAGGTAATATCTGTTACTTCATCATTACTGTCTTTATTTTCGATATACATTTCATAGCCTACAGAACTTCTTGGTTGTAATCCAAAAGAGAATCCAGCCTTTTTACCTATTGGAAATCCAAGTGAAAAATATGAAGCAGAAGTTGCGGTTCCCTTTTCACTTGTAGTTCCATCTTTTGCGGTTAAGAAATTAGCTGTACCTGCTAAAGCATAAGTAGTAAACTTAAGGTTTGCCAAATTTGCAGGATTTGCGAATGATAAATGATATGTATCTGATGTTGTTAAACCTATCCCTCCTGATGTTAACTCTTCAACCGAATATTGTTGAGTATTGTCTCCAATTCCAAAAAATGAATACGGTGAATTGGTAGATCTTTGTGCAATTACACTTAAAGAAATAAGAAAAATTATGATAGTTATTTTAACTTGATTCATTGGATATTTTTAAATTGTATGCTAATATACTATTCAATCCCTCTAATAAGAAATTTGAATTGGCAAATATGCTATTTTTTAATCGTTTAGCCAAGAAAATACTATCTCCACCTGTTAAAACTACTGTTAATTTTTCTGATTTTGCCGAAAAGTGCGCAATAAATCCCTCAATTTCAGCTAAAACACCATTTAAGGCTCCAAATAAAATTGCGTTTTCTGTAGAATTTCCAATTTCTAGCTCTTTATCATTAAACTGAATTAATGGAAGTTTTTTTGTGAAATAATTCATAGCTTGTAAACGCATATTTATTCCGGGTGAAATTGCTCCACCTAAATAATTATTATTATGTGTCAGAAAATCATAAGTAATGCATGTACCTGCATCAATAACCAATACATCTTGCTTCGGAAACTTTACCGAAGCTGCGGTAACTAAAGCAATTCTATCAACTCCTAATGTTGCAGGGGTTTCATATTGATTAACGAAAGGCACTACAGTATCACTAGATAATAGTATGCTAAAAGTTAAATCATGTAAAAAACGTTCTAATTCTGCAGGAATTTCAGTAACCGAAGAAACAATTGCATTAACAATATTATATTGATTTTTAATTTCATAGAGTGAATCTATTAACGTATGAGGCGAAGCTATTTCAACAAATTTTAAGTTATCAGACTCAAATACAGCTAGTTTAATTCTCGTATTTCCGATATCAATAATTAAATTCATTCGTCACAATTAGAAGTTCACAAAAATACGAATAGATTTTTTAGTTTTTCTTTGAAATGAATAAAAAATACATTTATATTTGCACTCGCAATAAAGCAAGGTACCTTAGCTCAGTTGGTAGAGCAATGGACTGAAAATCCATGTGTCCCTGGTTCGATTCCTGGAGGTACCACCATAACCGTTCTAAAATAAGAACGGTTTTTTTATTCCCTGTTTTTTAATCAATTATTTATTATATTTAACTCTAAATTAATTCACTAACTTAAAAAATTAAACGTATGGGTTACTTAAAAGAATTCAAAGAATTTGCAGCTAAAGGAAATGTAGTAGACTTAGCAGTTGGTTTAGTAATTGGAGCTGCTTTTGGCAAAATTGTAACATCGTTTGTTAGCGATGTTTTAATGCCTCCTATTGGAGTATTAGTAGGTGGAGTAAATTTTACTGATTTTAAATTTACTGTCTTAGCTGCTACAGAAACAGCAGAGGCTGTTACCATTAATTATGGAAATTTTATTCAAACTGTTTTTGATTTCTTAATTATTGCCTTTGCTATTTTTTGGGTAGTTAAAGTGATGAACAAAATGAAAAAAGAAGAAGTAGCTGCACCAGCAGCTCCTCCTGCACCTTCAAACGAAGAAGTTTTATTAGGAGAAATCCGTGATTTACTTAAAAAGAAATAATTTAAACTATATTGATTGAAAGTGCTGCAAGTTGCAGCACTTTCTTTTGTGACATTAAATAAATTTAAATTTTCTTGAAAGATGAATAAAAATAATCCTGTAGGTTGGTTTGAAATCTATGTAGAAGATATCAATCGTGCTAAAGGTTTTTATCAAAACGTATTGCAAACATCTGATTTTATTACATTATTAGATGAACAAACAAAAATGGTTGCTTTTCCTTTTGATGAAACAAAACCTAATATTAGTGGAGCATTAGTACAAACTTCAAGTATGAAGCCCGGCATTGGGGGCACAGTGGTATATTTTAGTTGTAACGATTGCGCTGAGGAGGAAAGCCGCATTGAAATTAATGGAGGCACCCTTCTTAAATCAAAATTTAATGTCGGTAATTATGGGTTTGTTTGTTTAGCCAAAGACACAGAAGGCAATTTAATTGGATTTCATTCGATGCAATGATTCTTTAAGCGCAGTTAACAAAAAAACCAGGATAGTTCCTGGCTTTTTAACATATTTTTAACTACTAATTAATCTTCATCTTCAATTTCATCCAATGCTATATCTGTATCGTCGATATCTTTTTCTTCATCGCCTGCATCCATATCATCGTCTTGATTTAAGAAATCTTCTAAAGTATCTGCTAATTTTTTACCTACTTTAACTAAATAAACGGTGTCTTCTGTCTTAACTTCGATGGCTTCAATAATTTCATTGTCTTTATTTCTAAAAACAATAATATCCTTATCATTATATCCATCAGGATAACGCTCAGAAATTAATTTTAAAATTTCATTCGTCAATTTTTTGTAATCTACAATAATACGTTTCATAGTAGTGCAATTTATTAATAGTTAAGTAAGTGAGCAAAAATTAGTGGCGCTACAATGGTAGCATCCGATTCAATTATAAATTTAGGTGTTGTAATATCGAGTTTTCCCCAGGTAATTTTTTCGTTTGGTACAGCTCCTGAATACGAACCATAACTTGTTGTCGAATCAGAAATTTGACAGAAATAACTCCAGAATGGTGTATCGGTTCGTTCCATATCCTGATACAGCATTGGAACTACACAGATTGGAAAATCACCGGCAATACCACCTCCTATTTGAAAAAATCCAATTCCTTTTTCCGAATTTTGTGTATACCAATCGGCTAAAAAGGTCATATATTCAATCCCCGATTTCATGGTCGATGCCTTTAGCTCACCTTTTAAAACGTATGAAGCAAAAATATTACCCATGGTACTGTCTTCCCATCCAGGAACTACCATTGGTAAATTCTTCTTAGCTGCCGCATACATCCAACTATCTTTGATGTCAATTTCATAATACTCTTCCAACACTCCTGAAAGTAACATTTTATACATAAACTCGTGCGGAAAATAACGCTCTCCTTTATCATCGGCATCTTTCCAAATCTTATAAATATGTTTTTGCAGGCGTCTAAAAGCCTCTTCTTCTGGTATACAGGTATCGGTAACTCTGTTTAATCCTTGTTCAAGAAGATCCCACTCGTCTTGAGGGGTTAAATCACGGTAATTTGGCACTCTTTTATAATGCGAATGGGCAACCAAATTCATAATATCTTCTTCTAAATTTGCGCCGGTACACGATATAATATGCACTTTATCCTGGCGAATAATTTCAGAAAATATTTTTCCTAATTCTGCAGTACTCATAGCTCCTGCTAATGACACTAACATTTTAGCACCATTTTCTAACTGGTCATTATAAGCCTTGGATGCATCAACAAGTGCAGCTGCATTAAAATGTAAATAGTATTTTTCAATAAAATTGGTAACTGGACCTTTACTCATCATCCTCTTCGGTTAAATTAAATTTATAGGTTAACATTTTGTAGTACAATTTTGCAGCAAGAAAATCGGAAGATTTTTCTTGTTCATTTGGACATAACTCCACGATGTCAAATCCTACTACATTTTTCTTTTTAAATATCATTCTTAAAAATTCCAGCGTTTCATAATAATACAATCCGCCTGGCTCTGGTGTTCCTGTAGATGGCATAATTGATGGATCAAAGGCATCCAAATCAAAAGTGATAAATACATTATCAGTCATTTTATGCACAGCATCTTCCATCCATTCGTCATCTGTTTGAATATCGTGTGCGAAATAAGTTTGATACTCATCCATATGGTCACGTTCTTCTACATCCATACTTCGGATTCCTACTTGAATTAAATTTGCTTTTTTACTTGCCTCATAAACAGCACAGGCATGATTACAGGTTGTGCCATGATACTGAGGTCTTAAATCTGCGTGTGCATCAATATGTACAACTGTTAAATTATCGAAACATTCATTAAATGCTCTTATAGTTCCTATTGATATAGAGTGTTCTCCTCCAAAAATGGTCACAAATTTATCTTGCTTTATATAATTTTTGGTGGTTTTATGAACTGCTTCTACCATTTTTTCTGGAGAACCATTTTCGGTAATTGCAGGAGCTAAATACACTCCTTTTTTATACACCTCACTGTTGGTTTCGATATCATATAACTCCATGTTTTCTGATGCTCTCAAAAATGCATCAGGTCCTTTATCTGCTCCTTTTACCCAGGTGCTGGTTCCGTCGTAAGGAACTGGTATTAGGACAATTTTGGCAGTGTCTAAAGAAGCGTATTTATCTTCTATACCGGCATAATTTCCTTTGTAATTCATTTTATATTTATAAATTTTAATCGTTTAATATCCTAAAATTGAGAGCATTTCAACAGGTGTTTGTTGCTCTTTAAAAATTTCTGTATTGCCGTATTCATCTATCAAAACGTATTTGGGTTGTGGAATTAAACAGTGCTGAATACCTCCAAATCCACCGATGGTTTCTTGATAGGCTCCTGTGTTAAAAAAACCTATGTACAATGGCTTGTCTGAATTATATTTTGGTAAATAAATAGCATTCATATGCTGTTCAGAGTTGTAATAATCATCGCTGTCACAGGTTAATCCACCTAATAAAACACGTTCATAATTATCATTCCAACGATTAATTGGCAACATAATAAATCGTTTATTGATAGCCCAAGAATCAGGTAAAGTGGTAATAAATGATGAGTTTACCATGTTCCATAACTCTCTATCGTTTTGTTGTTTCTGATATAAAACTTCTGTTATCATTCCGCCACTTTCTCCAACAGTAAAACTACCAAACTCAGTAAATATATGTGGCATAGGCACTTCGGCTTCATCGCAGAATATTTTTACCTGATTGATAATTTCATCGGCCATATACTCATAATCATATTCAAAGGCTAATGAATTTTTAATTGGAAATCCGCCACCTATATTTAAACTGTCCAGTTCTTCGCATTCACGTTTAAGGTTAACGTAAACTTTTAAACACTTAGAAAGTTCGTTCCAATAATACGCGGTGTCTTTGATTCCTGTATTTATGAAGAAATGAAGCATTTTAAGCTTTACTTTATCATTTTCTGCAATGTTTTTTCTGTAAAACGGTACAATGTTTTTATATCCTATTCCTAATCTGCTTGTATAAAACTCAAATTTTGGTTCTTCTTCAGAGGCAATTCGAATGCCCACTTGGAATGGAACATTAATTTCTTCTTCTAATAAACTTAATTCTTCGTAATTATCAATAACAGGTATGGTATTTTTATGGCCATTATTAATTAAATCAGCTATTTTGGTAATGTAACCATCACGTTTAAAACCGTTGCAAACAACAAATGTTTTGTTGGTTATTTTTCCCTCATTTTTAAGTTTGTTTACAATATCAATATCAAATGCAGAGGAAGTTTCTATGTGAATATCGTTTTTTAAAGCTTCATTTAACACATGCGAAAAATGAGAGCTTTTGGTACAATAACAATAAAAATATTTTCCTTCGTATTCGTGTTTGCGCATGGCGGCCTTAAACCACTTTTTTGCTTTTTGAATATTGTTTGAAATTTGAGGTAAATAGGCAAATTTTAACGGAGTTCCGTGTTCTTTAATTAGCTCTACTAAATTAATATCGTGAAAAAATAAATTACCCTCTTTAACTGCAAATTCTTCTTGAGGGAAATCGTATGATTGGTTTATAAAGTCTAAGTATTTTGTTTTCATTATTTGTTTTCTAAATTTTTAACATTCTTTTATTTACACTACTAACTTAGACTAAACCCTAATCTGAAGTAACAATGTAACAATAGTTGTTTTTTTAGAACGGTATTTAATTAACCTTTTTATGGTATTATCTTAATTTAATAGTTAAAACAATTAACGAACGATTAATCTTAATGTGTTTATTTAAACTTAGTTTGATTATTCTTAACGGGTCAAATATAAAAAAATATATTTATTGAAATCTCTGAATTTATACTATTTTTTTAAGATTTTAATAATTTAAAATTACATCATTTTTAAATTAATAATCTCTTGTTCAGTTAAATGCCTCCAAATGCCTCTTGGCAAATTCTTTTTGGTTAAACCGGCAAATATTACGCGGTCTAATTTTATAACATTATATTCAAAATGTTCAAATATTCTTCTAATTATTCTGTTTCTGCCTGAATGAATTCGAACTCCCACTTCATTTTTAGATGCGCCGTCAATAAAAGAAATTTCATCAACTACAACATCAAAATCATCCATTCTAAATCCATCTGCAATTTTATGGAAATCAGCAAGTTTTAAATTTTTATCAAGTGTAACATGATACAATTTAGACACATTGCTTTTTGGATGTGTAAGCTTTTTTGCCATTTCACCATCATTTGTAAACAACAAAAGTCCTGTTGTATTTCTATCTAATCTACCAACCGGATATATACGTTCTTTACAAGCAGTTTTAACCAATTCTGTTACGATTTTACGATCTTTTTCATCATCCATTGTTGTAATGTAACCTTTAGGTTTATTAAGCAAAACATAGCGTTTAACTTCAGGATTTAAAGTAACGCCATCAAATTTTACAACATCGGTTAGTTGTACTTTGTAGCCCATTTCTGTAATTACTTTTCCGTTGACAGAAACATTACCTGATTTTATAAAAGTATCTGCTTCTCTACGCGAACAAACACCTGCATTAGAAATATACTTATTTAAACGAATGTCTACCTCTACATTCTTTTTAACAATTTTGGATTTAGATGTTGTTTTTTCTTTCTTAAAGTCAGATTTAGAGAATTTACTATTTCTAGTTGCTTGTTTCTTATCTTCTGAAAAAGCAGTTGAAGATTTTCTAGTTAATTCAATTTTTCTTTTTGG
>JAGXRT010000092.1 GCA_018335575.1 Bacteroidota bacterium | reverse complement strand
ACTCCTTTTGATGCCAATTTAGTAGCTTCCACAACCAATTCTTCAATAGGTGTTGATTTGTGTTTACCGCGCATTAACGGAATGGCACAAAACGAACAGGGACGGTCGCAGCCTTCGGCAATTTTTAAATAAGCAAAATGTCTAGGCGTTGTTAACAGACGTTCACCAACCAACTCGTGTTTGTAATCGGCTTTTAAGGCTTTTAACAAAAGTGGTAAGTCGTGTGTTCCAAAATATTGATCAACATTGGGAATTTCTTTTTCCAAATCGGTTTTATAACGCTCACTAAGACAACCTGTTACAAAAACTTTATCTACTTTCCCTTGTTCCTTTTTATCAACAAAATGCAGAATGGTGTTGATGGATTCTTCTTTGGCATCGCCTATAAATCCGCAGGTGTTGATTACAACAATATTACCTTCTTCCTTGGCATCTTCATGCACCACTTCTTTGTTGTTTGCTTTGAGTTGACCCATCAAAACCTCTGAATCGTACAGGTTTTTAGAGCAGCCCAAGGTTACAATGTTGATTTTATTTTGGTTGGATGACTTTGTTCTCATTATTTTCAATTGTTGGGGTGCAAAATTAGGGCTTTTAGTTTTTATCTACAAAAAACAAGTAATTTACTCATAGTTCTTTGGAATTTTGCGCGCCTTTATTAACTGTTCAAATGCATATCCTAATTGCAATAATTTTTTCTCAGAGAAGGGATAAGAAATAAATGTGATACCTGTAGGTTCGCCTTGAATCGTATATCCCATAGGAACCGTTAAACAAGGATATTTTGCAACGGCAGCAAATCCTGCATGGTTGTTATTCATAGACAATACTGCATCCAATCGATGTTCATCCATTATTGGCTTAAAATAGGCAATTCCATCGCTGTGCAACTTATTTTTTATCTGTTCAAAAGATTTATTAGAGGTAGTATCTTTTAAAATTCCCACAAATAATTGTTGGCCATAAGGAATTCTTGCAAGAGAATCAAGTAAATTTAGCTTTGTTATATCTTCTACTGATTTGATATTAACCTGCGTATCGGCATATTTTTTTAAATAAGCCGGTAAATCGTGTTTCATATCGATGTTTAATAAGGTTGTAAATCCATTTAAGCTTAGTTTAGGCGGGTCATATTCAATAATTTCTACTCCAGCTATTTTCAATTTTTCAATGGTTTTACTATACACAGAATCTTTTAATAAGGGCTTCATAACTCCTAACCGTTTCCCTTTAAAATCAGAATCTGTTATATTTTCAGTATACTTTGTATTTTTATAGTTTCCAATGGTAGTCGGATCATTTAAATCCTCTCCTGTCATTGCAGCTAAAACTATAGCGTTGTCAATTATGGATTTTGTCATTGGTCCGGGAGTATCTAACGTACTAGAAATAGGAACAATTCCAGTTCTGCTGAGTAAACCAATCGTGGGTTTTAATCCTACTACTGAATTTTTACTGGAAGGTGATAAAATTGAGCCTGAAGTTTCAGTTCCAATTGTAGCCACAGCATAATTTGCGGCTGTCGCTACTCCACTGCCCGAACTTGAACCGCCAGTTTCAAATAGTTTGGGTCCATACGGATTTAAGGTTTGTCCGCCAACAGCACTCCAACCTAACGGACATCCAGAACATAAATAATAAGCCCATTCACTTAAATTTAACTTGCCTAAGATTAATGCGCCATGTTGCTTTAGTTGTTTAACTATAAAAGCATCAGCAGTATTTTTATTATCTTTAAGCGCATAGGATCCTGCAGTTGTTGGCATACCTTTGGTATTAATATTATCTTTGAGCAAAATAGGCAATCCATATAGGTCGCTTTTTAGTGTTTTTGGCCGATTTTTATCTTTTTCCTTTGCTTCATTTATAATATTCGGATTTAGGGAAATAATTGCATGCAGTGTCTTACTTGAATCACTTTCAAACCTTCTGATTCTATATAAATAAAAAAGAATAATTTTTTCATACGTCAAAATACCTTTAGATACAGCATCCTGAATAGCCGGAATGTCTTTTTCTAAAAGATACGGCTTAAGTTTCTGATAATCGGTTAATGTAAATTTTGAAAGCGCTTTTTCAAAGGGTTTAAATTCATTATTCATATCTAAATAATTCGATTGAATAACTTTAAAACGCATCCTTTTTATTTCGTGCTGTTGTTGCTTTTCAATTGATAAGGATTCATTGTATGTTGAAAATACAATTTTTGATTCTTTTGTTTTACACGATGTTAAAAATAAAACGATACCTAATATAGCAACTATGTTTTTCATCTGGATTTTATTTAGATATTAGTAAATATAAAAAAACCTCTAATCATAATTGCAGATTAGAGGCATATAATACTATTTTACTTTAAACTATTTAAAAAAGGAATCTACAAATTCCATTTTATTAAAAACCTGCAAATCATCAATCCCTTCACCCACACCAATATACTTAACCGGTATTTGAAACTGATCAGAAATACCAATTACAACTCCTCCTTTTGCTGTACCATCTAATTTGGTAACTGCTAAAGCTGTAACATCGGTTGCGGCAGTAAATTGTTTAGCCTGTTCAAATGCATTTTGTCCGGTTGAACCATCCAATACCAGCAACACTTCATGTGGCGCATCGGGAATTAACTTCTGCATTACTTTTTTAATTTTTGTTAATTCATTCATCAAATTGACTTTATTATGAAGTCGACCTGCGGTATCAATAATCACCACATCGGCATTTTGTGCGATCGCTGAACTTAGGGTGTCATATGCCACAGAAGCTGGGTCGCTGCCCATTTGTTGCTTAATAATGGGTACATCAACCCGCTGAGCCCAAACCTGTAATTGATCAATTGCAGCTGCTCTAAATGTATCGGCAGCGCCAAGAATAACTTTTTTATTATGCTGCTTAAATTGTGAGGCCAGTTTACCAATGGTGGTTGTCTTTCCTACCCCGTTTACACCAACCACCATAATTACATATGGTTTTACATTTGATGGTGTTGAAAATTCTACAGTATCTTCCGTATTGGATTCTGATAATAAACCGGCAATTTCATTGCGCAGTATTTGATTCAGCTCACTTGTTCCAAGGTATTTATCCCTGCTAACACGATCCTGAATTCTATCAATGATTTTAAGAGTTGTATTTACCCCAACATCTGAAGATATCAATACAGCTTCCAATTCATCCAACACTTCATCATCGACAGTTGATTTCCCTGCAACTATTTTACTGATTTTACCAAAAAATGAAGATTTGGTTTTCTCTAGACCCTTGTCTAATGACTCCTTTTTTTCTTTTGAAAACAGATTTTTGAATAAACTCATGCTATTATTAAAGTTTGTTTAAACACAAATATAAAAAGAAAAGCTACTCTCTTTTGAGGAAAGTAGCTTAATATACTTTTTTAAAAGTAGCTTATTTTTTAGCTAAAAAATCGTCTACTTTTTCAGGAACCATTACTTGCTCAACAAAAGTATAAGCACCCGTTTTAGGAGATCTTACCATTTTGATAGCTTTTGATAATCTTTTTGAGCTTGTTTGTAACGTAGCTACTACTTTCTTTGCCATTTCCTACTTATTTAATTTCTTTATGAACTGTTACTTTCTTAAGAATTGGATTGAATTTTTTCAATTCCATTCTGTCAGGAGTATTTTTTTTATTCTTTTTGGTAACATAACGTGATGTTCCTGGAACACCTGATGCTTTATGCTCTGTACACTCTAGTATTACCTGAATTCTATTGCCTTTGCTCTTCTTTGCCATTTCTTAATGCTTTAAATGTTATTATTTTAAATAACCTTTTTCTCTAGCTTCTTTAATAACCGAAGCAATTCCGTTTTTATTAATTGTTTTTAAAGCATTAGCAGAAACTTTTAATGTTACCCACTTATCTTCCTCAGGAATATAAAAACGTTTTTTCATTAAATTAACATTAAACCTTCTTTTGGTTCTGTTAACTGCATGAGAAACGTTGTTTCCTACCATTGCTTTTTTTCCCGTAAGTTCACAAACTCTAGACATTTTCTAAACAGTTTTAATATTCTCTTAAAATGAGGTGCAAATTAACAAATATTTTAACGAACTCACAAACTATTTTCATTGTTTTTTAAAATTTCTTTTCTCAACAATTCAAATGCTTTATTAGAAGCTCTTTGAATAACTTTTTCTCGTGAGTTTCCAAAATTAAATTCGTGTATAGTTACCTTATCAAAGCATGCGATAGCAATAAATACTTTTCCTATCTCATTAGAATTAATTTCTGTGGAAGGACCAGCGTTGCCCGTTGTAGCAATAGCAAAATCAGTTTTAAATTTATGTTGAACACCTAAAACCATTGCCCTTGAAACCTCCTTGCTAACAGTTGAAAATAAATCAATTTCTGATGAATTAACCTTCAATACATTTTCTTTTATATCTCTTGTATATGCTACCACACTTCCTTTAAAATAATTGGATGAGCCTGCCACAGAAGTAATCATATGTGATATGTTTCCGCCTGTTACACTTTCGGCAACAGCTAAACTAAGGTTATTTTTGGTAAAATACTCAGCTAATTTTTCTACAATAGAATCATCGTCTTCTCCTACATAAATCTCCTTAATCAATGGCATTAATATTTGAAGTTGCTTATCTACCTCCAACTTCAGCCTTTCAAAATCGAATCCTTTTGCTGATAAGCGAAGCCGAACTTTTCCAAAATTAGGCAGATAAGCAAGTTTAATATTGTTTGGTAAGTTGTCTTCCCATCCCTTAATCAATTCGGCTAACATACTTTCACCCATACCGTATGTATTTATGGTTTTATGAATGATAAATGGAAGTTTAAATTCTGCTTTTAAACGAGGTAATACTTCTTTAAGCATTAAGCTTTTCATTTCGGTTGGTACACCCGGAAGTGAAATTATTACTTTATTGTTTTTATAAAACCACATACCAGGGGCGGTTCCATAATCATTGGGGAGCGCTATACAGGTTGATGGCACTTTGGCCTGATTTCGGTTTAACTCGGTAAAAGGATAGTTAATTTTAGCAAACATGGCCTTGATCTGATTTTCAATTACAGGATTTAAAACTAAGTAATCATCAAAATATTCAGTAAGTGTATTTTTGGTAACATCATCATTTGTAGGTCCCAAACCACCTGTAATAATTACAATATCAACCTTAGGAATTGCCAAATCCAGTGTGATTTTAATGTGGTTTTTATCATCAGAAATTGAGGTAATTTGATAAACCTCTACTCCAATTTTGTTTAGCTCGGTAGCAATCCATTGCGAGTTGGTATCGGTAATTTGACCAATTAGTATTTCGTCACCTATAGTAATGATTTCAGCTTTCATACATTTTCACTTAGTTGTATTCAAATCAAAAAAAGTAGCTTAATATATTAATTTTTTAAATCTAATCATTTTTAATCGTAATTTTTATTTAACTCTACTCCAGTGTTCATTTATAAAAAAACCTGCTTTTAGCAGGTTTGATCTTATTTGATTTGTACAGAAAACACTTTTTCACCTTCAAGATAACCCATTAAATAGTCATCCGAATTTACCTTTCCAACTCCAGCAGGAGTACCTGTAAAGATTACATCGCCGGTTTTAAGCGTAAAAAACTGCGAAACAAACGCTATAAGTTCATCTATCTTCCACAACATCAGACTTGTGTTTCCGTTTTGAACTATAGCCTCATTTTTTTGAAGTGAAAAATTGATATTATTGATATCTTTAAACTGGCTTTTAGGATAAAAATTTCCAATTACAGCGCTACCATCAAAAGCTTTTGCTTTTTCCCAGGGCAACCCTTTTGTTTTGCATTTTTCCTGTACATCGCGGGCAGTAAAATCGATTCCTAATCCTATTTCTTCATAATATTTATGTGCAAATTGTTCATCGATATGTTTTCCAACCTTTGATATTTTAACCAGTAATTCAACTTCATAATGAATATCATTTGAAAATGTTGGAATTACAAATGGTGTATTTTTTGGCAAAATAGCCGAATCCGGTTTTAAGAAAATTATTGGATCTTCGGGTTTTTCATTTGCTAACTCGGTTATGTGTTCGGTGTAATTTCTACCTATACAAATTATTTTCATCCTTAACTATTATAAAAATTGATAATTACAATGGATTACGGAATCCATTTCTTTTCAAAATTAGGTTTACGTTTTTCCAAAAAGGCGTTCCTTCCTTCTTTGGCCTCATCGGTCATATAGGCCAAACGCGTGGCTTCACCGGCAAAAACTTGTTGCCCAACCATGCCATCATCAGTTAAATTCATAGCAAATTTGAGCATTTTAATAGAAGTTGGCGATTTTGCCAAAATTTCCTGAGCCCATTGATATGCTATATCTTCTAATTCGGCATGTGGGATAACTGCATTTACCATACCCATTTCAAAAGCTTCCTGCGCGTTATAATTTCTACCTAGAAAGAAGATTTCACGGGCTTTCTTTTGTCCTACCATCTTAGCTAAATAGGCAGAACCATAACCACCATCAAAACTGGTTACATCGGCATCTGTTTGTTTAAATATTGCATGTTCTTTGCTTGCAAGCGTTAAATCACAAACTACATGTAAACTATGGCCGCCACCAACTGCCCAACCTGGAACCACAGCTATCACCACTTTTGGCATAAAACGAATGAGGCGTTGTACCTCCAAAATATTTAAACGATGCATGCCATCATCGCCTACATAACCTTGGTGACCCCGTGCTTTTTGATCACCACCGCTGCAGAATGAAAAAACTCCATCTTTTGATGACGGACCTTCTGCTGATAACAACACAACACCAATTGAAGTATCTTCTTGGGCATCGTAAAATGCCTGGTATAATTCGCTTGTAGTCTTAGGTCTGAATGCGTTTCTAACATCAGGTCTGTTGAATGCAATACGCGCTACTCCATCACATTTTTTATAGGTGATATCTTCAAATTCTCTCACCGTTTTCCAATTAATCGCTGACATACTTTCTATATTTATCAGATTATTCGTTATTTAATAAAATTCCATCATCCTTAAGAACTATTTTCTTTTGTCTATACAAAACTCCTATAGCACTTTTGAACGATTTTTTGCTCATTTGCAAATCACGTGCAATATAGCCTGGTTTACTTTTATCGGTTAATCCTAAAAAACCATTATTTTCTTTAAGTTTATCAAGAATTGTCTTACAATTCTGTTCAATAGTATTCCTAAACCCTTGAGGTTGCAGTGAAATATCTAACTTACCATCTTCTCTAATTTTTTTTACATAAGCTTCCATTCGATCACCTTCTTTCAGTGCCTGAAATATTTCATTGCGGTATATTAAGCCTTCTAACTGCTCATTAACCAATACCATTACCCCTAAACCCGAGGCTCTTCCAATTACAATGGTCACTTTATCGCCTTCTTTTAATTCCATGTTACAATGATTTAAAATATGATTTTAAAATTACATCATTTAAAGTTCTTGGAGTCATAATTTCGAGAACTTTTGGTTTATCTGTTTCTTCAAAAAATTGCTTCAAACAATCCTTAAGTTCTATTTCATTGCTTACTTTTTGATATTCAAATCTATACATCTCACATAAATAACTTGCCGTTAAATTATGAGGCGTTTCAAAATAATCTAATGCATTGGTGGAACTCGGACCCGGAATAAATCTAAAAATACCACCCCCTTGATTGTTAATGATGATAATTCTAAAATTTGTTGGGATATATTTATTCCACAAGGCCGTTTGATCATAAAAAAAACTGATATCACCCGTAATTAATACGGTCTGATTGCTATTGATATATGCCGCTCCAATGGCTGTGCTGGTTGATCCATCTATGCCGCTGGTTCCCCGATTACAGAAAATCTTCAAACTTGGATCAAGTTGAAAGAGTTGTGCATACCTAATTACTGCACTGTTAGAAAACTGCACGTGTGTGTTTGGCGGAATGTTTTGTAATATGGTCTCAAATGATTTTAAATCAGAAAAATCACAATTTTTGAGGTACTTATTATGTGATTGTTCTCTTTCTTTCTTTAGAAGTAACCACTTTCGCTGATACTCGCTTTTTACATATTTAGTCAGAAAAAAGAATTGACTAAAAAACAGCTCGGGTGATATTTTAAAATGGTGGGTTAAGCAGAAGAAGGTATCCTGTTCATTGTTTTTACTGATATGCCAATGATGCTTTGGTTGAAACTTTCTTAGTAATTCTTTTATCTTTTTTGAAACTATTTGACCGCCAAAGGTTATTAAAATATCGGGGTTTAGTACATTAAAATCATTGTTAACAAAAGGAAAAATCAACTTATCGATGCAGTTGATGAATTTTTCGTGGGTTACATTTGAAGACGCTTCTGTTAAAACAATAACCGATTCATCTTTAATGAGATGGGTTAATTGTGTTTGAATGAGTTCATTTGGAAAATGCTCACCCAGCAATACCATTTTCTTATCAGATTGATTCCAAATTTCTGCAAACTGCTGAAGTTCATCTACATTAAGAGGAATTTCATCTATTAATGAATTGTTGTGGGGTTTTAAACTTTTGAAATTAAATACATCAAGTTTATCAGAAAATTCATACAAAGGATCAGAAAAAGGTACATTGATGTGAATTGGGCCATTTTTTTGTAAAACAGCCTCAAATGCTTCTTCTAATAACGATTGATTTTTTGCTAGTTGTTCATCTCCTTCAATTAAATTTGCATTAAATAGCGTGTGATTGCTCAATACATTTTCTTGCCGGATGGTTTGTCCATCGCCAATATCGATCATATTTTTTGGTCGGTCTGCCGAAATCACCACCAAGGGAATTTCGCTGTAAAAAGCTTCGGCAACCGCCGGTGCATAATTTAATAAAGCTGAACCCGAGGTACAAACTACCACAACCGGTTGTCTTGATTGTTGGGCAATCCCTAATCCAAAAAAAGCAGCGCTGCGCTCATCAACTACACTCAAGGAATTAAAACCAGGATGATTTGAATATCCTACAATTAAAGAGGCATTTCGTGAGCCCGGAGAAATTACAACATTTTTAACCCCGTAATTTTCACATGCAGCTATCACTAATTGGGCTAATTTATTTTTTGGATACAAGATTATGATTTTTTAATTTAAACACAAAAGTACTTTTTCTGAATCAAACTTGCTAAAATAACACATTTTTCATGGTATGTGCTTTTGCTACAGTTTCATCCCATTCCTTTTCCGGAACACTTGCTGCCGTAATTCCTCCTCCAACGAAAATTGAAATGATTTCATTCTCAATCTTCATACAACGTAAATTAACAAATAATTCTATTTCTTTATTTTTGATAATCCCAAGATAACCAGTATAAAACTCACGATTATAATTTTCGTTTTCAACTATAAATTTGAATGCTTTTTCTTTAGGCAAACCACAAACTGCAGGTGTAGGATGTAATTTCGAAATTAATTTTTCCATATCAGAATGCTGTGAAATCTCGCCTGTAATTGTTGTTTTAATATGCCATAAATTACCAGCTTGTACAGTTTCTGGTTCAGATATTTTAATAACTCTAATTTCAGGTTGAATGGTTTCTGTTATAAAATCTGTTACAAGTTGTTGTTCGTTAATCTCTTTTTGTGTCCACTGTACATCAGATTTTTGAACTGCAAGTTGAGTCCCTGCCAAGGCCATGGTGGTAAATTGATTGCCGGTAATTTTGCACAATAACTCAGGAGTTGCGCCCATCCAAATACCTACTTGCGGATGGTACCAACAATAAACCATAGCTGTTGGATATTTTTTTAACAACATAAAAAAGGTTAGCTCAAGTTCAAAAACTGATGCAGTTAATTCTTCTTTACGTGAAATTACCAGCTTATCAAATTCTTGTTGTTTTATCGCGTTTACAGCTTTTTTGACAGTTTGAATATGCTGATTTTTTAACTGCGGTACATCAGTTATTTTAAATTGATTTGTGTTTAAAAAATTTAATTCTTCAAAAGTACTTTCAAAACATTCGGCGTTTGATGAATCAAAAAAAAACTTTTTTTGGGAGCTATAGAAAGGTGCAAATACAAATCCGGAAGTTTTAATATCTGAATTATAATTTTGGTTATCTGATAGTTGAAATTGACTGTAAATTGTAGTCTCGTAAGGTTTTCTATATAATACAAATGCCCTTTTTTGATTAAAAGCATTGTTGGCATGTTTCAACAAATCCTTAAAATTCAGTGTCATTAGTGTTTCTTTTCAAGAATGATATTGGTTAGTTTACACAACGATATCAGGTTATTATTTTCATCTACAATACGTATTTCCCACAAATGTGTTGTTTTGCCTTTGTGAATAATCTTAGCAGTTGCCGTTAACAACCCATCCTTTTTACTTTTCAAATGATTTGCAGCAATTTCGATTCCTTTCACTATAAATTTATCGGTATCAACAAACAAATGTGACGCAGAACTTCCAACACTCTCTGCCAAGGCAACCGTTGCACCTCCATGTAAAATACCCATAGGCTGATGTACTATTGGAGTTACAGGCATGGTAGCTACTAAATAATCTTCACCCAAATCCACGAACTTAATTTGGAGTGTTTCCATAAGTGTATTTTTGGATAATGAATTCAAAAAATCTAAGGTGTACAATTTGTCCATTTTCAAAAATTGTTTGTTGGTAAATGTACTACTTTTAAAGATTAAATCTTATTTTTGTTTAGTGTAAAAAATAGAAATGTATGTATAAAATACGCGTAATTCTTGATACTGAAGAAGATGTCATACGAGACATTATCATTGACGGAAATGCCAATTTAGAGCAACTTCATTTTGCCATTGCAAAAGCATTTGGATTTAACGGCCAAGAAATGGCATCCTTTTATAAAGCAGACAACCAATGGAATCAGGGTGATGAAATTCCGCTTTTTGAGATGGAAGAAGACAAACCTTCGATGCAAACGTGTGTAATTAACAAAAAACTCACCAAGAAACATGATAAACTAATTTATGTTTACGATTTTCTTGAAATGTGGACGTTTTTTGTTGAATTGATAGATATTGTTAAATCAACCAACGAAAACATTGAAGCTATTGTGGTTGGCTCTGTTGGTAAAGTTCCCAAAAAAGCTCCTAAAAGAGAGTTTAAATCAGAATCAAAAAAAAACGAAGACGATTTAATTTTTTTTAACGATGAGGATGATGTTGATGGCGACTACAGTGATGAAAACTATGATGATCCGTATTACGACGATGAATATTAACGTAACATTTCAGTATTAAAATCGTTTACATAAAAAAATCTACTTGAATTCAGTTTTACAATTAAATAACATTACAAAGAATTACGGCAATGTAATTGCTGTAAATAACTTATCATTTGCCATTCAAAAAGGTAACGTTTACGGTATATTAGGCCCTAATGGCAGCGGAAAATCTACTACCTTAGGCATTTTGTTAAACGTTGTTAACAAAACATCTGGTACTTTCTCATGGTTTGATGGAAAACTATCTACACATGAAGCGCTGAGAAAAGTTGGAGCTATTATCGAGCGTCCTAACTTTTATCCGTATATGACGGCTTCTCAAAATTTACAACTGGTTTGTAAAATTAAAAGTATTGACTCCAACACCATTGACGAAAAATTAAAATTAGTTAATCTTTTTGAACGCAGAAATCACAAGTTTTCAACCTATTCATTAGGGATGAAACAGCGATTGGCTATTGCATCAGCACTATTAAACAATCCGGAAGTGCTGATTTTAGACGAACCTACCAACGGACTCGACCCGCAAGGAATCCACGAAATCAGACAATTAATTAAAGACATCGGAAAAACTGGCACTACCGTCTTACTGGCATCGCATTTATTGGACGAAGTAGAAAAAGTATGCAGTCATGTAATTGTATTACAAAATGGCGTGAAACTGTATGATGGCAAAGTTGATGAAATTTTTCATTCGCACGGTTATTTTGAAATCAAAACCGATTCATCGTTGGAAAATTTAAAGGATGCTGTTAGCCAACTTGAAGAAGTTACAAGTGTTTACGATGAAAATGATTTCTTTAAAATACAGCTAAGTAAAGAAATATCTGGCGCTGATATGAATCAGTTTTTAATGAAACATCAAATTGTTGTTTCACATTTGGTTATGAAAAAACCAAGTTTAGAAGAACAGTTTTTAAAAATAACAAATCATAAACATTAATGCTACGACTCTTAACTATAGAACTTTATAAATTACGATTTCACCGCGCTAGTTTATTGTTAATCTTGGCTTATTTTCTGCTTTTAACTTCAATTGCATTAATTGCTGCCATTAAATTTGATATAGGACCTATTAAATTTCATTTAGCAGAACAGGGAATATTTAATTTTCCTTTTATATGGCATTTTAACACCTTTGTAGCGGCTGTTCTTAAATTCTTTTTACTTTTGGTTATTGTATCTATGATGGCAAATGAGTACAGCTATGTTACCCTCAAACAAAACTTAATCGATGGGTTAAGCAAACAAGAATTCATACTTTCAAAATTTTACACGGTAGTATTATTTGCACTAATATCAATGGTTTTTGTGTTTATTGTATCGCTTGTTTTAGGTTTGTTTTATTCTGATTTTAATGAACTCTCCATCATTTTTTCTGATTTAGAATATTTAGTGGCCTATTTTGTAAAACTTCTCGGATTTTTTAGTTTTGGTTTGTTCTTAGGAATTTTAGTCAAACGATCGGCCTTTGCAGTTGGAGCCATGATTATATGGTCTGTTGGTGAATCAATTTTTAAAGGATTGCTTCGCTGGTACTACAAAGTAGATTATGAACTTATCATGCAGTTTTTTCCGTTAGAATCAATGAGTAACCTCATTAAAGAACCATTTACTAAACTTAATGCAGTACAAACAGTAGCTAAACAAGTAGGAGAAGATTTAACCAAAGATTTCTCTGTTCATCTTTCGGATTTACTTATTGTAATACTTTGGACGTTATTTTTTATTTACCTTTCTTATTATATTCTCAAAAAAAGAGATTTATAAGCTTATTTATCACGATTTTAAATTGCATTTAAACTAAAAATAGTTCATTTTTAATAGAAATATTATTTGTAATTTGCCCTGCTAACTTTTAAAACTACATGCTTTTCAAATGAAACTTGTTAAGTTCATATCTATTCTCCTATTATGGCCTTTAATCACGTTTGCTCAGTTTAGCAAAACACATTATATTCCGCCCTTGACTGCTCAAAATATAGCTGAAGACCAATATATATACATATCAACTCCAACAACTACCAATGTAAATTTTAGAATTATTGAAATTGGAGGAGCTGTAATTAATGGAACTGTCCGCAATAACAACCCATATATTCATACTATCGGAACAGGAACAAATACCCGATTATTTACGCCAAAAACAGTGATAGGAAAAATTCAAAATAAAGGTTTTATAATCGAGGCTGATGATTTGGTATATGTAAGTATACGGGTAACATCGCAAAGAAACGTCAATAATCAAGGCGTAGTTTCATATGCCCATGCTGGAGGAATTGTATCGAAAGGCAACAGTGCTTTAGGCAAAGAGTTTAGATTAGGTGCTATGCTTAATCCTGTAAACAATGACGGCAGTTTATTAAATTTTGCCTCTATTTTAGCCACCGAAAATGGAACTACCATAACCATTTCGAATATAGAAAACGGCACAGTTCTTACCAATAACACCTCTGTTACCGGACCTATTAACATTACTTTAAACAAAAATGAAAGTTATGTGTTGGCTATGGAAAATATCAATAACGGCATGAGTCCTTCAAATAGTTCCAAATTAATTGGTGGTTTAGTAAAAGCAGACAAACCGATTGTGGTAAATTCAGGTTCGTTTGGTGGAAGTAATAGTAGCGTCGTAAATGCTGCAGGTAATGCAACAGGTCGTGATGTTGGATTTGATCAAATAGTAGGGGCAGATAAAATTGGGAAAGAATATATCTTTATTAGAGGTTATGGCTCCAATGAAATGGAACGGGTTTTATTAATTGCTCAACATAACAATACTAATATTTATATCAACGGAAATACAACGCCTGTAAATACATTTCCTTTGAATGCAGGAGAATTTATTCTTTTAGATGGATCCAACTTTTCAAATGAAAATTTATATGTTTCTACCTCTGAAAATATTTTTGCCTATCAAAGTATGGGAGGAACAAATGCTCCTGCCAATCAAAATTTATTTTTTGTTCCTCCCTTGAATTGCTCTACACCTAATATTGTTAATAACATTCCATATGTTAATGAAATTGGCTTTATAAAAGATTATTTAGGTATTTTAAATATTGTTACTGAAACCGGAGCTAATGTATTAATCAATGGAGTTCCAATCGCTACATCTCCAATACAAATTACAGGCAATGCAAATTATGAGCGCTATACATTGAGTGGCTTGTCGGGACATGTTTCGGTTGTATCAACAAAACAAGTTTATGTTTCGTACTTTGGAAACAGCGGTGCAGCAACATTTGGGGGTTATTATTCTGGATTTGATTTAAAACCCGAAATTGGTGCAGATAAAATTGATGTAAACGTATCCAATTGCATACCCAATGTTAACCTTAAAGTAAGCAGCATTACCAAATACGATACCTTCCAATGGTATTTCAATAAAGTGGCAATTCCCGGAGCAACTGCCAATAATTATACACCAACACAACCCGGTTATTATCAGGTAAGAGGTAGTATTTCTGGCTGTGGATCAACAGTTTTTTCTGATGAAATTCCGGTGAGTAACTGCGCTCAATCAACTACTGACAACGATTTAATTATTGATAATATTGATATTGATTACGACAATGACGGAATTTTAAATTGCACCGAGTCCTACGGCAATCAATCAATTAATTTAACAACCAATTCAGGAAATTTAACAGTTACAGATTATACCAATTCTTTTACTTCCATTGTAACAACATCAACAAATGCAGCTTCCATTCCGTTTTCTGGAAATCCAGACGGTTCATTTGTAACTGAGATTCCGCCTGGAAAAGATAGTTTTATAACATATAAATTAGACTTTTCTAAGCCAATAAGTTTAGGAATGGAATATATTTCAACTGCAAATTCAAGCGATTTAATAAATGTTGATGCTGAATATATCATCAATTCTGATGTGGATAAAACTATTACAGTGCTAAATCCCACCGATCAACTTGAAATTGATACCAATTTCGACGGCGTTTATGAAAGTGGTGTTACGCAGTTTTCATCCTTTGAAATTCGGTTCAGACTTAAAAGTACAGTTCCACTAGCACCCGGAACAGGAACATTTCAATTTTTAACTTATTTGTCCAATTCAATTAGTCTTACACATAAAAATCAATCAGATGATTTTGGAAACAAATCTACTTTTAGATTTTTTGCTTCTTGCGTACCAAAAGACAGTGATGGCGATGGCATTTCTGACGACCTTGACCCCGACAGTGATAACGACAGAATCCCTGATTTAATAGAAGCACAGCCTAATAATGCAAAAGTTTACAGTGGAATAGACACTAACAACAACGGTTTAGACAATAATTTTGAACCCGGATTTATGCCCATTGATACTGATAACGATGGAATTCCAGATTATTTAGATTTAGACAGTGATAATGACGGTATTTATGATGCTGTTGAAACCGGAAGTTTGGGTACAGACACCGATAGCGATGGAATTAAAAATTACCGCGACATCGACAGTGATAATGACCTTTGCAACGACGTTATCGAAGCCGGTTTTAGCGACCCAAACAATGACGGTTTGTTGGGTGCATTAACGCCTCCAACAGTGGACTCAAATGGTATAGTTACCAGTGGTGTTGACGGCTATACTGCTCCACACACTAATTATACAATCTCAGGACTTATTAGTATAATTACCCAACCAGCCAACACCGAAATTTGTGAAGAAGGATACAATAATATTCAAATTATCATGGATAATAATTTAGATTATACCTATCAATGGGAATTGAGTATTGATAATGGTGCATCTTGGACAACTCTAACTAACAATGTTACTTATAACGGTGTCACTACTAACCAATTACAATTGTCTAATGCGGTTATGGGAATGCAAAACTACCAATATCGCGTATTTTTAAATAAAACCGGAAATACTTGCGGACTCTATTCTAACGTATCTACTCTTACCGTCAATCCTTTACCAATTGTAAAAGATGCTGTTTTATTTCAATGTGATGATGATACTGACGGATTTACATTCTTTAATTTAAACGAAGCCAATCAACTTATTTCATCCAATTACACCAACGAAAATTTTACATTTTATACAACTCAGTTGGCAGCAGAAACTGCCGATATCAATTTTAAAATTGCAAATCCGGTAGCTTACAACGCTAATTCACAATTTGTTTGGGCACGTATTGAAAGTAATAAAATGTGTTACCGAACTTCACAGGTAGAAATTAAGGTTTCAACTACCAACATTCCGATAGGTTTTATGCATAATTTTGAACAATGCGATGATTTTAATGGAATTGTTGGATCAGATTTGGATGGTATAGCGAGTTTCGACTTTAGTAATGTAGAAGCTGATTTAAGATCTAAATTACCACCTACAAATCAGCCAATTACTATTACATTCTATCGAAATATAAATGATGCACTTGCAGAACAAAATCAAATTTCAGATACTTCAAACTATAGAAATATTGGATATCCATATCAACAAAATATTTACATCCGAATAGATAGTGATAATGATAATGAATGTTTAGGTCTGGGCCATCACATTACTTTAACAGTAAATCCTGTACCAACGGCTAATTCTGTTTCAAATTTGGTTTTATGTGATAATATTTTGGATGGAGATGATGCGAATGGTATCGTTCAAACATTTGATTTAGGAAGCCAAACAGCTGCTATTTTAGGTAGTCAAAATCCTACTAATTATACGCTTACTTATCACGATAAATTGGCTGATGCTAATTCTGGATTAAATCCGTTACCATTAACATACACCAACACATTAAGAGATAAACAAACTATTTATGTAAGAATTGTAAATAACTCAACTGGTTGTATAAATCCACATTTAACTTTTGATTTAATTGTGAATCCTTTGCCAATTATAAAAGCTCCTACTCCTTTGCAATTGTGTGATGACTTAAACGATGGTAACAACAGAAATGGATTTGTACAAAGTTTTAACTTAACTTCAAAAAACGCTGAAATTTTAAACGGATTATCAGCATCACAATATACCGTAACTTACCATTTAACGCTTTCAGATGCCAATATCGGCATCAACAGTTTAACATCGCCATATAGCAATATTGTTGCAAATTCGCAGGAATTGGTGGTACGCGTAACCAACAATAACACCGGTTGTTTTAATACTAAAGAACGTTTGCAACTTATGGTAAATCCTTTGCCAACAATAACATCTATTCCAAATTTTGAATTATGCGATGATGCATCCGATGGATTTGATGCTAATGGTTTCAGGTCTTTTGATTTAGAAAGCAGAACTGCAAGTATTTTAGGAAGTCAATCAAGCAGTCAATTCAAAGTAACTTACCATCGTACTCAAGCCGATGCCAATAACGGAGCAAACCCTTTGAACAGTCCGTTTACGAATGAAATAAAAGACCAACAACGAATTTTTATTCGAATTTTAAATTTAACAACCAATTGTTTCATCGCAGATAACTCCTTTTTAATAGTTGTAAAACAAAAACCCGTTTTTGATATTGAAACTGAGCAAATCATCTGTTTAAACCTATTGCCATTAACTTTAAAAATTAAATCATCTTTAGAACCATATAATTTTAGCTGGTATGATGCAAATGGAACCTTAATTGCATCCAACACTACTTCGGTAAATATTACTAAAGGAGGGAAATACACGGTAACTACCAGCAATGCACTGGGATGTGACCGAAGCATCGATATCAATGTTAAAGAATCAATAATTGCGTCCATTACCTTGGATAATATTGCCATTGTTGATAATTCAAAAAACAATTCGATAACTGTTAAAAATCCTCCAGCTTTGGGAATTGGAGATTATGAATATGCACTTGATAACGGTGCTTTTCAAGATGATCCACATTTTGAACAAGTTGAAGCCGGAGTTCGCATTTTACATATACAAGACAAGAACAATTGCGGTTTGGCCTCTATTGAAGTTCCAATAATTGGCAATTCAGGATTTTTTACACCAAATGGTGATGGACATAACGATACCTGGCAAATTCTTGGTATCCGCTTATATCCAAAATCAACCATTTATATTTTTGACCGATTTGGTAAAGTTCTTGCTACAATCAATCCAACTGGAATCGGTTGGGATGGTACCTATAACGGCAAACCAGTCGATTCTGGCGAATATTGGTATTCCGCTCAGCTCGATAATGGCAGGATTATAAAAGGGCATTTTAGCTTAATCAGAAGATAAACTGATACTTTTTCTTAAAAAAGTATCAGTACCTTTGCACTTATGCATTTTCAATTAGTATCAGATTTTAAACCTACCGGAGACCAGCCTGAAGCAATCAAGCAACTTCAAGAAGGGATTTTAAGGGGTGATAAATACCAAACCTTGTTAGGTGTAACAGGATCTGGTAAAACATTTACTGTTGCCAACGTAATTGAATTAACTCAAAAACCTACGCTGGTTTTGGCACATAACAAAACCTTGGCAGCCCAGCTTTTTGCAGAGTTCAAACAGTTTTTTCCAAACAATGCCGTAGAATATTTTGTATCCTATTACGATTATTATCAGCCCGAAGCTTATTTGCCTGTTACTAATACCTACATAGAAAAAGATTTGTCTATCAATGATGAAATCGAAAAACTGAGATTAAAAACTACTTCTTCCCTTCTTTCGGGCAGAAAGGATGTAATTGTGGTCTCATCTGTTTCGTGTTTATATGGTGTTGGAAATCCGGCTGAGTTTAAAAAAAATGTAATCGAAGTTAAAACAGGTCAACTTATTGCTCGTACAAAATTTTTGTATCAGCTTACAACCAGCTTGTATTCCAGAACGGAAACCGATGTAAAAGCTGGTACTTTTAAAATAAAAGGTGATACTATTACCGTATTTCCTTCGTATGGAGATACCGCATACCGTATACATTTTTTTGGCGATGAAATTGAAGAAATTGATAGTTTTGACATCTTAAACAATTCCATATTAGAAAAGTTTGATTCACTTACTATATATCCAGCCAATATATTTGTAACTTCTCCGGATACCCTTCAAAATGCCATTACATTAATTCAAGATGATTTAGTAAAACAAGTTGAATATTTTAAAGAAATAGGCAAACATCTGGAAGCAAAAAGATTGGAAGAACGCACTGAATTTGACTTGGAAATGATTCGAGAATTGGGCTATTGTTCGGGTATCGAAAATTATTCGCGCTATTTGGATGGACGCGATGCAGGCACACGACCATTCTGTTTACTGGATTACTTTCCGGATGATTATCTGATGGTAATTGACGAAAGTCACGTAACTATCCCACAAACACACGCCATGTATGGAGGCGACAGATCGCGTAAAGAAAACCTTGTTGAATACGGTTTCCGATTGCCGGCAGCAATGGACAACCGACCGTTAAAATTTGATGAATTTGAAGCCATCCAAAATCAGGTAATTTATGTAAGTGCAACTCCGGCAGATTATGAACTTCAAAAATGTGAAGGTATTGTGGTTGATCAACTAATAAGACCTACAGGTTTATTAGATCCAGTTATAGAAATTCGCCCAAGTTTAAATCAGATTGATGATTTAATGGAAGAAATTCAATTGCGTGTTGAAAAAAATGAACGCGTGTTGGTTACTACCCTAACCAAGAGAATGGCAGAGGAACTTACAAAATACTTATCACGTGTGAATATTAGATGCAGATATATTCATTCGGATGTTGATACCATTGAACGCGTTGAAATAATGCAGGATTTACGCAAAGGATTGTTTGATGTACTCATTGGGGTAAATTTATTACGCGAAGGTTTGGATTTACCCGAAGTTTCATTGGTTGCCATCCTCGATGCTGATAAGGAAGGATTTTTGCGTTCGCATCGATCCTTAACACAAACTATTGGTCGTGCAGCCAGACATGTTAACGGAATGGCCATCATGTATGCCGATAAAATTACGCGAAGCATGCAGTTAACTATTGATGAAACCAACAGAAGGCGCGAAAAGCAAATTACATACAATTCGGTCAACAACATTACGCCTACTCAAATAATCAAAAATATCGAAAATAGTTTGGTTAAGGCAAAAGCAGAATATTCAATCGGTTATCAACTAAAATCGGTAGCAGAAAGCGATATGGATTTTTGGAGCAAAGATGATATCGAGAAGAAAATACGGGAAACCCGTAAGCAAATGGAAGCAGCAGCTAAATCACTTGATTTTATAACGGCTGCACAGTTGAGAGATCAACTAAAAATGTTGCAAGATAAGTTGTAAAAAAAATCCCAAACGTACGTTTGGGATTTTTTTTATTTGTTTCCTTTTTGATAATCAGCTAAAAACTGTGCCAATCCAATATCAGTAAGCGGGTGTTTCAATAATCCTAAGATAGCACTCAATGGCCCGGTCATTACATCAGAACCTACTTTGGCACAATCTACAATATGCATGGTATGACGTACAGAGGCAGCTAAGATTTGCGTTTGAAATCCGTAATTATCATACACTAATCTTATTTCCTCAATTAAGTTCAATCCGTCTGTAGATACATCGTCTAATCTGCCAATAAAAGGAGAAACATAGGTTGCTCCAGCTTTAGCTGCCATCAAAGCCTGACCTACAGAAAAAACTAAGGTACAATTGGTTTTAATATCGTTATCAGTAAAATACTTAATTGCTTTTAATCCATCTTTGATCATTGGCACTTTAACCACAATTTGCGGATGCAAATTGGCCAGTTCAAGACCTTCTTTTATCATTCCTTCATAATCAGTTGCAATTACTTCAGCACTTACGTCACCATCTACTATTTCGCAAATTGCTTTGTAATGATTTAAGATATTCTCTTTTCCAGTGATGCCTTCTTTTGCCATTAATGACGGATTTGTTGTTACACCATCTAAAATACCCAAAGCCTGTGCCTCTTTAATTTGTTCTAAGTTTGCCGTATCAATAAAAAATTTCATACTATTTAAATTTGTTTTTGCAAAGTTACAATTTATAATGATTCATAATCAGTTTTTCATAAATTCTATCGGGCAATAACCGTTTCAGAACAATAGAAAATCGTTGCATCGGCTTACCAACCGTATAATGTAATTTTGGTTTTTTAGATTTAATTATTTTGTAAACCGCTTTTGCTATTACTTTGGTATCTAAACTGTTATCAACCTCAGAGTTCACCTGATTTAAAACCTTAGCATAATCATTTTTATAAGCTGAATTAACATTTATTGGAGCATGGTATCTGCCAGCTGCAATATTGGTTTCAAAATCACCTGGAGCAACATCAACAACCTGTATACCAAATTGTTTAACTTCAGTACTTAAGGATTCACTAAGCACGCTAACCGCACTTTTAGTAGAAGAATAAAATCCTCGGTATGGCAAACCCATATATCCGGCAATTGAACTGATATTGATAATTAAGCCCGATTGCTGATTGCGCATATGGGGTAATACAGCAGAAGTAAGATTTATTAATCCATAAAAATTGGTGTCAAAAACTTTTTTTATTTCTTCGGATGGAGTTTCTTCAATGGGTCCGGTAATCCCTTTTCCGGCATTGTTGATTAGAATATCAATACGGCCTTCCATTTCAATAACATACTGTACGGCTTTTTCAATCTGAGATGAATTTGTAACATCGAGCGGTATTAATTCATATGTCTGTTCAGAAACATCTTTAGGATTTCTACTGGTTCCGTATACGGTAAATCCTTTTTCTGTAAGATGTAAAGCGATGGCTTTACCAATACCTGAAGAAGCACCGCTTATTAATACAATTTTTTTCATTTTATCAGTTTAAACAAAGATAAAAAATGAAAAGTTTTAATTACCTGATTATTGAATTATATCCAATAAAAAAAGGCAAGCTATCTACATCACACCGCTACGACCTTGTACCTTTGCTGCGTTCCCACCCTGGAGGATTCCAAAGGAGCTGGTTGTGTAGGACTTGCCCGTTGCAAATTTACACCCATTTTCTGATTCTGCAACCACTTTTATTGTTTATTTTTCAATCAATAATTTACTAAAAAATGTACTAAGCATTAACGATTTAAGTATATTTGCTCATCTAACCAAAACACTTTACAATGGAAAATCAAAAAAATCAAACACAACAATTAATCCTAAATTACGGTTTAATGTTAGGATTTGCTTCTATTTTAGTATCAATAGCTAATTATGGTATGGGTATGCATTTTGAACCTCACTGGTCTTCTAGTTTATTAAGTTTCTTAATAATGACTGGTTTAATTTGTTACGCCATTTACTTGTTTAAAAAATCTAATGAAGGATTTTTAAGTGTAGGACAAGGAATAAAACTAGGTGTAGGTATAGCCTTAGTTGGGGCTATAATATCAGTTATCTATACACTAATATTTGTATCATTTATTGAACCAGATTTTGCAAATCAAATGGTTGTTTTTCAAGAACAAAAGATGATAGAAAGGTATCCAAATATGTCTGATGAGCAACTAGAAAATGCAGTAAATATGACCAAGAAATTTACAACTCCAGCAATGATGGCAACGATGGGGATTGCAATAAGTTTAATTTTTGGACTACTAATTTCATTGGTAGCTTCATTGATTATGAAAAAAAGCCAAGAAAACCCATATAATAACTAATATAAATTTTAATTAAATGAATATATCCGTAGTTATTCCACTACTAAACGAAGAAGAATCATTACGCGAATTACACGATTGGATTGTAAAAGTGATGCAATCCAATCGCTTTTTATATGAAGTAATTTTTATTGATGATGGTAGTACCGATGCTTCTTGGAACGTTATTGAGTCCTTATCAGCTGAGAACAAAAACGTAAAAGGAATTCGCTTTCAAAAAAACTACGGAAAATCCCAGGCACTTCATGCTGGGTTTAACATCGCTCAAGGTAATGTAATTATTACTATGGATGCAGATTTACAAGACAATCCGGATGAAATTCCAGAACTCTATAACTTAATAGTACAGGAAAATTTCGATTTAATATCGGGCTGGAAAAAAGTGCGGTACGATTCTAAAATCAGAAAAAACATACCTTCTAAACTATTTAACTGGGCAGCCAGAAAAACATCAGGATTAGATCTCAACGATTTTAATTGTGGTTTAAAAGCCTACAAAAATGAAGTGGTAAAAAATGTAGATGTATATGGTGAAATGCATCGTTATATACCCGTTTTAGCTAAAAATGCAGGTTTTAATAAAATAGGTGAAAAAGTTGTACAACATCAAGCTCGTAAATACGGTGTTACTAAATTTGGAATTGAACGATTTATCAATGGATTTTTAGACTTAATTTCTATTTGGTTTTTAGCAAAATTTGGTAAAAGACCTATGCATTTCTTTGGTGCAATTGGAAGTTTAATGTTTATTATCGGATTTTTATCTGCTGCCTATATTGGTATACATAAATTAATTAACTTGTTTTATTTAAAAATTCCAACCATTTTAGTTACCGACAATCCATGGTTTTATATTTCATTAACAACTATGATTATTGGTACTCAGTTCTTTTTGGCCGGATTTTTGGGAGAAATTATGTTACGTTCTAAACGTGATGAAGTTCGATATAAAATTAAAAATGAAATTAATTTATCATAAAAAAAATGAAATTTAAATCCTTGATTTATATAGCATTAATTTTTTTTAATATCTCTTGTGACGAGATAATAGATGAAGACGGAGCTACATCCTGTATCAGAGAAAAAATAGCAACTATTAAAAGAGAACCTGTTTCTAACCCTCCAACCGAAGTGTACAGCTACCTTTACCAAGGCAAAACTGTTTATTACTTCACATCAAATTGTTGTGATATGTTTAATTATGTTTATGATGTGAATTGCAATATAATATGCGCACCAGATGGTGGTATTGCAGGGACAGGAGATGGTAAATGCTCAGAGTTTTTTAATGAAGCTACTAACAAAACACTCATTTGGATAGATACCCGAAAGTAAATTTCCACTTCAATTTAATATCTTTGCTTTTTTATAAAACAACTTATGAATACTGAAATACTTTCTAAAGCCCAGCTGTGGCTAAGTGATACATTTGACGCTGACACGCAGCAAGAAATTAACGACTTGATTAACAATGCTCCAGACCAACTGACAGACCGCTTTTATAAAAATCTAGAATTTGGAACAGGAGGTATGCGAGGAATAATGGGTGCTGGATTAAACAGAATCAATAAATATACCTTAGGCCAAGCGACACAAGGGTTATCAAATTATTTAATAAAAACCTTACCTAACAAACAAATACAAGTTGCCATTGCGTATGATTGTCGTCATAACAGTGATACTTTAGCTAAAGTTGTTGCTGATGTTTTAACAGCTAATAAAATTAAAGTTTTTCTTTTTGAAGATATGCGTCCAACACCCGAATTATCCTTCGCTGTTAAGCATTTAAATTGCGATGCGGGTATCGTTTTAACCGCCTCTCACAATCCGCCTGAATATAACGGATACAAAGTTTATTGGAGCGATGGCGGTCAAATAGTTCCACCACAAGATCAAGAAATTATTACTGAAGTTAATAATGTAAAATTTGAAGAAATTAATTTCAATGCCAACTTTGATTTGTTAGAATACATTGGAGCCAATATTGACGAAGCTTTTATAAATGCTTCTGTTGCTAACGGAACTTTTGACACCAAAGGCAGAGAAAATCTAAAAGTTGTTTTTACATCACTACACGGTACTTCAATTAAATCAATTCCGACAGCTCTAGCACAGGCCGGCTATACCGATGTTCATATTGTTAAAGAACAACGCGAACCAAACGGAAATTTCCCAACGGTAAAATCTCCAAATCCTGAGGAACCAGCAGCATTAAAAATGGCTCTCGAATTAGCCGATAGAATTAACGGTGATATAGTAATTGGAACGGATCCAGATTCTGATAGAGTTGGAATTGCAGTAAGAGATTTAAATGGTAAAATGATTCTATTAAATGGAAATCAAACCATGAGTATGATGGCCAATTTCTTGATTAAAAAATGGCAAGAAGCTGGCAAATTGAACGGAAATCAATTTATTGGTTCAACCATAGTTTCTACCAATTTAGTTAAAAAAATTGCAACATGTTATGGAGTTGAAACAAAAATTGGTTTAACTGGTTTTAAATGGATTGCCAAGATGATACGCGAAAACAGTCACCAAGAATTTATTGGCGGTGGTGAAGAAAGTTTTGGTTTTATGGTGGGTGATTTTATTAGAGATAAAGATGCCGTTACCGCTACTCTATTAGCGTGTGAAATTGCTGCAGATGCTAAAGCAAATGGCAGTTCTTTTTATAAAGAATTATTACAATTGTATGTAAAACATAATTTTTATAAAGAGCACTTAATATCAATTACTAAAAAAGGAATGGATGGAGCCGAAAAAATTGCAGAAATGATGGTTGAGTTACGCAACAATCCGTTAAGTACAATTGATGGCTCAAAAGTTGTTTATATAAATGATTATCAATCATCTATTAAAACAAATTTAATAACAAGTGAAAAATTAACCATTAATATTCCAAAATCAAATGTGTTGATTTATGAAATGGAAGATGGAACAACAGTTGCGGCGAGACCTAGTGGAACTGAACCTAAAATCAAATTTTATTTCAGTGTTAACTTGCCATTAGACCGTGTTGAAAATACCGCAAAAATTGAAAAAGAATTAGACAATAAGATTCAAAGAATAATAAAAGAATTAAATTTATAACACTTATTTAAAAAGCATTAAATGCTATAAATAAGCTGAAACCAATTAAATGAATTATTTTAAAGAAATTTTTCGATTTGCAATTCCGTATAAAATTTATGGATTCTTAAACATCATTGCCAATATTTTCTACGCCTTATTTAGTGCCCTTTCTTTTGTAGCACTTATACCAATGTTAAAAGTATTGTTTAATGAAACCGATTTGAATCCGGTTGAAACCAAACCCATTTATACAGGTATATCGAGCTTAAAAGAATATTTTACCGATTCGTTAAACTATTTTATTGCAGAAGCCATAAAAACCGACGGTAAATTTCAGGTTCTTAGCTATATGATTGTAGTTATTATATCAATTTTCTTGCTTAAAAATATCTTCAACTATTTGGCAATGTATTTCATTACCTTTTTGAGAAATGGTGTTTTACGTGATTTACGCAATGAACTGTATGCTAAAGTAGTAACGCTGCCAATTTCATTTTTCTCTGAAAAAAGAAAAGGTGATGTAATTGCCCGAATTTCGTCAGATGTATTGGAAATTCAGCATTCCTTTTTATCGATACTAGAACTTATTGTAAGAGAGCCTCTTACTATTCTATTCACAATTTTAACGATGTTTTTCCTCAGTCCGAAATTAACCATGTTTGTATTTATTTTTATACCAATTTCCGGATTCATTATATCAGCCATTGGTAAAAAGTTAAAAAAACAATCGGATAAGGCGCAACAAGAACAAGGACATTTTTTATCACTCTTGGATGAGACCCTCAGCGGATTAAAAGTGATTAAAAGTTTTAATTCTGAATCTAATTTTACTGGTAAATTTCAATCATCTACAGAACGATTTTTTAATATTTCAAACAAATTATTAAACCGTCAGAACTTAGCTTCACCTGCCAGTGAATTTTTAGGTATTTTGGTAATTGCAGGTCTATTGTGGTATGGCGGTAATTTGGTCTTTATTGATAAAACTCTGGAACCCGCCATCTTTTTATCCTATATCGGACTGGCATACAATATTTTAACTCCAGCTAAAGCTATTTCAAAAGCAGGATACAGTGTTCGTAAAGGAAATGCGGCAGCAGAACGTGTACTAGAAATTTTAAATACTAAAGATTCTATACCTAATATTGAAAATGCCATTGAACTTGAAACTTTCGAAAAAGAAGTCAGCTTCGAAAATGTGTGTTTTAAGTATGAAGATGATATTGTTCTAAACGATTTTTCATTAACTATTCCTAAAGGGAAAACCGTGGCCTTGGTTGGACAATCTGGCAGCGGTAAATCGACTATTGCCAATTTAATTACCCGTTTTTACGATGTTAATAGTGGCGTAATCAAAATGGATGGAATAAACATTAAATCGCTTTCTATAAATTCATTGAGAAATCAAATTGGCTTGGTAACCCAAGATTCCTTATTGTTTAACGATACAGTTAAAAACAATGTGTTACTTGGAAAACTTGATGCTACGGATGAAGAAGTTATTGAAGCTTTAGAAATAGCCAACGCCTACGAATTTGTAAAAGATTTACCACAGGGTATACATACCAATATTGGCGATAGTGGCAATAAATTATCAGGCGGTCAAAAACAACGCATTAGCATTGCACGGGCTGTATTAAAAAACCCACCTATTATGGTGTTGGATGAAGCCACTTCGGCCTTAGATACCGAATCGGAACAACTGGTACAAAAAGCTTTTGAAAAAATGATGCAGAACCGAACCTCATTGGTTATAGCTCATCGTTTATCAACCATTCAAAATGCCGATTTAATAGTGGTTATGAAAAAAGGTAAAATTGTAGAACAAGGTAAGCATGATGAACTAATTGCCAAAAACGGAGTGTACGAAAAATTAGTTTCGATGCAATCGTTTTAATTTTAATTGCCTAGTCCAATTTCTTTAGCCTTATACAACATGAACTTATAGGCTGCTTCGAATTCATTTGGAATTTCACCTTCCAAAATGGCTTCTTTAATGGCTTCCTTTATAATTCCAATTTCTTTACACGGTTTTAAATTAAAAGTATCCATAATTAACTCACCAGAAATTGGAGGCTGAAAATTACGCACATGATCACGTTCTTCAACTTCCTTAATTTTTTTTCGTACAATCTCAAAATTATTATGATAAACTTTGTATCGATTTGGGTTTTTTGTGGTAATATCGGCTTCACACAATAGCATCAAGGATTCAATATCATCACCTGCGTCGTAAATTAATCTTCGAACCGCTGAATCAGTTACTTCGCCTGATAAAACAATTGGGCGCGAACTTAGCAATACCAATTTTTGCACGAGTTTCATTTTGTTGTTCAACGGCATGTGTAATCGTTTAAAAAGATGATAAACCATTTTGGAGCCAATAAACTCGTGACCATGAAATGTCCATCCCAATTTCTTATTAAATTTTTTGGTTGGCGCTTTTCCGATGTCATGTAATAAGGCTGCCCAACGAAGCCAAACATCCTCAGTTTTTTGAGCGATATTATCAACAACCTCAAAAGTGTGGTAAAAATTGTCTTTATGACGTTGACCTTCAATATCTTCAACTCCCTTTAAAGACGATACTTCTGGTAAAATTAGATCAAGCAAAGAAGCTTGGTCTAATAATAATAATCCTATTGAAGGTTTTTGTGTTTCCAGAATTTTATGCAACTCCTCAACGATGCGTTCACCAGAAATTATTGATAATCTGTAGGAATTTCGCTGAATCGCTTCAAAGGATGTTGGATGAATTTCAAAATTGAGCTGTGCCGCAAAACGAATAGCTCGTAACATCCTTAAGGGATCATCAGAATAAGTTATGTCTGGATTTAAAGGTGTTTTAATACACCTTTGCTCCAAATGCAGCATTCCATTAAACGGATCTAGAAGCATTCCATAATCACGTTTATTTAAGCTAAATGCCATAGCATTAATGGTAAAATCACGACGTTGCTGATCGTCTTCTAAGCTTCCGGACTCCACTGTTGGATTTCTGCTTTCTTCGGAATACGATTCTTTCCGAGCTCCAACAAACTCGATTTCAAATTCTTGAAACCGAAACATGGCGGTACCAAAGTTTTTAAACACTTTAACAGTTGGAGTATTGGGTAATTTCAACGCCACTTGTTCGGCTAACTCAATACCGTTTCCAATAACAACAATATCGATATCTTTCTTAATATCTCTTTTCAAAAAGTAATCACGTACAAAGCCACCAATTACATAACAATCAACCTTCAATTCATCAGCCACTGAAGCGATTATTTCAAAAATAGGATTATTTAATGCTGTTTTATACGTGATTAATGCCATTTCGTTTTAATAGGTTAAACTGCTACGTCGTATTCGCGTAAGGCATTGTTTAAACTAGTTTTTAAATCGGTTGAAGGTTTACGTTGCCCAATTATCAAAGCGCAAGGCACCTGATAATCGCCGCCGGCAAATTTTTTAGTATAACTACCCGGAATTACTACGCTTCGTGCTGGAACAAATCCTTTATATTCAACGGGGGTTTCTTTGGTAACATCAATAATTTTTGTACTGCCAGTTAAAACTACATTGGCGCCTAGGACCGCTTCGCGTTCGACTCTCACCCCTTCAACAACAATGCATCTTGAGCCAATAAAAGCATCATCTTCAATAATAACAGGTGCTGCCTGCAAAGGTTCTAAAACACCACCTATTCCAACACCGCCACTCAAATGCACATTTTTACCAATTTGAGCGCAGCTACCTACCGTTGCCCAAGTATCAACCATGGTTCCGGTATCTACATAAGCACCAATATTTACATAGCTAGGCATTAAAATAGTACCAGAAGCAATAAATGAACCATGACGAGCCACAGCGTGTGGTACTACACGTATTCCTTTAGCTTCATACCCCCTTTTTAACGGAATTTTATCGTGATATTCAAAAATACCAACTTCGAATGTTTCCATTTTTTGTATTGGAAAATATAAAACCACTGCTTTTTTAACCCATTCATTTACTTTCCAACTATTTTCTACAGGTTCTGAAACCCTTAATTTTCCTGAATCTAATAAATCAACAACTTCTCTTATAGCTTCTTGAGTTTCTTTTTCTTTTAAAAGCGAACGGTCTTCCCATGCTTTTTCAATAATACTTCTTAAATTTTCCATATATCTTTAATAAAATGCAAAGATAGAAATCATTTACATAATTTTAATATTTCTTAAGCTACATAAAATATGTATTTTTGTTGCAAACAACTTAAATGAGTAGAATTATTGCTTTTGATTATGGTTTAAAAAGAACCGGTATTGCAGTTACTGATGAATTGCAACTTATTGCATCGGGATTAACTACGGTGGAAACCTCAGCAATTTTTTCTTTTTTATCCACTTATTTAGCTCATGAAAAAGTTAGTTTATTTGTTGTTGGCGATGCCAAGCAACTGAATAATCAGCCAAGTGAAAGTACACATCTAATACACGAATTTGTAAAAAAACTTCAAGCTACTTATCCTCATATTCCTGTAAAACTTATTGATGAACGCTTTACTTCAAAGTTAGCTTTTCAAACAATGATTGACAGCGGATTGAAAAAAAAAGATCGTCAAAACAAAAAATTACTGGATGAGATTAGTGCAACCATTATTTTACAATCATATTTGTACCATAGATAAAATCTTTTTAACTATTGCATCAAACTACTTATCGAATCACATTAATTAAACCAAACTTTGTACTTTTGCACTATTAAATATACTATATGATATTACCTATTGTTGCTTATGGAGATCCAGTTTTGAGAAAAGTAGGAAAAGAAATTGGTGAAGATTTTCCACAATTAGCTGAGTTAATAGCGAATATGTGGGAAACTATGTACAAAGCAGAAGGCGTTGGATTGGCTGCACCTCAAATTGGACTTGATATCCGTCTTTTTTTAGTGGATACTGCACCGTTTTCGGCTGATGAAGATTTAGATGATGATGAACGTCAATTTTTGGCAACCTATAAAAAAGTATTTATCAATGCTCAAATTACTCAGGAAGAAGGTGATGAATGGGCATTTACCGAAGGTTGTTTGAGTATTCCAAATATCAGAGAAGATGTATCGCGCAATGAAACCATCACCATCGAATATTTAGACGAAAAATTTATTCCTCATAAAGAAACTGTTGGAGGATTGGCAGCACGCGTTATTCAGCACGAGTACGACCATATTGAAGGGGTTTTGTTTACTGATAAACTTTCTTCCCTTAAAAAAAGATTACTTAAACGAAAATTAGAAAATATCACCAAAGGATTGGTAGATGTAGATTATAAAATGAAATTTACTAAACTAAAATAAAAAAATGGAGTTAGATAAAATTATATCAGTATCGGGAAAACCCGGATTGTTTAAAGTTATGAATCAAAGCAAAAATGGATTTGTAATAGAATCATTAACAGACGGTAAAAGAGGCACCTTAATTGGCTCTAAAAATGTAAGTACATTAAAAGATATCGCAATTTATACCTACGAAGAAGAATATCCGTTACGTTTAGTATTTAAATCGATTTTTGAAAAAGAAGGCGGAAAAACTTCTGTCAGCGAAACAGCCAAAGATCAAGAATTAATGGCCTATTTCGAGTCGTTTGTCCCTAATTACGACAAAGAACGCGTTTATCCATCAAACGTTAAAAAAGTAATTAAATGGTACAATATTCTGGTTGATGCCAAGTTTGATTTTAGCACCATTAAATCTGAAGAAGAAGCCTAATGAATACTCGCGAACAGCAACTGCAAGCATTCAACAGATTGTTGGATATTATGGATGATTTGCGTTCGCAATGCCCTTGGGATCAAAAGCAAACCTTCGAATCGCTGCGTCATTTAACCATTGAAGAAACCTATGAGTTAGGCGATGCTATTCTTGAAAATAACTTAGAAGAAATAAAAAGAGAATTGGGCGATTTACTGTTGCACATCGTTTTTTATGCAAAAATTGGATCAGAAACCCAAAATTTTGATATCGCAGATGTAGCCAATGCCATTTCAGAAAAGCTCATAAACCGACATCCACATATTTATGGCGATGTAAAAGTTTCTAGCTCTGATGATGTAAAAACCAATTGGGAAAACCTCAAATTAAAAGAAGGTAAAAAATCGGTTTTAGAAGGTGTTCCAAACTCCTTACCTGCAATGGTAAAGGCTTACCGAATGCAAGAAAAAGCTGCCAGTGTAGGTTTTGATTGGCCAACAAAAGAAGAAGTTTGGAAAAAAGTAGAAGAAGAATTAAAAGAGTTTAAAAATGAAGTTGAGCTCAAAAGCAACAAAATTGAAGATGAACTGGGCGATGTGTTTTTCTCGTTGATTAATTATGCACGCTTTGTTGATGTCAATCCTGAAAGTGCCTTAGAACGCACCAACAAAGAGTTTATCAGACGGTTTCAGCACATAGAAGCAGAAGCCAAAAAAATAAGTAAAAACATAAGCGAATTAAGTTTAACCGAAATGGATGTTTATTGGAATGAAGCTAAGAAACAATCATAAAAAAATCCCGATTTCTCGGGATTTTTTGTTTAAAACGATTTAGCGTTTTTTACTTTTTGTTTCAGTAATGCCAAATCAATCACTTCGTTCATTTCGGTTACGTAATGAAATTTCAATCCTTTTAAGTACGATTGTTTAATTTCTTCAACATCCTTTCTGTTTTCTTCACTTAAGATGATTTCTTTAATATTGGCGCGTTTGGCTGCCAGTATTTTTTCCTGAATACCTCCAACCGGCAATACTTTACCTCTTAAGGTAATTTCGCCCGTCATGGCAATATTCGATTTTACTTTTCGTTGTGTATATACAGAAACCAAGGATGTTAACATGGTTATACCTGCACTTGGCCCGTCTTTTGGCGTTGCCCCTTCTGGTACGTGCATGTGCACTTTATAATTTTCTAAAATTGATTGTT
>JAGXRT010000091.1 GCA_018335575.1 Bacteroidota bacterium | reverse complement strand
GATTTTGAATTCTCTTAAATCGTCTGTTGTAATAATTTGTGCAGGCATTTCTTTGATTTTTAGGTTAATTAAACTTGTTTGAATTGATTTGACTTTCGTTTGACAAATCTGAAAACTTTTGTATAGTTTTATTCGGTAGTTGAATGGTACTACCGATAAAATTTAACACTTCAAACTTTTATTTACCTAATAATCAAGCTATTTCACTGTTTATATTTATTTATTTTCAAATGGTCAGATGGAACTATACCTATTAATTATACGGTTTAATGTAGTTTTTTTAAAAAATTATGAAGCCATTTTAGAGTTCAGATTCGACTTTTCTGGTCAGGCTTTCTTTTAGATGGTCGAGAAATTTAGTAAGCTCATCTTCATTTCTAGCTTTAATTTCTCCATAGGTTTTATAAAAATTTTTTAGATCGATACCAAAAAGTTCTTTACAAATTTGTGCCATTTTTTTAATTTCTGCCTGACCGTTTTTAACGGCTCCGGCTGCATTTAATGCATAGATTAGCTCCACTAAATCAGTTTTAGAAGCAGTCCAGGATAGATTGTTCAAAATTTCTGGTTTAACAAATTGAACAGCTGGTACCTCAGATTTTTGTTTCAATTTAACTAAAGCATTAGCATAATATTCGGCCATTAATTCATAGGCGATTACTTCTGCTGCTTTTATATCGTGACTGGTGGAGAATTCAGGATCTGAATCGAGGTGTAAGACATTGCTAAACAATTCTAACTGATTATTACCACGTACAAAATATTTATCGTCTAAACAATTTTCATTATGCTGATAATACTTAAAAAATTCTATATTTCGCTTTTTCTTAGCCTCCATTTTTTTGAATGAATCACTTAAAAATTCTTTTTGTTCTTTTAAACATCCATTTGGTTTTTCGGTTAAATAGGTCAAGACAGCTACAAAAAATTTTAAATTACCATAAACCAAGGGCTTTTGATATTTAAAGAAATTAATTTCTGACTCTTTACCGTTAAAAACGGCTTGCCTTAACTGTAATCTCAAATTATGAAGACAGTCTTTCGTTAACTGAATATTTTCTCTTATTTTTTGTTCTTCTTTTTTATTCGAATTTTCAATTATTTTTACTTCTTCCTGGTATTTAGCAATAGTTTTCGCAATATTTTTCATAGATAGTTCAATTATTTTAAAAAAAAGCATCTAAAAATAATAAAACTCTGTTACATTTTACTATAAAGCCTATTTATTCAGAACTTACTGATTTACTGTCATTTAAATTGTTATTTTCTTGTTTTCTACTTAAAACGGCTTTTAAGGTAATCATATCATCGCTGACTTTTCGTTCAATTACTTTTGCATAAATTTGAGTTGTTGTTAATTTAGTATGTCCTAATAACTTAGATACTGTTTCAATAGGAACTCCATTAGTTAAGGTTACAGTTGTAGCAAAGGTATGTCGTGCCATGTGAAAGGTCAGGTTTTTTTGGATTCCGCAAATTTCAGCTACTTCTTTAAGGTATACATTTAGTTTTTCATTCGTAATAACCGGAAATAACGTTTCAGTCATATATGTCATTGGATGATTTTCATATTGATCAATTAACTCCTGTGCTTTAGGTAATAAAGGTACCTTTACCGAAGTTTTAGTTTTTTGTCGTTTGGTTATTATCCAGTTATTACCATCAATTCCTTTGTGAATACAGTTTCTGTTGAGCTGCATTAGGTCGATGTAACTAATACCGGTATAGCAGCTAAACACAAATAAATCGCGTACACGACCGAGTCTTTCTACGCGCATATTGGAAGTTTCTATGTTAGAGAGTTCATTTGCAGAAAGGAATTCACGTTCCGTTTTTTCAAAAGTAGGTTTCCACCTTACAAAAGGATCTTTATGAATCCATTCTAAATGATATGCTAGGGTAACTATTTTGCGCAAGCGCTGAATGTGTTTCATTACGGTGTTGTGGCCCATGGCTTTTGGATGTCCAGTTGGATAGTAACCGTTTAAGAAACTTTCAAAATCACAGACAAACTTATAATCGAGTTGGTGTAAAAAAACATCCAGGGTATTCAATTTCTTCTGAAGAAAATTAGTGATGTATCCCTGGGTTATGGCAAAATTCCGGACAGTACCTGCCGCCAAGGTGTTTTTTATTTTGCTCGAATGGTATTCAATAGCATCATTGAGGGATTTATTGTCCTCGCTTTCGCCTAGAAAAATAGCTTTGATAAGGCTAGCCGTTACCAATTGATTTTTGAATTTTAACTCCTGATAACATTGAAATAGCTGCGTATGAACCTGATCTAAATACAAATTGATCTGCCTTGCTTCTGCAGTATTACCCTTTGCTTTTTTCTTTTTAGAATCCCATAGGCTGATAGGAATTTTTCGCTTCAAGCTGATGTTCACGCGTTTTTGGTTAACGCTTACACGAGCATAAAGTAATGCTAACTCATGCTGGTTATTTTGGTTATCTAGCCAAAATAAGATAGAAAATGTTGTTTTGGTACGCATAGTTGTCGTCTTTAAATGTTAAACATTGTTTGGACGAAAGTCAAATCAACTAAACTTACCGGTAGTACTGGTATTTTGAAAGTGTCAGTTGAACTGACACTTTGAGCAATTAACTGTCGATTAACTACCATAAACTACCAAATAATATCAAATTATATGAATTCTTAAAAACTACAAAACCACTTAAATTCAAGGATTTACGTGGTTTTGATAAAATTTAATATTAAATTTAGTGACCTCGACAGGATTCAAACCTGTAACCTTCTGAGCCGTAATCAGATGCGCTATTCAGTTGCGCCACGAGGCCGTTTTAAGGCTGCAAATATAAAGTTTTTATATGTATTACAAACTATTTTTTGTAACAAAATATCGCCAACCTATTAAGATAAATTGCCATTTTGCAGCTTTTGACATGTCTAATTGACGCTTTGTCATAGACGGCAAAAACAATTTATTTAATTTGGCTACCAATTTAAATACTTCTTTTCTCATAAAAGCAAATGTACTATTATTCATAAAAAAATTAAAATCAAGGTTTTTATAATTTATAATTACTTATTTTTACTTATTATTACAATAATACCCCCATTATTTTTTAACTTACAAAAATATTTTTTATACTTTTTTTATTACACCCCCTATTTTTTTACTTGTTATTTAAATATTTTTATACTTTTGTATTTTCAAATTAAAATTTTATTATATGTCAAAACTACGATTTCAAGCACTTTTCGATGCACAAAACAGAAAACCCGTTTCACTTGAAGACAACTTAAACCGCTCCCAATTATTTGGAGAAAATGTTTTTAATAAAAAGTCAATGCGACAATACATGACGCCGGAAGCTTTTGAAAGTGTTATGAACGCCATGGAATTTGGACATAAAATTGATCGTAAAACTGCAGATCAAGTTGCATCTGCTATGAAAAGCTGGGCCTTAAAAAAAGGCGCTACGCATTACACTCACTGGTTTCAACCACTAACCGGATCAACGGCAGAAAAACACGATGCTTTTCTTGAAGTGCTTCCGAATGGTGAAGCTTTAGAAAAATTTGATGGCGCACAATTAGTTCAACAAGAACCTGACGCCTCTAGCTTTCCAAATGGTGGGATTCGTAACACTTTTGAAGCAAGAGGTTATACCGCATGGGACCCAACATCACCAGCATTTATATACGGAACTGCATTGTGTATTCCTACAATATTTGTGGCGTATACCGGCGAAGCTCTAGACAATAAAACACCTTTATTAAAATCATTACAAGCAGTAGATGAAGCAGCCACCAATGTAGCTAAATACTTTGATAAAAATGTGAGCAAAGTAATTGCTACCCTAGGTTGGGAGCAAGAATATTTCCTCGTAGACAGCGCATTGGTAAATTCCCGTCCCGACATTTTGCTTACCGGACGTGCTTTGTTAGGTCATTCACCTGCTAAAGGACAACAATTAGACGATCACTATTTTGGGTCGATACCATCGAGAGCTATGAATTTTATGCGCGAATTGGAATTGGAGAGCTTAAAACTGGGCATCCCGGTTAAAACACGCCATAATGAGGTTGCTCCCAATCAATTTGAATTAGCACCCATTTTCGAAGAAGCAAATTTAGCGGTAGACCACAACTCGTTAATCATGGATGTGATGGGTAAAGTTGCTGAAAAGCATAACTTCAAAGTATTGTTCCATGAAAAACCATTTGCCGGAATTAACGGATCGGGTAAACACAATAACTGGAGTCTTGCTACCAATACCGGGGTTAATTTATTAAGTCCTGGTAAAACCCCTATGAAAAATTTACAGTTTTTAACGTTTTTTATCAATACTATTAAAGCGGTACACGATTACGAAGAATTGGTTAGAGCCAGTATTGCGTCTGCAGGAAACGACCACCGTTTAGGGGCTAATGAAGCTCCACCGGCTATCATTTCTGTATTTATCGGCAAGCAATTAAGCGATGTGTTGGACGAGTTAGAAAATATCACCAACGGAAAATTATCCCCTGAAGAAAAAACAGAACTAAAATTAAATGTGGTGGGTAAAATTCCTGAGATCTTATTGGATAATACCGATAGAAATAGAACATCTCCTTTTGCTTTTACAGGTAATAAGTTTGAGTTTAGAGCCGTTGGATCTAGTGCCAACTGTGCACCGCCAATGATGATTTTAAACGCCATCGTTACAAAACAGCTAATCGAATTCAAAACGGCTGTTGACAAACTAATCGATGAAAAAGACATGAAAAAAGACGACGCTATATTTAATGTGTTAAGAGAATACGTTAAGTTGTCTAAAAAAATACGTTTTGAAGGCGATGGCTACAGCCAGGCTTGGGAAAAAGAAGCAGAAAAAAGAGGACTAAGCAATCATAAAACTACACCGCAAGCCTTACAGGCAAAAGTATCGAAAAAAGCCATTCAGCTTTTTGAAGAACTCAACATTATGAATAAGGTAGAAGTAGAAGCGCGTCACGAAATTGAATTGGACGAGTACACCTTGAAAATTCAGATAGAAAGCCGTGTGTTGGGAGATATCGCTAGAAATCATATAATTCCTACAGCAGTGCGTTATCAAAATACTCTGATAAAAAATGTTGAGGGATTGAAAAATATATTTGGTAAGGAATTTGAAAACATCGCCAAAGAACAATTGATTTTAGTAAAAGATATTTCAGAGCACATAAGTAAAATCAATGCAAAAATCACAGCCATGGTTGATGAACGTAAAAAAGCAAACAAACTTGAACATGCTGAAGAAAAAGCATTTGCGTACTGCAACAAGGTTAGACCGTATTTTGATGAAATCCGCTACCACTGCGATAAATTGGAAGTATTGGTCGATGATGAGTTATGGCCTATGACCAAATACCGTGAGTTATTGTTTACACGCTAACACAAAATAAAAAACCACGCTTTTGCGTGGTTTTTTTTATATAATTTCAGCCGATAACCCCAGTTCTAAAAGACTGGTACAACGTGGTTTTAAATCAGACATTTCTCCTGTTTTAACAACACATTTTCCCTTGTAATGTACAATTAACGTACATTGATGTGCTTGTTCATCGGTATGTTCACAAATACTTATCAAAGCATCAATTACAAAATCAAAGGTATTTACATCGTCATTAAACAATACCAACTCGTGTTGATTTTCGAGCTTTTCCAACAAATCAACTTTTTCCTGTTCCTTTCGTTTCGTATTCATTAAAAATTGTTCCATCCGATTTAAATTATCACACATTTAAAAATTGAAATCAAAAAACATACCAATTACTAATGTTACGTTTTAATTAACTTTAACGAAGCCCAATTATTTCGAATTTTTTGACCAACTATTGCAAGCTCAAACTTAGAAGTTTCTGCTTCTAAAACCGGAATGTCCTCTGTATAAAATCCACTTAACAACAAAACACCACCAGAAGACAAACAAGCGGCATATTGATGCATATCTGCCAACAATACGTTTCTGTTGATGTTAGCAATAATAACATCGTATGTTCTGTTTTCCAAAAAAGTAACATCTCCTTGATATACGGATATATTGGTGCAAAAATTTCGCTCTAAATTTTCAATAGAATTTTCAAAACACCATTCGTCAATATCTACCGCATCCAAGTTTTTAGCTCCGCGCATTTCAGCAAAAATGGCTAATATACCAGTACCGGATCCCATATCCAATACTTTTTTATCCTGTAAGTCAACTTCTAACATATGCTGAATCATCATATAGGTTGTTTCGTGATGACCGGTTCCAAAACTCATTTTTGGTTCAATAATAATGTCAAATTTTAAGTTGGGATTTGGATGAAAAGGTGCACGTATACTAACCAAACCATCAACTTCAATCGGATTAAAATTCTTTTCCCACTCCTCGTTCCAGTTTACCTGTTCGATAATTTTATGGGTATAGTCAATTTTAAATTCATCTGATGCTAAAATTTGTAATCCCTCTAAAATTTGTTCATTCCATTGATCTTGTTGGATATACGCCAACAATCCGGTTTCATTTTCAACAAAACTTTCAAATCCAACCTCACCCAATTCCGCAATTAATATCTCAGTTGCTGGTTCAAGAGGTTGAATTGTAAAATCATATTCGATATAATTCATTTAAACAGCTTTTATAATTGCTTCAAACTCCGCTGCATTTAAGGCAGCACCGCCAATTAATCCACCATCTACATCAGGATTAGAAAACAATTCCTGAGCATTCGATCCTTTAACACTTCCTCCATATAATATAGTAACATCGTTTGCTAGGTCTGCCCCATATTTTTTAGCGACTAATTGTCGAATAAATGCATGCATTTCTTGCGCCTGCTCTGGCGAAGCTGTTTCTCCGGTTCCTATGGCCCAAACTGGCTCGTATGCCAATATGATGTTTTTCCAAGCAAGGGCTTCCAACTCGAAAAGAGCTTTTGATAATTGATTTTCAACAACCTTAAAGTGATTTCCAGATTTGCGATCGTCTAACAACTCACCAAAACAGAAAATCACTTCCATGTTATTTTCGAGTGCGGTCATAACTTTTTTAGCCAATAACTCATCGGTTTCATTAAAATACGTACGACGTTCAGAATGCCCTAAAATAACAATATTGACACCTGCATTTTTTAACATATCGGCTGAAATTTCACCTGTAAAAGCACCGTTTTTGGCAAAATGCATGTTTTGTGCAGCAACTTCTATACGCGAATTTTTAACCCATGATACAACCGGAATCAGGTTTACAAATGAAGGTGTAACCACTATCCTTTTATTAGAATTTATGCTTTCTGGGAATTTTTCCAGCAATTTACTTATCAGCAATTCAGACTCTACTACATTGTTGTTCATCTTCCAATTACCGGCAACCATTTGTTTTCTCATAATCTATCTATTTTAATCTCTTAATTTTGGGTCTAACCATGTGTAAATAACATCTACAAAAATATTGATAATTATGAACATAGTGGCTATTAAAACCACACTTCCCATAATTATTGGCAAATCAAGCGTATTTAACGCTTCTACAATTTCTTTACCCAGTCCGTTCCAGTTAAAAATATATTCTACAAATACGGCTCCTGCCAATAACGAAGCAAACCATCCCGAAACTGCAGTTACCACCGGGTTCAAAGCGTTTTTCAAGGCATGGGTTTTAATAATTTGATGGGTGGATAAACCCTTGGCTCTAGCAGTTCGTATGTAATCTTGTGTTAATACTTCCAACAATGAATTTCGGGTGAGTTGCACCACAACAGCCAATGGCCTGATTCCTAACACTATTGAAGGCAACAACAAATTTTTCCATTGAATGTATATTTTTTCTCCAAAATCATCTACTTCGTATAAGCTACCACTCATGTTTAAACCAGTAAATTCATGCAATACAAATCCAAATAACCAGGCAAACAAAACCGCGGCAAAAAATGAAGGGATGCTCATACCCAAGGTACTTATTAATGCAATAAATCGATCCAATAATGAATCCTTTACTAAAGCCGATACGATGCCTAAAAAGATGCCAAAAATTATCGCTATAACAATAGAGGAAACTGCCAACACAAATGTGTTTGGAAATGTTTCAGCAATGACCTCGGTTACTTTTTTGCCGTTTTTCTGAAACGATTCGCGTAAATACGGCACTTTTAAGAGTATTGAAAAAGATTTAGTCCCTCCTACTTTTACAGATGATTGATATTTTTCTGCCTTATCATAGGTATATGCATCTTTATGGGTACTGTGATACGAAATAGGCGATACATCGTTTAAATATAAAAAGTACTGAGCTAAAATCGGCCTGTCAAATGCATATTTTTTTTTGATCGTTAGCAACTGCTCACTGTCTTCTCGCTGATCAAGCATCATACGTGCCGGATCGCCTGGCAACACATTAAATAAAAAAAATATGATGGAAATTACGCCAAACAACGTCAAAAAACTATACCCTAATTTGTGTAAAACCGCTTGAAACAATGTCTTTTATTTGTATACAAATATTGAAATAATTTAGCTTATTTCCTTAATTTTTGAAGCTAATTTTGCAAAACTTATCAATAGTATTTAGGACATTCCTATCTTTGCAACATGACTACTAATTTACTTTTTAACAACATCCTTTTAAAGAACTCATTTTTGTGTGTTGGCTTAGATCCTGATTTATCTAAAATGCCAACTCATTTACTGAGCTGTGATGATCCGGTATTTGAATTCAACAAACAGCTTATAAAAGCAACACATCCCTATACAGTTGCCTATAAACTAAATACGGCCTTTTATGAAGCACTTGGCATTAAAGGATGGATTTCATTGGAAAAAACCATAAAGTACCTCAATCAGAATTATCCCGAAATTTTTACCATAGCCGATGCAAAACGAGGCGATATTGGGAACACTTCAACCAAATATGCAGAAGCGTTTTTTAGTGCTTTGAACTTTCATTCCATAACTGTTTCTCCCTATATGGGAATTGATTCGGTGGAACCATTTTTAGCTTTTGAAGATAAATTCACCATTGTACTTGCATTAACTTCCAATACAGGCAGTAAAAATTTTCAGGAGAAAACCATTGATGGGAAAAGCGTATTTAAAACGGTTATATACGAATCACTACAATGGAAAAACAGTCAAAATTTGATGTATGTAGTTGGAGCCACTAAAGCAACTGAAATAAAAGAAATTAGAAAAATTGTTCCCAATCATTTTTTGTTAATTCCGGGTGTTGGCGCTCAAGGTGGTAGCTTAAAAGATGTTTGTTTGTATGGAATGAATAATCAAGTTGGCTTGCTTATAAACTCATCGCGCGAGATAATTTACGCCGGTAACGAATCTGATTTTGCAGAAAAAGCAGCTCAAAAAGCAAAATTATTGCAAGCAGAAATGAAGCAAGAATTAATTTCTAAAGGGTTTTAATATGCCTGTTTTAACCGATCAGCTTCACAGGGAATTAATTATCAATTCAAAACCCTTACGTATAATTTCGCTTGTTCCTTCCTTATCTGAATTGCTGGTTGATTTGGGGCTGGAGAAAAACATTGTAGGGATTACCCAGTTTTGCAAACATCCATTTCAATTAAAATCTACAAAAACACAGGTTGGAGGTACTAAAAGTGTAGATATCGACTTAATCAAATCGCTAAATCCTGATTTTATTTTGTGCGCCAAAGAAGAAAACACAGAAGAAATAGTTCGTGAATTAGAAGTACTGGCACCTGTTTTTGTGGCCAATGTAACATCCATAGAATCAAATATTGATTTAATTAATAGGTTGGGAAAGCTTCTTTTTTGTCAGACCAACGCCAATAATTTGATTGCTAAAATTAAGTTTCAACTTACCGATTTTAAAGCATTTACAAGGTACCTGCCTCGGAAAAAAGTAGCGTATTTTATTTGGAAAAACCCGTGGATGACTGCCGGAGGAAATACGTATATAAATGACGTATTAAAACTCAACAACTTTAGTAATGTATACGAAAATAACGATCGGTACCCCGAAGTTGATGTAAGTTTAATACGCAAAGAAGGAAATCCAAAAATAATTTTACTTCCAACTGAACCGTATTCTTTTTCAGATGAAGATGCTTTTGAAATCGGACGGCATTCTAACCATGCTAAAACTATTTTTGTTGAAGGCGAGTTCTTTTCATGGTATGGGTCTCGCTTATTAAAAGCACTGCCGTATTTTAAGAAAATGCACGAATTGCTACAATAGCTTTTTACCCCTTACAAACGAATCGGTTTTTTTGTCAAAGCCAAACGGACAGTGCTTGCATCCGCTTTTACAACAATACCCTCTTTTTAAGTGATAGGCTTCGGTATATATTTTATACCCTTTTTCATTGTAATAAAAATCTTGGCTTTCATTCATAGTTTGTAAAAATAAAAAAAACGTCACGCAAAAACGTGACGTTTCATGTTAAAATTACCTTTAATTACTTGAAGGGGGATATTTCAATAAAATCTCTTTGACAAACTCTTTAATTCGAGCTTCTTTCTTGGCACCACTTAAATTATTTAGAGCTCCGCTGCCAACACCTTGCCAAACCATTTCTTTCTTTTTGGCATCAATAATATCTATAAATAAAGTACCTTCGGTGTATTTACTTACCTGCATGCCAAATCCGGGACCATAATACCACGGATACCAGCCAAAATGCATGTTGTTGTATACATCTACTTTTTCCCTGGATTTTGTAAAGATATTCACCAGCACATCTGGATTCTCGTCTTTTTTTAATCCTTTAGCTACTAATTCATTTTCAATAGCAAACATAATTCTGCGTTTGTCCAAATCGTTTATATCCGCATTGTCAATACCTTTTTTATAAAATGCAAAGGTTTGGTACTGCGCAAAGTTGGTTTTGGTGTCATAATCGGTGGTGACACGTACACTGGTACACGATGATAAAAAAAGAAAAACCGATAAAACTGCTATTATACTGAATCTTTTCATGATATGTATGTATTAAAATAGTTCGTCTAAAAGTGAATCGTCTACTTTAGTTGGAATGGTAACTTTTAAGTTTGGTTCTTGCTCCATGGCTCTCTTAATTGCAAATTCAGCACCTTCATTTCTAGCCCAACTTCTACGTGAAATACCATTGTTAACATCCCAGAAAAGCATTGATTTTAAACGCTTTTCAGCTTCTATACTACCATCAAGAACCATACCAAATCCGCCGTTGATAACTTCTCCCCAGCCTACACCGCCACCGTTGTGAATAGATACCCAGGTTGCACCCCTGAAGCTATCACCCAGTACATTTTGTATAGCCATATCAGCAGTAAAACTAGAACCATCATAGATATTGGAAGTTTCGCGGTAGGGCGAATCGGTACCTGAAACATCGTGATGATCTCTTCCTAATACAATTGGCGCAGAAATTTCACCATTTTTTATAGCATTATTAAACGCTTCGGCAATTCTCATACGCCCATCTGCATCGGCATATAATATTCGGGCCTGCGACCCAACTACTAAGTTGTTCTTTTTAGCTTCTTTAATCCATTTAATATTATCACTCATTTGCTGTTGAATTTCGACTGGAGATTCCTGTTTAAGTTGCTCCAATACCCGTGTAGCTATAGCATCTGTTTTGTCTAAATCATCCGCATTAGCACTGGTGCACACCCACCTAAAAGGACCAAAACCGTAATCAAAACACATAGGTCCCATAATATCTTCTACATACGATGGATATTTAAATCGAATGCCGTCCTCTGCAAAAACAGCAGCTCCTGCCCTGCTTGCTTCCAATAAAAATGCGTTTCCGTAATCAAAGAAATACGTTCCGTTAGCGGTGTGTTTATTAATGGCTGCAGCATGTCTTCTCAGCGTATTTTGCACTTCAATTTTAAATTGATCAGGATTTTCAGCCATCATATTAACAGATTCTTCAAAACTCAATCCAACCGGATAATAACCGCCAGCCCACGGATTGTGTAACGAAGTTTGATCAGAACCTAAATCAATATAAATACCTGCCTCATCAAATTTTTCCCATACATCAACAATATTCCCTTGAAACGCAATAGAAACTACCTCTTTAGCAGCTTTTGCTTTTTTAACCCGTTTAACTAAGGCATCAAGATCAGTTATAACCTCATCTACCCATTTTTGCGAATGGCGTGTTTGTACTACTTTCGGATTTACCTCGGCACAAACGGTAATACAACCGGCTATATTTCCGGCTTTAGGTTGAGCACCACTCATTCCGCCCAATCCAGATGTAACAAACAGCTTGCCTGTTAAATCTTCACCACTTTTGGAAATTTTTCTACCTGCATTCAAAACCGTTATCGTAGTTCCGTGTACAATTCCTTGCGGACCGATGTACATATAACTTCCCGCAGTCATTTGACCGTATTGCGTAACACCCAATGCATTAAATTTCTCCCAATCATCCGGTTTAGAATAATTAGGAATCATCATGCCGTTAGTAACTACAACCCTGGGCGCATTTTTATGAGAGGGATATAAACCCATGGGATGACCTGAATAAATTGTCAAGGTTTGCTCATCGCTCATCTGCGCTAAATACTGCATCGTCAATAAATACTGTGCCCAATTTTGAAATACAGCTCCGTTTCCACCATAAGTAATTAATTCATGAGGATGTTGAGCCACTGCATAATCCAGGTTGTTTTGAATCATGTGCATGATGGCTTTTGCTTGCTCAGATTTTCCCGGATATGCGCTAATAGGTCGTGCTTTCATCTCATAATCTGGTCGAAATCTGTACATATAAATCCTACCAAAATCGCTTAATTCTTGAGCAAATTCTTTTGATAAAACAGGGTGATGCTTTTTGTCAAAATAACGTAACGCATTTCGAATGGCTAATTTTTTTTCTGCAAAGGATAAGATTTCTTTGCGTTTTGGTGCGTGATTTATAGCAGTTTCAAATTTCTTTGGCGCTGGTAGTTCAGATGGAATACCTTGTAAAATTGCTTCTTTAAAAGTCATTTTAATGTATTTTTGTGGTACAAAGGTAGTTTTTTTACGCTTGTTAAAACAACTCCTTAATCAATAATATTTAAGGGCATTATCATGATTGTTTACTCAAAATACCTGGTTCCTAAAAGCTTTAGTGCCCTTACCATTTTCCCCTTTATTTTTATCAGCAATCGAGCAGATAAAAACAACACCGTCTTGCTAAATCATGAAAAAATACACCTGCAGCAGCAAAAAGAATTGCTCTTGGTGGTTTTTTTACTCTGTTATTTGTGTTTTTTTCTCTACCATCTTATAAGAGTTAAAAACTCCTATAAAGCATACCGGCAGCTTTGCTTTGAACAAGAGGCTTATCAAAATGAACGGGATTTAAATTATTTAAATCATAGAAAACCTTATGCTTTTTTAAATTATTGCTATTAAAAATATCAGTATTAAAATTGTAAATTGCGCCTATCAAGAATATTATTACATATTATGAATTTAACCGAATCCTATATTCCTAAAAATAAGATCAGAATAGTTACTGCCGCTTCGCTCTTTGACGGACACGATGCCACTATTAATGTTATGCGCCGTATTATTCAGGCAACCGGTGTAGAAGTAATCCACCTGGGCCACGACCGCAGCGTAGAAGAAGTGGTTAATACGGCCATTCAGGAAGATGCCAATGCAATTGCAATTACTTCATACCAAGGAGGTCACAACGAGTATCTCAAATACATGTTCGATTTATTAATCGATAAAGGCGCACCTCAAATCAAAATTTTTGCCGGTGGCGGTGGGGTAATTTTACCCCATGAAATTGAAGACCTAACACAGTATGGTATTTGTAGCATTTACTCTCCTGATGATGGCAGAAAAATGGGGCTGCAGGGAATGATTAACGATTTGATTTCTAAATGCGATTTTCCTACCGGAAAAGAGCTGTTGTTTAACAGTGCCGATATTTTACAGAAACAAACAAATGCCATTGCTCAATACATTTCTGCAGCAGAGAACTTTCCCAAATTACATACGCAAAAATTAACTGAAATCAGCCAGTTGGCTTCTCATAAAAAAACACCTGTACTAGGAATAACCGGAACCGGTGGCGCAGGAAAATCATCCTTGGTAGATGAATTGGTCAGACGTTTTATCAATGATTTTCCTGAAA
>JAGXRT010000090.1 GCA_018335575.1 Bacteroidota bacterium | reverse complement strand
AAACAACGAAAAACAGTGAGTACAGGAGCCACCACAGACTATGCATCTAATTTTGTGTATGAAAACAACACCCTGCAGTTCTTTAACCAACCCGAGGGTTATGTAGAGCCAACAAGCGATGTAAACAAACCGTTCCAATATGTGTACCAATACAAAGACCATTTGGGCAATATTAGGCTTTCGTATAAAGACATAAGCACAGCAAGCACGCCTATCTTACAAATACAAGAAGAAAATAACTACTATCCTTTTGGGCTCAAACATAAGGGGTATAATAATGTTCAAGTTGGTAGAGACCATAAGTTTGGTTTTGGTAACAAAGAAGAGCAAGACGAACTTGGTTTAGCTTGGATAGATATTACGGCTCGTAATTATGACGCTACTTTAGGAAGATGGATGAATGTTGACCCACTGGCGGATGAACGACCGTGGGAATCACCTTATGCGTATTGCGGTAACGACCCTATAAATAGAATTGATGAAGATGGAGAATTTTGGGTACAACTTGGCGGTGCTATACTTTCTGCTGGAATAGATTATGCAGGGCAGGTTGCGGGTAATTTAGCAACAGGACAAGGTATGCGAAGTGCTTTAACATCAAATATAAGTATTGGCTCAATTCTTGTCTCAGCAACGGAAGGCGCAATAAATCCTATTGGAGGAGTAAGTAAAGCGACAACAAAATCGTTTGCAATAACCATTGCTAAAACCACTATAAAAGAAGCGGGAAAATCTGGAGCAGGACAAGTAATAGATAACATCATTGATATTGCACAGGGCAAAGACACCAAAATTTCCAATGGTGTTGTTAGGGAGGCTGTTGTTGGCGGCATTGTAGGTAATGCAAAAATAGCCCCCAACAGTCCAAAGGCCAATAAAACAATCATAGAATTGAATATTAAACAGGATAAAGGTAAAACTTTAACTAAAAGGCAGACAGAAAGATTAGTTGACGCTAAGACAGAAAAATCAAGCAATGACATTGTAAATGGCACAATGAATTATGTGGGAACTGCTAACCAAAAAGCGGTATCAAATGTAATAAAGGAAGGAAATGAAAAAAAAGACTAATATATCGTTTTTAGTTATCGGTGTTGTTATTATCATTGCATCTGTTGTTTTAGCTAAATTTACATATACATTGAGAGATATTCGTATTAATGGCGAGTTGAGATATTGCCCAATTATAAATATTAATTATTCGGGTAAAGGTGGTAATTCAGCAGATGTATTAATTAATGGACAAAAAAAATTGGCAGGACATATAACAGATGATTTGAAGGTCGGCGACACAATAGCTGTAAGGTACATAAAAGGCAAGTCGCAGGTTGTACAGGACGATGTTAGACTAAGTATATATTACTTATATTTTGGTTTAGAAAGCATTTTGTTAATTGTTGGAATTGTTTTTATAGTTGGCGGTTTTATGGGAAAAACCCGATAGCGCGGATTTGTAACCCGATGATCCCGATGGCGCGGAAATGTTTTCCGTGCCTTCTAAATAAAAAAAAGAACATATTTACGATAACCCGATGGCGCGGAAATGTTTTCCGTGCCTTCTAATATGTCTTCAAAGTGATGGCGCGGAAATGTTTTCCGTGCCTTCTCAATAAAAAAAGTATATATTTACGATGCCACAGGCGTTAAACAACGAAAAACAGTGAGTACAGGAGCCACCACAGACTATGCATCTAATTTTGTGTATGAAAACAACACCCTGCAGTTCTTTAACCAACCCGAGGGTTATGTAGAACCAACGGGCGATGTAAACAAACCGTTCCAATACGTGTACCAATACAAAGACCATTTTGGCAATATTAGGCTTTCGTATAAAGACATAAGCACAACAAACACGCCTATCTTACAAATACAAGAAGAAAATAACTATTATCCTTTTGGTTTAAAACATAAAGGGTATAATAATGTTCAAGTTGGTAGAGAGCATAAGTATAAATACAACGGTAAAGAACTGCAAGATGAGTTAGTACTTAACGCTTATGACTTTGGCGCACGTAATTATGACCCAGCATTGGGAAGATGGATGAACATTGATCCATTAGCAGAAAAAATGAGGCGGCACTCACCGTATAATTATGCATTTAATAATCCTATTTACTTTATTGACCCAGATGGGATGGCGCCAAATGATTTTTGGGATGACTTAAAAAATGCACTAAATAAAATTCAATCCGCTGTAATGAATAATATTAATGAGGATACTAATGTCAGTCGAGAAAAAGAACTAAATAGCGGTGATAATATTAGAGTATCAAAGGCGGTAGAAGAAAAGAAAAAAGTCAAGGATGATGTTAAGACCGAAATTATGGAAGGAACAGTTGAGGCAACTGTTGCATCACTAGAGATTATTGATAAAGGAGCAGAAACCGTTGCTACTGGGGCAAATGCAATTACCGTGGTCACTGGTGGAGCAAGTTGGCCAGTAACTGGACCAATTGCAGCTGGAGCCGAAGGAGTATCAATGACTACTAAAGGCACTAAAGCTTTAATTTATAATGAAACTGGAGATATTGAAAAACGAAATGACGAAATAAAATCTATGGCAGTAAATTATATCACATCTAAAGTTGGTGGAAAAGTTTTAAATAAAGTTAGTAAAACTCAGAATCTTACAAAGATAGAAAAGGAGGTCACGGCTAGTTCCTTTTCTTTAACTTTAGGTTATTGGGTTAAAGCTTATTTTGGTTTTTAATATGGAGGAATTTTTAAATAGTTTTATAATTGAGCATTCCGAAGTTTCGGGAATTATTATTATTGTTCTTTGCGTTATTTTCTTATTTTATAATTTGAGAAAAGAGAATGCATTCAATTTTGAAGATTTTAACTTTTTAAATTGGCAAGAGTTTTTTGCTTCTTGGGTTTTAAATTTGGTGTTATTTATTATTGGATTTAAGTTACTTTTCAATTTTTGAAATATAACCCAATGGCGCGGATTTGTAACCCTGAAGGTGTTGATGGGCAATATATGCCAGAGCAGTGGAGAGTTGGGGATAGAGTTTTTTATGCTGTTACAGACGAACAAATGTATGTTGAGATTTTTAAATCAGGAATTATAACAGAGAGATGGATGGCCAGATTTGGAGGGGTTAATAGTGGTGGTTTCTGGTTATGGAGTTTGTTAAGTGCAGCCAAGAAAGGGCACGGAGAATTTGATTTTGCAGAAGTTTATTTAGCAGGGTTATTGGAAAATAAATCCTTTAATTATGAGAGAAACAGAGCTCGAACAAATTATAATGATGGTGCAGGGTTTTTTAGATTTGGAAACACTAATAATATCTATAATTTATACGATGGAGGGAATTATATGTGGGGAAGAGCAATGTCCTTATCTGGATTTAGCTATGGGGAAGTAAGGTTTGGTTCTCAAGCAAATGAATTAGGAAGGGATAGTGACGCTGACCAAAGAGCAATTAAAAATGGGTTTAATGGGAACTAACATAAAAAAGAAAACTTATCTAGCGCTGTTGTTTTTTATAATAGCTATAGCAGTATATTTTACGCCTTACTTCGTAGATAGCGATTATTATAGGAAATTATTAAGCTATTTAAATATATATGCTTTTTATCCCTCTTTGTTAATAGCTGTTTTTGTTTCTATTAGAAATTTAGCGTTGATTAACAAAACCGATGGGTTAGTTGAGAAGGGTAAATGGGTGTTTCTTAATTCTTTAAGCTTAATCTTCGTAATTTATTTTGTTTTTAATATGGTTGTCGCAACGGTAGGTTGAAACGGTAAACTGTAAGATAAAGATAAAAAACCCACTAGCGCTCGTTTGCAACGAGTGCCTGCATATAAATAGTCAGCTAAAATAAAGCGTTTGTAACGCGGGTAACTTAACTAACACGGAAATGGATTACTGTGCTCATTAAATTAATCCCTTACCCATAAGCTTTGGCTTACACAAAACGATGTACCCCCTCTGGCGCTCGTTTGCAACGAGTGCCCACTTAAAATTAGAAGCTAAAATAAAGCGTTTGTAACGCGGGTACTTAAAACAGCAATACATTTTAAACAAGTGTTTTACTGTTTTTTTTGCTTAGTAGTTTTTTAAAATTCAATATATTTGATAGAAAACTATGTCTGAGAAATATAAAGTTATTGATAGTACTGTACCTACCTTTATTACAATAACCATTGTAGACTGGGTAGATTTATTTACCAAACCTATATACTGTAACATACTAGATGATGCCTTAAATTATTGCATTAAGGAAAAAGGATTATGCGTTCACGCATATGTATATATGAGCAGTCACATACATTTAATTGTAACAGCATTAGAGGGTGAGTTGCAAAATGTTATTCGTGATTTTAAAAAGTTTACTTCTAAAAAGCTGCTAGAAGCCATTAAAGAACACCCGGAGAGTCGTAGAGAATGGCTTTTACAAAAATTTAATTTTGAAGCTCAAAGCTCAGGAAGAGCTAAAAACTTCAAATTATGGCAGGACGGTTTTCATCCTGTAATTCTGGATACATTAGAAAAAGTGGAGCAACGTGTTAACTATATTCATTATAATCCTGTATCCGCCGAAATAGTTTTTCAAGAAAGAGATTATGTTAACAGTAGTTATAGAAATTATGAAGAAGAAAATACGGTGTTTTGTAATGTAAATATAGAGCCTTTGTGGTAATTTTTTTAATTAGTTTTATTTCAAACCTTTTGTTAAAGTTTGTACGATAAAATTAGTGGGCAAAGGTTGTAAACAAGTGTCAGTAGGTTTTAAAAAGGGGCAGTAAATCTGATAATGATTTTACTACAATGCTAATAAGATAATAAATGTCAATAAAAGCATTATTAATAAAGTGAGTTAGATATAAAAATTGAGTTCAAAACCTAAAGCAAAATGGAATTTTGCTACACTTAAAGGCCAGAATAAGCTTTAAAACGCTTAGATACAGGCATGAAGTTCAGCTGCGTTTTGAAAGCCGGTTCCGACACCGTCGGAAATGCCTCCTAAAAAGTGTCTTTTCTTTTGGTTCGTTTTCTTTGGACAAGCAAAGAAAATGAATAATAATAACTCAATAGTTTCTTTTCAGTACCGTGCCTAAAAGGAGTACTAAATTAAACGTAATTTACAACCTCTCCCTAACTCATTAATTAACATATTTTTATCCCAATTTACCCACTAAAAAACTATCTTTGATAAAAACCCAATTGCTCATGTTCAAAAAACTACACATCCTACTATACCTCTTAATAAGCTTCACTGCCCTCGCGCAAATCCCGGCCTATTACAACGACATCGACTTTACCAAATCCGGTAACGACCTCAAAACCCAACTCGCAAACCTGGTAACCACAACCCACACCACCGTATTGCCATATACCGATACCAACGGTCCAATCGACA
>JAGXRT010000089.1 GCA_018335575.1 Bacteroidota bacterium | reverse complement strand
ATAGCTCAGTTGGTTAGAGCACCTGACTCATAATCAGGTGGTCCTTGGTTCGAGCCCAAGTGGGACCACAAAAAAATAAGCCTTACGTATTGTGAGGCTTTTTTTGTTTTCTATAGTTTTTTTAAATAAAACCCATAGTTTAATTAAAATCATTCTTGAATATTAAGGTTATTTAGTTATTTTTAATCAACATTTAAACTTATGATACATTTTCCACTTTTTGCTGGGGTACTGTCCTCTATGACGCATGTAGTTGCTGGGCCCGATCATCTGGCAGCAGTTACTCCTTTGGTTTTTGAGTCTAAAAAGAAAGCTTGGAAAATTGGTGTTTCATGGGGGTTAGGTCACCTAGCAGGTATGCTTTCAATTGGGGTCTTGTTTTCTATTTTTAATGAATTGATTCCCATAGAACTAATATCTAATTTCAGCGAGCAACTTGTAGGGATTGTATTAATTGTAATTGGTACATGGGCGTTTATCAAAATTTTTAAGAAAGATAAACAGCACGCACACCCGCATTTACATCTAGAAAATAAGGCTTTTATACATGTACATGAACATCAGCATAAGCAGGGTCATGAGCATCATCACCATGAAAAAAAGCATCAAGCGGCTTCATTTTCTGTAGGATATTTACACGGTTTAGCCGGTATTGCACACTTTTTAATTTTTTTGCCCATTTTGAGTTTTCAATCAACTTTGGATAAGTTTTTGTATTTATTTGGATTTGCTTTTGGAACTGTTTTCGCCATGACTTTATATGCAATAGCATTACATTCTGTAAGTTCAATCACCAAAAGAGAACATAACCCAATTTTCTTTAAAGGCATACGATTGGCCGGTGCCATGTTTGCCGTAGTTATTGGTATATATTGGGTGTTAAAAGTTTAACAAATTCTAGGCAGCTGTTCACCTACCAACGGACTAACAATTCGCTTTCCTCCAACTGAACTGTGTAAAACTACTTTATTGGGGTGCATTTCTGTAATTTCACCTAGTATAGTTGCATTTTTGCCATTATCAAATTTATTAATTGAGCTAACTACATCATTAGCGATGTGTTGATCTGCAATGGTTAAAAATACGCCTTCATTAGCGACATACAGCGGGTCAAGACCCAACATTTCACAGGCTGCAGCAACTTGCTTGTCAATTGGAAGGTTTTTTTCAAAAATATCAATTCCTAAAGAACAGTCTGTCGCAATTTCATGTAAAACGCTTCCCAATCCTCCTCGAGTAGGATCTCTAAAAAAGTGAATCTTTGTACCAAAAGTATCCAGTAAATCTTGGGTAATTAAGTTTAAATTTGTGGTATCACTCACAATATCAGATTCAAATTGAAGTCCCTCCCGTTGCGACATGATGGCAATACCATGTTGTGCAATGTTGTTGTTAACTATGATTTTATCCCCAACTTTAATATTTCTGCTATTAATGGCTGCATTTGGATGCACTTCTCCAAAACCTGTAGTATTGATAAATATTTTATCGCCTTTGCCTTTTTCAACAACCTTGGTGTCTCCGGTAATTATTAGAACACCGCATCTTTTGGCTGTATTTTTAATGGATTCAATTATATCAACAAGTTCATTGTAGTTGAATCCTTCCTCAATAATAAAGGCCAGCGATAAAAATTTGGGAATGGCTCCACACATGGCAACATCATTAACGGTTCCATTTACAGCCAACTCACCAATATTTCCACCCTTGAAAAAGATAGGCGAAATGACAAAACTGTCGGTAGAAATAGCGATTTTCCCCTTTACATTAACTATTGAACCGTCGTGTTTGTCGTTTAAATACGGATTGTCAAACGCTTTAAATATTAACTGGTCAATTAATTTTCGGGTAAGTTCACCGCCACTTCCGTGACCCATATTAATAGTTTCTGATGTATTTGTTTGATTCATAGTTTTTAAAATGATGAAAAATGATAATAGGCAGCGCAAGCACCTTCTGATGATACCATAGGAGCTCCTAGAGGATTCGAAGGCATACACTGCTTACCGAATTGTGAACATTCTTTGGGTTTTTTAATTCCTTTAAGAACATCTCCTGCAATACAAAGTTTATTTTCTTGAACCTTTATATGATGAATGCCAAATTTGCGTTCGGCATCAAAATCGAAATAGCCATCACGAATTACATAACCGCTATTTGGAATTTCTCCAATGCCACGCCATTCACGGTTTCCTACTGCAAAAACAGTATTGATAACCTGTTTAGCCGACAGATTTCCGGATTCCTTTACCACGCGGCTGTATTGATTTTGAACTATATAGTTTCCTCCTTCTAATTGTTTTACAGCCATATAAATTCCCTGTACTAAATCTAAGGGCTCGAATCCGGTAATGATAATAGGAATTTTATAATTCGCAGCTAACGGGTAATAATCTTTAAATCCCATGATGGCGCAAACATGACCGGCAGCTAAAAAGGCATCGATATTACAAAATTCGTCGGCTAAAATGGCTTCCATGGCTGGAGGAACTAACACATGAGAAACTAAGATGGAATAATTTGTAATTCCTTCTTTTTTGGCATGCAGTACAGAAAGAGCATTTGCTGGTGCCGTGGTTTCAAATCCTACCGCAAAAAACACCACTTCTTTCGTTGGATTTGCCTTTGCTATTGTAACGGCCTCTAATGGAGAATACAAAATACGTAAATCACCACCTTCGGCTTTGGCTTCGAGTAAACTTTTTTTACTACCGGGAACCCGAATCATATCACCAAAGGAACAGACAATTACTCCTTGTCTTAATAATTCAACTGCCTTGTCAATTAAATTAAGCGGTGTAACACAGACAGGACAACCTGGGCCGTGAATCATTCGAATGCTTTCAGGTAATAAATCGAGCAAGCCGTTTTTTACTAAACTATGTGTTTGCCCACCACAAATTTCCATGATATTCCATGGTTTAGTAGTATGCTTATGAATTAAATCGATGTACGATTTGGTCGCTTCATAATTTCGGTATTCTGATAAATACTTCATATGTTAGTGTTTTATGCAATGATAATAATACATCAATTGCCCTATGGCTATATTTTCATCATTGGGCGACAATTGATGGTTAAAATACAAATTATATTGATTGGTTGCTAAGGTGCACAGCATATCTACCAATGTTGTGTTTTGAAATACTCCACCGCTTAATGCAATGTTTTTAATTTGATGTTGGTTGGCCACTTCAAAGACCAGTAAACTTAAAGTATATAAAAAATTAGCAACAATATCAGAAATGGGTACATTATTAATAAAATCATAAAAGCAATTTTCTAGTATTTGTTGTCCATCAATTTTATTGTCAATAATTATCGGGTGATAATTGCTGCAGTTATTTAATTCGTAGCTTGTTATTTGATTTTCTAAAACAATGGCTGCTTCCCCTTCATAGGTATTGTAATCAACCAAATTTAATAAGGAAGCCACTGCATCAAATAAGCGACCCATGGACGAGGTTTTTAAACTATTGCTACTTTTTAAGGTGCTGTAAATTCCCCATTCTTCTGAAGTAAATTTTTCTTTTACTAAAGATTCCATTGACTCGGTCATTAAGCTAAAAAGGGATAATCGTGGTTCTAATGCCATTTTATTGCCTGCAATCCAATTAAAGTAATTTAGGTGAGATATGCGCATGATTTGATGGTTTTGGTAAATAAAAAATTCACTTCCCCAAATCTGATAATCTTCACCATAACCGGTTCCATCCCAGATAACTCCTAAAATTTTATATTTAGAATCAGCCAAAGAATGTTCGCCAATAACCGACATCATATGGGCTTTATGATGTTGTATTTCAAAAAGAGGCACTTTAAAGTTTTGGCTCATTTCGTGCGCTGTTTTATTACTTTCATATTGCGGATGAGAATCGGTAAGAATTATTTCAGGTTGCTCCTCAAAGATTGAAATGAAATCGTATG
>JAGXRT010000088.1 GCA_018335575.1 Bacteroidota bacterium | reverse complement strand
GCTCCCCCTTCAGGACTTGAACCTGAGACCCTCTGATTAACAGTCAGATGCTCTAACCAACTGAGCTAAGGAGGAATTTCCTTGTTTTAGGTGTGCAAATATACTAGTTTTTACATACTCAGCAAATAATTTTTCTAAAAAATTAAAGCTAACTCAACTTTGATTTTAACAAAACTTTTCAAGCTTCTGATTTACAATTTCTTTAAAAAAAGTCGTTTTTTAGGATAATCAATTAATGCTTTTCCTTTTTTTAATAAATCGGCCCCTAAAATTCCATCAATTTGGGTAGTATTATGGTTGGTTAATGCTGTATTTACATGGCTTAAATCTATTATCACAATAGGTGTTTTTAGCTTTAAACTACCTATACTTAAAAGTACATTTTCAGCTTTAAGTGTTTCCATTTCAGTAGCTCCGGCTCCTGCTGCTTTAACTTCAGATATCTCTGCATCTACTAAAAATTTTTGAATTCCTTCAATACCAATACAGGTATTAGAAGCACCTGTATCAAGTATAAAATCACCTTCTACACCGTTAATTTTTAATTTAATTTTAAAATGATTGGTGTGAATTTGCTGTAAATCAAATGCTTTATATTTTTTTTCTTTTAAGAATTGTTTCAGACTTGTCATAGATTCTTATTTTTGTAAAAATAAAGAAATCAATGCTTATTACCGACACCCACGCCCATATTTACAGCGAACTTTTTGATAATGACAGAAACGACATGATGCAACGTGCTCTCAATGCCGGAGTAAAACGATTTTTTGTACCGGCTATCGACTCGAGCTATACACAAGCTATGTTTGATATCGAAAATCAATTCCCTGAAAATGTTTTTTTAATGATGGGCTTACATCCTACCCATGTTAAAGAAAACTATCAAGAAGAATTAGCTCTTGTAAAAAAATGGCTCGATAGTAGAAAATTTTACGGTGTAGGAGAAATTGGTATCGATTTATACTGGGATAAAAGCCGTTTGCAACAACAACAAGACGCTTTTAAACAGCAACTCGAGTGGGCAAAAGAAAAAGAGTTTCCTGCCATTATACATATTAGAGATTCTTTTGATGAAGTTTTTGAAGTATTGGATGACGTAAGAGATGAACGTCTTTTTGGAATATTTCACTGTTTTACAGGCACTTTTGAACAAGCAAAAAAAGCGCTCTCGTACAACATGAAACTTGGTATTGGGGGAGTGGTAACTTTTAAAAATGGAAAAATTGACCAGTTCTTGAATGAAATTCCAATACAAGAATTGGTTATAGAATCGGATGCTCCGTATTTAGCTCCTGCTCCGCATCGTGGAAAAAGAAATGAAAGTAGTTATTTACCGCTAATTATTAGTAAATTAGCTAAACTGTATCAACTTACAGAAAACGAAATTGCAACGATAACTACGAACAATTCAAGAGATGTGTTCAGAATTTAAACATCAAATTTATTTTAATACACCGATTGGTACAACCGAAATTATTGGAACCGAAGAAGGATTGGAATCCATCAAACTAATCGATTATTACCGTCAGAATTGCGAAGTCCCTAAAGCGTTGGAAACCTGTGTTACTCAACTAAATGAATATTTCAATAAACAACGTCAAATTTTTGATTTAAAGTTAAATCCAAAAGGAACACCTTTTCAGCTTGGTGTATGGAAATTCTTACAAACCATACCTTACGGTTCTGTAATAAGTTATAAAGAACAAGCTATAAAAATGGGCGATGTACATGCAATAAGAGCTGTTGCAGCGGCAAATGCTCATAATCCGCTTTGGATTGTGGTACCTTGCCACCGGGTAATTGGTTCTGATGGTGATCTGATCGGTTATGCCGGTGGTTTGTGGCGTAAGGAATGGTTACTTAAACACGAAGGAGCCCTTACACAAACATCTCTTTTTGAATAAATTTTTCATAATCAATTTATAATTAAATTACGATGCGTCGATTATTTGCAGCTATTTAAACTATTTTTGTTTGAATAGCGTTTGTATTTGAATGAAAAACCTACTACTCTTTTTTGTTTTAATTTTTAGTGTTTCGATTCATGCACAAATCATTTCTAATAATTTTAGAACCAAAACTTTTTTTCCAAAAAGAGATACTATTGTTATAGATAGTGTTAGCATTTACCCAGCTAATTTTAAAATTTTAAACTCTAATAATGAACTTGTTGATTCTAGTAATTATTCTATTGATTTTACTAAGGCAACTTTAATTTTTAAAAAATTTGTAGGTCCAATCACGGTTAATTATTATGTTTTTCCTGACTTTTTAACTAAATCATACAGCAATTTAGATACTAAAATTATTGCCCCTTATGCTACTAAAAATCCCGCGTTATATTCTGTTCAATCCAAAGAAAATCAACTTAAAAAACCATTTGAAGGGCTTCAAACATCGGGCAGTATAGTTCGCGGGTTAAGCGTCGGAAACAATCAAAACAACGTATTAAATTCATCATTAGATTTGCAAATTGAAGGTAAGCTATCTGATAAAATTTCATTAAAAGCAGCTATTTCAGATACTAGTGTTCCAATCCAGCAAAATGGATATACCCAAGATTTACATCAATTTAACAATGTTTTTATTGAGCTTTTAAGCAACAATTGGTCACTTAAGGGTGGCGATGTCTCGCTACAAAACAAAGATTCCGAATTTTTAAATTTCTCAAAAAAAGTATCAGGAGTTCAATTTTCCTATCAGCAAGCATTTAAAAATGATACACTTAAAACCAGTATTGCTGGTGCAATGGTGCAAGGTAAATTTGTGAGTAACAGTTTTAAAGGACAAAATGGCAATCAAGGTCCTTATAAATTAAAAGGTAATCAAGGAGAAGCGTTCATAATTGTTGTCCCGGGCAGCGAAACGGTTTATATTAATGGAATACCATTAAAAAGCGGTGCAGAACACGAGTATATTATAGATTACCAAACGGCAGAAATCATTTTTAACACTTCGTATCCTATTTCTTCGGATAGTAGAATTACGGTTGAATTTCAATTTAATGAACTTAATTATAACCGATTCATCACTTTTAACAAGGCAGAATATTCGCACAACGACTGGCATGTTGAAATCAGTTATTACCGCGAAAGTGATTTGAAAAATCAACCCATACAAAATGATTTAAGCGATGAGCAATTGCTTGTTTTAGCTAATGCCGGTAGCGATTTTTCTAAAATGCAAGCACCCTCTGCTGTTTCAACCGTTTATAATGATGATCGGATTTTATACAAAAAAATTGGCTCAGGTAATTTGTTTTATTACGAACATTCCACAAATTCTCAAGATGAATTGTTCCATGTATCTTTTAGTTTAGTTGGAGTAAATAAAGGTTCATATCGATTAAAAAACACCATAGCATTTGGTAAAATTTATGAATATGTTGGCACCAATTCCGGAAATTACGAGCCTATAATCCAACTAACAGCTCCAGAAATACACGAAATTATAGATATTTCTGCCAGTTTTTCTCCAACAGAAAAAACAACGATCACATCAGAATTTTCATTCAGCAATCGAGATGTAAACTTATTTTCTTCTATTGATAACGAACAAAATAAAGGAATTGCTTCTAAAATTAATTGGAGTCAGCAATTAATAGACAAAACCTGGAAACTAAAAAGCAATTTCAGTTATAGCTATGTCGATTCCAAATTTAGAACCATAGAAAAATTAAACCCTGTTGAATTTGACAGAAACTGGAATATTGATGCTGTTTCAACCGACCAACAATTAATTAAAGCTTCGTTTTTATTAAATAAATCAAGCCTAGGAAACTCTACTTATACTATTGAAAATTTGAAGTTTGGATCAAATGTATACAACGGATTCAAACATACCTTATTAAATAAGTATCAGTTTAATAAAATTCATTTTCAAACCAATTATAATTTTTTAGATTATCAATCAACCATAGAAAAAGGGACTTTTTCACAGCTATTTGCAGATGCTAAATATCAACTTGATAGATTTTGGTTTGGAAGCAGCATAGAAAATGAAAATAACCATCGAAAAGAAATCAACACAAAGCAATTAACTCCTCAAAGTTTTGCTTTTAACTCGACCAAATTTTATTCAGGTGTTGGCAAATTGGATAAAATGTTTATTGAGTTTGGTTATATAAAAAGTAAAAATGATAGTGTTAGAATTGAAAAGTTAACTAAAGTTCAGGAAGCCAATACGTATTTTCTAAAATCGCAATTAATTAATAATGAAGCATCTAAATTGAGTATTTACACCCAATTCAGGGAAAATATATTCGATGATAAATCAAATGAAACATCACTAAACTCAGAAATTAATTATTCACAAGCATTGTTCAACAACTTTGTACAATGGAACACAAACTACAGCACACGCTCTGGAAACCTACCGCAACAAGAATATACCTACATAAAAACTGAACCCGGAAATGGTTTTTTTACCTGGAATGACTATAACGCAAATGGCATTCAAGAGTTAAACGAATTTGAAGTTGCACAATTTAAAGATGAAGCAGCTTACCTAAGAGTTACTTTGCCAACAGTAAATTACTTAAAAACACATCAGACAAGTTTTAATCAATCTTTGATTCTAAATCCAATACAGTGGCTTCAAAATAGTGGCATTAAAAAAATGCTGTCAAAACTCTATAATCAAACATTTTTGCTGATAGAAAACAAACAATTAAACACTGGAAATGGTTTTAATTTAAATCCGTTTGATTTAAATAATCCTAACATTGTTGGACTTAGTTACAATTTTAAAAACAGTTTATACCTCAACAAAGGAAAAAATATCTATGCTACTGCCTATCATTTTACTCAGGGAAAACAACAATCTGTGTATTCATTTGAAGCATTAACAACCAAATTAACAAACCATCAATTACAATTTACACATCAGATAAATGATTTTTGGTTGCTACAGCTTTCTGGTAATAAAAGTATACAAGAACGACTTTCTTCCGTCTTTTTAGAACGAAATTTTAAGTTGGATGAAATTCTATTTTTTCCAAAGCTGACACTTACTTTTACCGAAAAATCTACTGTTGACTTTTTCTATACAAATGTTAAAAAAGAAAATGCAATTGGTGTAAAAGAAGCATTAAAAAAACAGGTTTTAGGAGTCTCAATTCAATTACTAAATGAATCTGGAAGAAGTATTAAAAGCGAATTTCAGTATATAAATAATAATTTTGAAGGAACAGAAAATTCTGCAGTGGCTTATCAAATGCTGGAAGGTTTAAAAAAAGGAAACAACTATACGTGGCTTTTTACGGCGCAACAGAAATTAACTCAAAACCTGTTCTTAAATCTTTCATACAATGGAAGGAAAAGCGAAGAATCTAGTGCTATACATACAGGAAGTGTACAATTACGACTAAATTTTTAACAAAAAACGCTGATTAAATCAGCGTTTTTATATTACTCCATTTTTTTAAGCCAGTTTCGCATGGAGACTTCTTGGTTAATAATGCCGCGAAGTTCTGATATTGGAACGCGTTTTTGTTCCATAGAATCTCTAAAGCGAATGGTTACCGATTTAGCTTCGAGCGTATCGTGATCAACGGTTATGCAAAACGGTGTCCCTACGGCATCTTGACGACGGTATCGACGCCCAATTGCATCTTTCTCGTCGTAATCAACATTGAAATCCCATTTTAAATCTTCTATAATTTCTTTGGCTATTTCCGGTAATCCATCTTTTTTTACCAACGGTAACACTGCTGCTTTTACAGGAGCCAATACAGCCGGTAATTTTAAAACGGTTCTTACCGATCCGTCTTCAAGCGTTTCATCTATTAGGTTAGCAGAAAACATGGCCAAGAACATACGATCTAAACCGATGGAAGTTTCAACCACATACGGTATATAACTTTCGTTTAATTCAGGATCGAAATACTGTAGCTTTCTGCCCGAATATTTTTCGTGACTTGCCAAATCGAAATCGGTTCTGGAATGAATTCCTTCGAGTTCTTTAAATCCGAATGGAAATTTGAATTCTATATCAGCAGCTGCATCGGCATAATGCGCTAATTTTTCATGATCGTGAAAACGGTAAAAATCATCGCCTAAACCTAAGGACAAGTGCCATTTTAAGCGGGTTTCTTTCCACTGTTCATACCATTTTTTTTGCTCGCCCGGACGTACAAAAAACTGCATTTCCATTTGTTCAAATTCGCGCATACGGAATATAAACTGCCGGGCAACTATTTCATTTCTAAACGCCTTGCCGGTTTGTGCAATTCCAAAAGGAATTTTCATGCGGCCGGTTTTCTGTACATTTAAAAAGTTTACAAAAATTCCTTGAGCCGTTTCTGGTCGCAGGTATAAATCCATTGCCGTATCGGCTGATGCCCCTAATTTGGTGCCAAACATCAAATTAAACTGCTTTACTTCAGTCCAATTTCTCGAACCTGAAACCGGACAAGCAATTTCCAATTCTTCGATTAGCGCTTTTACATCGGCTAAATCTTCATTTTCCAACGATTTTGCCATTCTACTAAGAATTACTTGTTGCTTTTCTCTGTATTCAATAACGCGTTGATTGGTGGTTACAAACTCGTTTAGGTTAAATGCATCACCAAAACGTTTTGCTGCTTTTGCAATTTCTTTTTCAACCTTGTCTTCGATTTTTGCCACATAATCTTCAATCAAAACATCGGCTCTATAGCGCTTTTTCGAATCTTTGTTATCAATTAATGGATCGTTAAACGCATCGACGTGACCCGATGCTTTCCAGGTAGTGGGATGCATCAAAATTGCTGCATCTATACCTACGATATTATCGTGCATTTGAACCATTGATTTCCACCAATAGTTTCTGATGTTATTTTTTAATTCTACGCCGTTTTGCGCATAGTCGTACACTGCGCTAAGGCCATCATAAATTTCACTGGATGGGAAAATAAATCCATATTCCTTAGCGTGTGAAATTACCTTTTTAAATTGTTCTTCTTGTATTGCCATGATGCAAAAATACTAAAGCTTTTTAATAGAAAAAATCTTTTCTTAAGCGATAAAAAAAGCAGTAATGTTTTCATTACTGCTTTTTTAAGTTTTAAAAGTTATATGTTATAATCCTAAGAAAGAATTTCTTAAATCTACAGTTGTGGTACCAACGTAGTAATTGTCGATAAATACATCAATAGAATACGATCCTTGTACCATGGTATTTCTATCAACATTAATTACGGCAATTACATCTAACGCTTTGTTGTCATAAACAGCTGTAGTTTTATCAGAATATTGTACCGATTGGCTGTTCTCGATGGTAATAGTTCCGGCATTTTTCAGAACATTTCCGGCAGGATCTTTAATCGTATAGTAAACATTTCTGTTTCCTTTAGGAGCAATTCTGTTTTCGGCTATTTTAAAGCTTACTCTAAAAGCATCGGTTTTGTTAAAACTATTAGTTTCTACTAATTTATCATTTCCGCGTAGTCTCATTGCTGATGCTTTTACTTCATTAACAATTAATACAGATCCAACATTTACTACATTCGTTAACTCGGTATTTTTAGTAGTTAATTCTGTATTTGCAACTGTTTGCTCTTCAATTGTTTTTTTAGCAGTTACTACTTCTAAACTTAAAAATTGATTAGCTTCTTTTAATGAATCTGTTAAGAAAAATAAGCGTTTGTTTTTAGTTTCTAAATCAGCAATACGGCTTTTAAAACGCGCTAACATATTTCTATTAACACTGGTTAAGTTTGCAACAGAATCTCTAAGTTGAACTATTTTTTCACGCTCAGCTTTTAACTCTTCAGTCATCGTAGTATTTTCTGCGATAGCTGTATCATATTTAGCAATCATTTCATTTAATTCTGATTGTAGCGATGCTTTTTCAGAAGTTAAATTTTCTGTTGTTTCTACATGACTGGTGTGATTATAAAAAGTATAAGCAGCTAATAAAACTAATAAAGCAGCTAATACCCATATAATGGTTTTTTGTTGTGAATTTTTGTTATCTTCCATGTTGTTTATTATTAATGTTGCAAAATTACACTATAATTAAATTTTAACAAAATTTTAAGAATTTATTTCTGTGTAAATAATTGCTTATTTTAATTATAACGAAGATTTTAGAAAATTGGTATCTAGAAAAATAATTTGCTATGAAATTTTTCACTGATATGTTATACATCCTGTTCCCAGATTTATGTGTTTGTTGCGATACACCGCTGACAAATAATGAAAATACCTTGTGTACTTTTTGTCGCGTCGATTTGCCATTTACACACTTTAGTGCTGAACAAAACAACATTGCAGAAAGATCTTTTTATGGCCGTATAAAATTAGAAAGTGTTACAGCGCTGTTGTTTTTTAGAAAAAAAGGGAAAACACAACGAATAATTCATTATTTAAAATATAAAAATCAACAACAAATTGGTGCGTTAACTGGGCAAATACTTGCTAGTGAGATGAAAGAAAGCAATCGGTTTAACCAACTAGATGGGGTTATTATAGTGCCTATGCATCCTAAAAAAGAACGCAAAAGGGGTTACAACCAAGTTACTACTTTTGGAAAAACGCTTGCAAAAGAACTCAATATCCCTTTTATAGAAAATGTATTGATCAAAGCATCTTCTACAACATCTCAAACTATAAAAAGCAGGCTGCAACGATTTCAAGATTTTGAAGGGAAATTTATTTTAAATGACACTGATATACTTACAAATAAACATATTTTATTAGTAGATGATGTTATTACAACCGGTGCTACCTTAGAGTCTTGTGTGCTTGAATTGCAAAAAACCAAAAACATTAAAATAAGCATTGCAACCATTGCTTATACCGATTAACTTTTTATCTAATCAAAATTTATCGTTTCTTTGTTTAAAATTCCCACAATCAGTATGAACCGATTTTTTTTAGTAGTTCTTGTAGTTATAATTGCGCAATTTAGTTTGCAAAACTGCGCAAAAAGAGGTAGACCAACTGGCGGCCCAAAAGATACTATACCTCCGGTTGTCATTTCTATGTATCCTGCAGATAAAAGTTTAAACTTTAAAAGTGATAAAATTAAAATTCAGTTTGATGAATACGTCATGTTTAAAGATTTAGCCAATCAATTAATAGTTTCTCCTCCTTTAAAAGCGCTTCCGCAAATAACACCCATGAGCGCCAGTAAAGAATTTACATTAAGTTTAAATGATACGCTTAAGCCAAATACTACCTATACTTTTGACTTTGGCAACAGTATAGTCGATAACAACGAAGGGAATAAATTAGAACGATTTAAATATGTTTTTTCTACAGGAAATTACCTCGATTCTTTAACTTTAAGTGGTACTGTTGCCAATGCTTTAGAACGTAAAACCGATAAAAATATTTCGGTGCTTTTATATGAAGTAAACAAAGCATTTAACGATTCTATTATCTATCGCAAAAAACCAAATTATATTACAAGTACACTTGACTCTACTAGTTTTTCGTTTAGTAATTTAAAAGCAGGAACGTATTTAATGGTAGCACTTAAAGAAAAAAACAGCAATTATATTTTTGATCCAAAAACCGATAAAATTGGGTTTAAGAATCAATTTATAACCCTTCCAACAGACAGTATTATAAATATAAAAATTCACAAAGAACATGTAAAGTTTAATGCAAAAGCTCCTATTGAGTTTAAAAAAGGTCAGCTTATTTTTGGTTTTGAGGGCGATAGAAATTCTATGGAAGTCAAATTATTGTCTAAGGCTCCTTCAACTTTTAAATCACATATAAGTTTTGACAAGAAAAAAGATTCGCTTTATTTTTGGCACTCCCCTACTGATCTTGACTCCTTAAAATTTGAAATCTCAAATGAAAATTATAAAAAAGAATACACCGTAAAAATAGGTAGGGCTAAAAAAGATTCATTAAGATTAAGTGGTGTTGGAACAGGTATGTTGCATTTAAGAGATCAATTTAAAATAAACGCTTCAATTCCTATAGATATCATTGACGAAACCAAAATTCAACTTTTTGAAAAAGATACCATCAAAGCAAAATTCAAAGCATTTATTTCTGATAATAAGGAAGATGTTATCATCGATTTTGATAAAAAACAATTTTTAGGTTATAAAGTAAAAGTGTATCCAAAAGCCATAACTGATATCCTTGGAAATAGCAACAAAGACACCTTGAATTATCAGTTTATTACCGGACAATCTGATAATTATGGAAATTTAACTGTACAGTTAAATGCTAAGTATCCAACCTATTTTGCTGAACTTATCACAGAAAATGGACAGTTAGTTGAAAAAGTATTCTTAAATGATACTGATAAACTCGATTTTAAAAACCTATTACCAGGTAAGTATATAATACGGTTTATCGATGATAAAAACTTAAATAAACAATGGGATACCGGAAATTACTTGCAAAAAAAACAAGCCGAAAACGTATTTTATTTTCCTAAAATTATTGAAGTCAGAGCCAATTGGGACATTATAGAATCTTTTTCGTTACATTAGTTTAAAAAAAGCACCTATTTAATTGAAAATAAAACCACTCATATTAGTTATATTGATAGCTTCTTTCGAAGTATTCACAATGAATGCACAATCGAGTGGGTCACATGAAATTGGATTGTTTGTAGGGGCCGCATCGTTTCAAACTGATTATGGACAGCGAAACCATTTTATGAGTAATGTTGGAGGAAATATCGGAACAAGTGTTGGACTGGTGTACTACTATCAATTTGCTGATTATCGCTATCAATGGTACAGTCGTGGTAGTTTTTTTAACGAGCACTTTAAATTAAGAGCCGATTTATCCTACGCCAATGCCAAATTAAATCACTTCGGAAAATGGGTCGATGAACCCAATCCAAAAGGCGATGAAACACAACGCGATCAAATCAGAGCCATGACAGGTACAGCAACCGTTTATAGTTTAGGAACCCAGTTAGAATTTTATTATAAAGATGTAGTTGATTATGGTTTGCGCTATTACGGAACTGTTTTTAATCCTTATGCTGGAATTGGTTTGCAACTGGCTTATTCAAAACCTACTTATACGTACGATCCTAGCAGAGCCTGGGGGCCTGTTCCTCCTACAGAAACGTATTACCGTTGGGCGGGACCTGGGGATATTAATACCGATAAACGATTTACCGGAGCGGTTACCCTTAATTTCGGCACCCGTATTGCACTTGGTGAATATTCTGATTTAATAATAGATTCACGTTGGCACTATTATATGACCAACTATATCGATGCGCTCCATGCCCATGATAAAGATGATAAATACAATGATTGGATGTTACTGGTTCAAATTGGATATGTATTCTATTTAGATTAAAAATAAAAAAAGACAGCGTAATGCTGTCTTTTAAATTTTCGTTATTTATTAAATACATTTTAAAGCCGCATCTAAATCAGCAATTAAATCATCTACATCTTCAATCCCAACACTTATTCGGATTAATGAATCTACCAATCCATTTTTAATGC
>JAGXRT010000087.1 GCA_018335575.1 Bacteroidota bacterium | reverse complement strand
ACTTTTTTTACAAATATTAAAAAAAAAAAAAGAGGATGTTATAACATCCTCTTTTAACAACTATATTTTATTTTATAGTTTAAATTCTAATTTTCCGTAAAAATAAGCACCATCTGAGCCCATTTGAACTGAATCCATCAAACCGCCCTGATCAGTCCATGCATCAAATTGTGGTGTAGGGTACTTATTAAAAATATTGTTTCCACCCAACGTAAAGCTCAAAGCATTTGAAAATTTGTAGGAAATATTTAAGTCTACCGTCATCGCTTTTTTGTATACATCGGTAGCAACAGCATATAAGGCATCAGCTTCTGCTTGCGTTGTAGCCGGGGAATCTACCCATTGAAAATCTTGTAATTCTACCTGACTAAATTGGGTTAGAGTAGCATTTACATTCAATTTTTGGTATTTATAACCCATGTTTAATCCTAGTTTATAGTCAGGTGCTGCAGCTTTTAAGTAGGCACGTGAGAACGGACTGAAAAACGTAAACTCATTTAAAGCACCATTGTGGATTTTATTAATTTTCAATTCGTTCATATTTCCAACAAGTCCGATACTATATGAGCTATTTGCTGATAAAAGCCCGTTATAGGTAAATACAAAATCCACTCCTTGTGTCCGGGTATCAACACCATTTGCAAAGAATTGGGCGGCATCTACGCCTAAGTTCAATCCGGATGCATCAAAATTATCGGTTAAAACAATGCGGTCATCCACTTTAATAGAATACGCATCTACAGTTGCGGTAAAACCTCCTTTTTTATAGGTAAAACCGAAACTGCCGTTTAGAGCCTTTTCCTCAGTCAACTGCTTGATACCAAATGATTTTGTAACAGTGCTATTATTTGCTGAAAGTAAAGAAGGAAGTGATTCTCCATTTACTATATTGGTGAAAATTAAATTATAATACAATTGCGCCAGTGAAGGGGCTCTAAATCCAGATGATATGGAGCTACGAACTGATAAGTCATTACTTATTTTTAATCGGCTTGCTACTTTATAATTAAAGGTACTTCCAAAATCGCTGTAATTTTCATAACGAAGCGCTAATCCTACCAAAAAATTCTCGGTAAAACTTAGTTCAGAATCCGCGTAGAAACTTAGGTTAGTTCTGCTTCTGTCAACTTCATTTCCCGGACTGTATCCCGGAAAACCTTGTGATCCGCCCGGTAGATCATCACCGTTTGAATCAAATGCCACGGTTTGTGTAGCAGGATTTGTTACTGGTAATCCATAAATATCATATAAGGCATAGGATGATTCTTCTCCTGCATAAATGATAAAATTTTCTGTTCTGAACTCTAAACCAAATGCGAGGTTTAATCCTTTTAGGTGATTCTCAAAATACTTGCTAAAGTCGATTCCTGTAGTGTTTTGCGACAAACTGTGTCCACCAGCATCAAAATCAGTTGGTGAAGCATCTTTTAAGGATGCGTTGTTGGAGTTTTTAGTGTAGTAATGAAAATCATTCATCCCAAAGGTGTTGCTAAAATCAACGTTCCAACCGCTTTTTAATACATGTTTCAACCCTGTCGATATCGAAATATCATTAATATTTGAAGTAATTTGAGGGGTAAAGCCATTAGGATATAGACTAGGAACAGACCGATTATCACCATCAGCAAAGCCGTTTCTAGAGAAAGCGTTGGCATTGGTATCTCTAAAACTACGGCCTCCAAAGGCGTAAACTTCTGTATCATCAGACAACGCCACCGATGAATTGACCATAAAATTAAAAGCATCTACTGCAGCACTTCCATATCCTTTTCTCCAATCAAAACCTGGGCGTAAGGTTTTTGCTTTCGAAAACAATTCAGTAGTGAAATTAACAAAACCTTTCTCACCGACTTTAACACCATAATTTAAATCAAATTTAGTGGTTTCGCCATCAAAGCTTTTATCTTTCCCATCCAGCCTATTTTTACCTTCTACGTTGTACAATGTTTCTCCGGTAGCTGCCTCCCAGCCATTACCAATAGCTGTACTATAGGCTCCATAGGTAATTCCACCTACAAAACCATCAGTTTGATCATTTAAAACGATATTGATAACACCCGCTATAGCATCAGAACCGTATTGTGCAGATGCTCCATCGCGTAACACTTCTATACGTTTGATAGCAGCAACAGGTATAGTATTTAAATCAGTTCCTGAGTTTCCACGACCTCGTGTACCAAAAATATTTACTAAGGAAGATTGGTGCCTGCGCTTTCCATTAATCAGCACCAAGGTCTGATCGGGACCCAAACCACGTAATGAAGCAGGTACTATATGATCAGCACCATCTGATCCAGATTGTTTTGATGCATTAAATGAAGGGGCTGCATACTGAAGAATTTGGGTTATTTCTACCTGGCCGTTTTGAGAAACCAGTTCAGAAATGTTAATAATATCAACAGGAACTGGCGTGTCTATGGCTGTTCTCTTGGTACTGCGTGAACCCACTACATTTACTTCCTTCAATTGTTCTCCACTTTCTAACACAATCTCATAGGTTGTTTTATTATCGATTGTGATTTCCTTGTTTTGATAACCAACAAAGCTAATAACCAAAACAGCGCCTGTACTCACTTTCAGTTGAAATTTTCCATTAAAATCGGTCGTAGTACCGTTGATACTCCCTTTAATCAACACGTTGGCACCCGGCAAAGCCTGGCCTGTTAGATCTTTAACGGTTCCTGAAATGAGTTGCTGAGCCTGTGAAATGCCAACAATAAACAAGGCAAAACAACAGATTAAATAAATTTTTTTCATCATTATATGATTTTATAGGTTAATGTGTTACGAATCTACTAAATTTTTTAAGATTATATTAACTAAAACAATTTATTATTGCGTATTTATTAAAAGTAAAAAGGAGCGCAATTTTCAGTATATTTGCAAACTTTTAAAACAGTTAAACACATCATGAAAGCCGGAATAGTAGGATTACCCAATGTAGGAAAATCAACCTTATTTAATTGCCTGTCTAACGCGAAAGCCCAATCAGCCAATTTTCCATTTTGCACCATAGAACCCAACCTTGGCGTTGTTAACGTGCCTGATAAGCGTTTGGAAAAACTAGAAGAACTAGTTAATCCAGAGCGTGTAGTTCCTGCAGTAGTAGAAATTGTAGATATTGCCGGTTTAGTAAAAGGTGCCAGTAAGGGTGAAGGTTTAGGAAATCAGTTTTTAGCCAATATTAGAGAAACTGATGCTATTATTCATGTGTTGCGCTGTTTTGAAAATGATAATATTGTACATGTTGAATCTACCGTAAATCCGGTTCGGGATAAAGAAATAATTGATATCGAATTGCAATTAAAAGACTTAGAAACAGTTGATAAAAAACTTGAAAAAGTAAAACGCGCAGCCAAAACAGGCAATAAAGAAGCTCAAAAAGAAGAAGCAGCCTTGTTAAAAGTAAAAAATGGTTTAGAAAGTGCCATTTCTGTAAGGGCGATAAATTTAACTCAGGAAGAACGCGATGAATTCATAACAGATGTTCAATTTATTACTGATAAACCAGTATTATACGTTTGTAATGTTGATGAAGCATCTGCAGCAACCGGTAATAAATTTGTAGACCTTGTTAAGGATGCCGTTAAAAATGAAAATGCCGAAGTAATAGTTTTAGCTGTTGCTACCGAATCGGATATAGCAGAATTAGAATCGTACGAAGAAAAAGAATTATTTCTTTCTGATTTAAATTTAGAAGAACCTGGCGCCTCTAAATTAATAAGAGCTGCTTATAAACTTTTAAACTTGCAAACGTATTTCACAGCAGGTAAAAAGGAAGTAAGAGCTTGGACAATAAACGTGGGGGATTCTGCTCCTAAAGCCGCCGGAGTTATTCATACCGATTTTGAAAAAGGATTCATACGTGCTGAAGTTATTGCTTATGATGATTATGTAAATTACGGTAGTGAAGCTAAAGTAAAAGAAGCAGGAAAAATGCGCGTAGAAGGTAAGGAGTATATTGTAAAAGATGGCGATGTGATGCATTTTAGGTTTAATGTATAAAAAGTATACATTGAAACATTTTAGGTCTGTTAATAAGTATTTAACAGACTTTTTTTATTTTAAAAGATGAAATAGTACTTTAGCACCTCTTCAACAGACACATAATATGAGTAAAGAAAATACCTATACCGAAGATAATATTCGTTCACTCGATTGGAAGGAACACATCCGTTTACGTCCAGGAATGTACATTGGTAAATTAGGAGATGGCTCTTCACCTGATGATGGAATATATATTCTGTTAAAAGAAGTTATTGATAATTCAATTGATGAATTTGTTATGGGTAGCGGAAAAACCATCGAGATTAGCATAAAGGATCATATAGTTAGTGTTCGAGACTATGGACGTGGAATTCCGCTTGGAAAGGTTGTTGATGTAGTTTCTAAAATGAATACCGGAGGTAAGTACGATTCCAAAGCATTTAAAAAATCAGTTGGATTAAACGGTGTTGGTACCAAAGCAGTTAATGCATTGTCGTCTTATTTTAGAGTAGAATCGGTAAGAGAAGATCAAATTAAAGCAGCCGAATTTTCTCAAGGTGAATTAACACATGACTTTAAAATAGAACCATCAACACAAAGAAAAGGAACCAAAACGGTTTTTATTCCAGACGAATCTATTTTTGTAAAATACAAGTTCAGAAACGAGTATGTTATCAAAATGATTAAAAACTATGTGTATTTAAATTTAGGTTTAACCATAGTTTTTAACGGAGAAAAATACCATTCAGAAAATGGATTAAAAGATTTATTACAGGAAAATATTTCTGATGAAGACATGCTGTATCCAATTATTCACTTAAAAGGTGATGATATTGAAATTGCTTTAACACACAGCAAATCGCAATATAGTGAGGAGTTTCATTCCTTTGTAAATGGGCAACATACCACTCAGGGAGGTACACATCAAAATGCTTTTAGAGAAGCCATAGTTAAAACCTTGCGTGAATATTACAACAAAAATTACGATGCCTCAGATATAAGAAAATCTATAGTTAGCGCTATCAGTATCAAAGTTATGGAGCCTGTTTTTGAAAGCCAAACCAAAACAAAACTTGGCTCGACCGAAATGGGCGATGGCTTACCATCGGTGAGAACCTATATAAACGATTTCGTTAAAAAATATTTAGACAATTATTTACATAAAAATACCGAAGTTGCCGATTTAATTCAACGTAAAATTTTACAAGCCGAGCACGAACGAAAAGAGCTATCTGGTATTAGAAAATTAGCCAAAGAACGTGCTAAAAAAGCTAGTTTGCACAATAAAAAATTACGCGATTGCCGCGTGCACCTCAACGATTTTAAAAAAGAAAACAGGCTTGAAAGTTCATTATTTATTACCGAAGGTGATTCTGCAAGCGGTTCTATTACTAAATCAAGAGATGTTAATACACAAGCCGTATTTAGTTTAAGAGGTAAACCATTGAATTGTTTCGAAATGGACAAAAAAGTGGTGTATGAAAACGAAGAATTTAATTTATTACAGGCAGCATTAGATATTGAGGAAGGAATTGAAAATTTGCGCTATAACAATGTAATTATTGCTACCGATGCCGATGTTGATGGTATGCATATCCGTTTGTTGTTAATTACCTTCTTTTTACAGTACTTCCCAGAAATAATTAAGGAAGGTCATTTGTACATACTCGAAACTCCATTATTCAGAGTACGCGACAAAAAAGAAACATTCTATTGCTATTCTGAAGAAGAAAAGAAAGAAGCTATTGAAAAATTAAAAGGAAAACCAGAAATAACCCGCTTTAAAGGACTTGGTGAAATATCGCCTAATGAATTTGAACATTTTATAGGAAAAGATATACGTTTAGCCCCGGTTATGTTAGACAGAGAAACTTCTATTGAGCAGCTGCTTACCTTTTATATGGGTAAAAACACCTCTGACCGACAAGAATTTATCATTGATAATTTAAAAGTGGAACTCGATACTTTAGTAGAATAACATGCAAGAAGATTATAACAAAGACAATTTTTCGCAAGAACCTCAGGAAACTATTACCAAAGTTACAGGCATGTTCAAAGAGTGGTTTTTAGACTATGCTTCTTATGTAATTTTAGAACGAGCAGTACCGGCAATTACAGATGGCTTAAAACCCGTTCAACGACGAATTTTACAGTCTATGAAAGACTTAGACGATGGTAGGTATAATAAAGTGGCCAATTTGGTTGGGCATACCATGCAGTATCATCCGCACGGAGATGCCAGTATTGCTGATGCAATGACGCAGTTAGGTCAAAAAGAATTGCTTATCGATATGCAGGGAAACTGGGGAAATATCCTTACAGGCGATGGAGCAGCAGCTCCGCGGTATATAGAAGCCCGCTTATCCAAATTTGCCTTAGATGTTGTTTTTAATCCTAAAATTACCAAGTGGCAAGCTTCCTATGATGGCAGAAAAAAAGAGCCAATTGAGTTACCTATAAAATTCCCGTTACTATTAAATCAAGGAGCAGAAGGAATTGCCGTTGGATTATCTACCAAAATTCTTCCACACAATTTTATAGAATTAATTGAAGCATCTATAAAAATACTCAAAGGAAAATCTTTTGAGTTGTACCCTGATTTCCTAACAGGAGGCAGTGTTGATGTTTCCAATTATAATGATGGATTACGTGGTGGCAAAATTAGAGTTAGAGCTAAAATTGCACAATTAGACAAGCAAACATTAGTAATTTCAGAAATACCTTATGCTACAACTACTTCATCTTTAATTGATTCTATTTTAAAAGCCAATGATAAAGGTAAAATTAAAATCAAAAAAATTGAAGACAATACCGCTGCCGAAGTTGAAATTCTGGTGCATTTACCAAGCGGTGTTTCGCCCGATAAAACCATCGATGCACTTTTTGCATTTACCAATTGTGAATCCTCAATTTCTCCTTTAGCCTGCGTAATTGAAGATAATAAACCTGTTTTTATTGGAGTTTCTGAAATCTTAAAAAAATCGACCAATCATACGGTAGATTTACTACGTCAGGAATTAGAATTTCAATTAGGAGAAGTTGAAGACCAATGGCATTTTGCATCACTGGAGCGCATCTTTATTGAAAACAGAATATACCGTGATATAGAAGAAGTAGATACGTGGGAAGGCGTTATCAAAACAATAGACGATGGCCTAAAACCACATATTACTCATTTAAAAAGGGCTGTTACAGAAGACGATATTGTTAAATTAACCGAAATAAAAATTAAACGAATCTCTAAATTTGATAATGACAAAGCGAATCATTTCATCGAAAGTTTAGAAGATAAAATAGCAGAACTTAAGCATCATTTAAATAATTTAATTGATTTTGCAATAGCTTATTTCCAGCAACTTAAAACAAAATACGGCAAAGGAAAGGAACGCAAAACTGAAATCAGGGTTTTTGATGAAATCGTAGCTACAAAAGTTGCTATGAACAATACTAAACTTTATGTAAATAGGGAAGAAGGATTTATTGGTAACTCACTTAAAAAAGATGAATTTATATGCGATTGTTCAGATATTGATGATATTATCACCTTTAGAAGAAATGGCTCTATGATGATTTCTAAAATTGCTGCTAAAACTTTCATCGGTAAAGATATAATTCATGTTGCAGTATTTAAAAAAGATGATAAACGCACTATTTATAACTTAATATACCGAGATGGTAGTAGAGGTCCGAGTTATATGAAACGATTTAATGTAACCGGAATTACCCGCGATAAAGAATACGATTTAACCAACGGAACTAAAGATTCTACCATTCTTTATTTTTCTGCAAATCCAAATGGCGAGGCCGAAGTTGTAACCGTTTATTTACGCCCAGCTGGTAATATTAAAAAATTAAAGTGGGAGATCGATTTTTCTGAACTTGCTATAAAGGGCAGAAGTTCTAAAGGTAATTTGGTAACTAAGTATGGTGTTAAAAAAATTGAATTAAAAGAGAAAGGAATATCTACTTTACGCCCACGTAAAATATGGTATGATGATACTGTACAACGCTTAAATGTGGATGAACGAGGAGAATTATTAGGAGAATTTAAACCTGAAGATAAGCTGTTAATAATTACACAATCGGGTAAAGTAAAGGTTCAAACACCTGAACTTACTATGCATTTTGAAGACGATACCATAGTTATCGAAAAATGGGATCCGTTAAAACCAATTTCTGCCATTTATTACGAAGGTGAAAAAGAACGCTATTTTGTCAAAAGATTTGTTATTGAGAATCCAAACAAAGAAGAAATTTTTATTTCTGAACATGCAAAATCGCAATTAGAAATTGTTTTAACCGATTACAGACCAATGGCTGAAGTAATTTTTAGCAGTAAAAAGAATGAATCTATAGTAGTTAATTTAGAAGATTTTATTGCAATAAAAGGCATAAAAGCAATTGGAAATCAATTAACAACAGAAAAAATAAAACAAATAAATGCCTTAGAACCATTGCCGTACGAACCTCTACATGTAGAAGAAGTTGAAGTAATTGATGAAGAGGTAATTGATAAGAGTTCTGAAGAATTTTCTACCGATGATGCAAATGAAGATATAATTGCAGACGATGAAGGACAAACCTTGTTATTCTAGACTTACAAAAAAAACGCATCAGAATTTGATGCGTTTTTTTTAGTTTAAGCGGTATTCATTGGCAATTTAAAAACTAAGCCTTAAATTTGAAAGAATCCATTTAATCATCAAATGATTTCTACTTATCAACAAATACTAAACTACTCAGAAACAAACAATTCGTTTCAACTAGGATTGTTACTTGAAGTCAAAGGGTCTGCGCCACAATGTCCTGGATCAATGGCTTTATTTAATAAAGACAAGGTTTTATTAGGAACATTAGGAGGTGGTTTAGTAGAACAAAAGGCTCAACGAGAAGCATTAAATGCTAGTATATCAAATAAAAGTACGATTAAGTCTATACAATTATCAGCAGAAATAGATGACAAAGAAGGCGCAATTTGTGGCGGTTCTGCAACATTTTTAATAGACGCCTATCCTAAATTACATGTTGACGCTTTCTCTAATGCCATAAATTCACTTCAAAAGAAGCGATGTGGTGTGATGATAAGTTTAATAACACACCATGAAGATAAGCTAAACATAAACAAATATTGGGTTGAAAAAAATGCTGAATTACCTAACGAGATTTCTTGTTTTTTAGATTCATCTAATGTTAACATCCAGGAGTTGATTACAAATCGAAAATCAGTTTGGTTAAAACAACCTAATTCTAATACAAATTCCAGTGTATTTATAGAACCAATTCATCCTTTAGCCCAATTAATTATAATAGGCGCTGGACATATTGGACAAGCTTTGTGCAAAATTGCTCAAATGGCAGATTTTGATGTAACTGTAATTGACAACAGACTAGAATACAACGATTCTTCTATATTTAACAATGCACAACTTGTTATATCAGCAGAGTTAAACGATGCTTTAAATCAAGTAGCAATTACTTCAAATACGTTTATTGTTATAACTACTCAAGGTCATAGAACGGATATAGAAGCTTTACGCTGGTGCATACATTCAAATGCAGCCTATATTGGAACAATTGGCAGCAAACGCAAATCTGCCTTAGTGAAAAAGAAATTTTTACAAGAAGACTGGGCATGTGAAGATGAATTAAATTTTGTGTACTCACCTATAGGGTTAAACATACATGCTAAAACTGTTAACGAAATTGCTATAAGTATTACATCACAACTTATTCAGAAACGTTATGAACAATTATTTTTAAAACCATCCAAGAGTGTTTGTAGTATCATTTTAGCTGCAGGAAAAAGCTCACGAATGGGGATGCAAAAACTACTTTTGCCGATTGATGGGGTTACAATTATTAAAACAATTGCAGAGAAGTCAATAAACTCAGTTATTGATACTACCATCGTAGTTTTAGGAAGTCATAAAAATGAAATTCAAGAAGAATTAAAAGAGTTGCCACTTCAATTAATTGAAAACGTTCAGTATGAATCCGGAATGTTATCTAGTGTTCAAAAGGGTATATCAACAATAACTAAAAATATCGATGGAGTTCTTATCCTTTTAGGGGATCAACCCATGGTTCCGACCGATTTAATTAACCGGTTAATTGCTGTATTTAATAAAACCAGCAAAGGTATCATTGTTCCAACTTTTGAAGGAAAAAGGGGACATCCATTGTTAATTGACAAAAAATATTTTAAAGAAATAAATACCCTAAATTCAGAAGTTGGATTGCGCGAATTATTACTAACTAACAGTTATGATATTTTAGAAATTGCTGTACAAACAAACGTCATTTTAAAAGACATAGATACACAAAATGATTATCAAATAGCAATAAATAATTTATAAATAAAAAACCATATTTCACTTAATTTTAGTTTGTTATGACAGAAAAAATAAACTTTTACTTAAACGGAAAACCTGTAGAACTTGAAACCGAAGCATCGAAAACGCTCTTATGGGTTTTAAGAACCGATTTTGATTTAACCGGAACAAAACATGGATGTGGTATAGGTTTTTGTGGCTCTTGTACTATTCTAGTTGATGGAATAGCCGAACGATCTTGCAGTTTAACCTTAAAGCAAATTAACGGAAAAAAAATCACAACCATAGAAGGTTTGGAACAAGATAATAAGCTACATCCTGTTCAAAAAGCATTTATTAAACAAGACGCTCAACAATGCGGTTTTTGTACGCCTGGCATGATAATGAACGCTGTTGGACTGCTTAATTCTATTCCTAATCCAACTCATCAGCAAATTATTGACGGAATGAATGAAAATCTTTGCCGTTGCGGTTCTTATAATGATATTACTGCAGCCATCAAATTAGCTGCTAAAGAATTAAATGCCCACAATTAACTTTTAAACAAATCTATTATGAAATCAAGTGAAATTAACAAGATATATTTTGGTGATGTTGATAGTCAAAATTTGTTTAACAGCAACCGTAGAGATTTTATTAAACGCTTGGGAAGCGGTTTAATCATAGCTTTTACCATTGGTAAATACGATGCTTTTTCAATGAATGATACTTTAAATGAAGCCAGCGACCCAGCTGATTTTAATGCATACTTAAGAATTCATGAAGATGGTAAAATTTCGTGTTATACCGGTAAAATAGAGATGGGACAAGGTATTACAACATCTTTAGCACAAGTATTAGCTGAAGAATTGGAAGTTTCTTTAAGTCAAATAGAAATGGTTATGGGCGATACTGATTTATGTCCGTATGACGCTGGTACCTGGGGATCTTTAACCACCCGTTTTTTTGATCCGGTTTTAAGATCCGCAGCAGCAGAAGCTCGCAGAGAATTGATAAAATTAGCAAGTCTACAATTGCAAGTTCAAGAAGATGAATTAGTCATTTCTAATGGTTATGTTCACAAAATTTCTGACAAAGTGGTTAAACTTAGTTATGCTGAACTTACTAAGGGTAAAAAAATTGTGAAAACTATTAGTTCTCCACCTATTTTCAAAAAACCTTCTACTTATAAAACTGTTGGCACTCCATTAAACGCTACAAATGCTATACTTAAAGTAACCGGAAAAGCCAAATATTCTGCTGACATAAAACTTCCTGGAATGTTGTATGCTTCTATAAGCAGACCGCCTGCGCATGGAAGCAAACTAGTTTCTGTCAATACAACTGATGCAGAGAAAATTGACGGTGTAAAAATTGTAATTATAGATGATTTAATTGCAGCCTTGCACAGTAATCCTGAAACAGCTTTAATTGCCCAACAAAAGATAAAAGCTGTATGGGAAGCTAATCAAATTGATGTTAATGATAAAAACATTTTTAATTATCTTATTCAAAATGCTGCAGAAACCAATGTTGTTGAAACAAAAGGAAATTTAACCGATGGATTTAATCAATCAGACTATATAGGAGAACTTGATTATTATGATGGTTATAAATCACATGCGCCTATGGAAACCCATACGGCTACTGTTCAGTTTAATAACGATAAGCTAATCGTTTGGGCATCTACACAAACACCATTTGGAACACGGCAAGAATTATCGAGAAAATTAGATTTACCATTGGAAAAAGTTCATATAAAACAAGTATTGCTGGGTGGCGGCTTTGGAGGTAAAATTTATGGTCAACAGGCTGTAGAAGCTGCTCTAATTTCAAGAAAAGCAGGAGTTCCTATTCAGTTAGCATGGAGCAGAAAAGAAGAATTTATGTACAATATGTTCAGACCCGCTGCTGTAATGCAAATTAGAGCAGGAGTTAAAAAAGATGGAAAAATAACAGCATGGAACTTTAAAATTTATTGTGCAGGAAACAGGGGTGTAACCGATTTTTATGGGATTGATAATTTAAGAACCTCCCTTTACGATAAAAGAAATATACATCCATTTGGAG
>JAGXRT010000086.1 GCA_018335575.1 Bacteroidota bacterium | reverse complement strand
AACCGGTAATTCATCTGATTTTGTTGGAAAATTAGTTAAAGGAAGTGGTCAGGTTTGGGCAGGTTCTAAAATTACATTTAACGATGCTTTAACGTTTACTAGCGAAACTACCGTAAAAGTAAAAGTTTGGTCGCCACGTGTAGGATTAAAACTTACAACAAAGTTTGAAGATGCAACTCCATGGCCTAATACTGTAGCATCAGCAGAGGTTACAGCAACTACTACTAAGGCAAATCAATGGGAAGAATTAACATTTGATTTCTCTGGAATTAGTACGTCAGTAAACTTTACAAACATGGTATTTTTTATTGATTTAGGCACCAATGGTGACGGATCAGCCAATTATACCATTTATGTAGATGATATTAAACAATACTAAAACTGGTTTAAAAAATTATAACATGAAAAATATAAAATATTTATTCAAAACACTCTTCATAGCTTTAGCTTTATTAACAGTTAGTTGTGAAGAAGAAGATTATGACTTCGGAGATTTAATTTATCCTTCTGATGTTAAAATTACAGCTCAAATTGTAGGTAAAGATGCCGCAAATCCATATGGAGATGGAAGTGGAACTGTAAAATTCACTGCTACTGCTAATAATGCAATTACCTATAAATTTGTTCATAGTGGTTCAGAATCTTTAGCTCCTGACGGACTTAAAACCTATAATTTTGGTAAAACAGGAACCCACAAATACACTGTAACTGTGGTAGCTATTGGTACAGGAGGAATGACATCAAGCACTTCAATGGAGGTTGAAGTATTTGCAAAATACGTTCCACCAGCAGATTTAGTGCAAATGCTGCATGCAGGCGGTACCAGAACATGGAGAATTAAGGCAGAAGGCGCTGGACACTTTGGTGTAGGTCCTGCAGATTCAGATGTGCCAATTTGGTGGGCAGCTGGTCCAAATGACAAAGCTGGTAAAGGTGCTTATGATGATCGTTTTATATTCAACGCAAACGGTGATTTTACGCACAAAACTAACAATACCGCATTTGGTAAAAAAGGTCCAATGGATACAGATTTGGGAGTGCCTCCAGCTGGTACAACAGTTAATTCTGATGGAGAATATGAAAATTATCCGTTAGCAGATTATACTGAAAAATGGAGTTTATCTGCACCAGGTGGAGTTGAAACGCTTACATTTTCTAAAAAAGGATACCATGGTTTTTACGTAGGTGGAGATCATTCGTATAAAATTATTAAGAGAACTGCAAACGAAATGTCTCTGAGAACCATTGGTGCTGATGGCATTAGTTGGTTTGTAATTATGATTGCAGAATAACAATTTGTTTAAAAGAGGGTTTCTTTTTGGAACCCTCTTTATTTATTTTTTATTTCAAAACAACAATAATGATATCTATTATTACAAATTTAAGAGTAGCTAAATACTTGGTTTTTGCCTTTTTATTATCATGTGGCGGTGGGAGTGATAATCCAAATCCAAATCCGGAACCTGAAGTAATTATACCTTCAAATTTAACATTAACTGTTAATGTTGTAGGTGCAAATACCTCTAATCCAAATGGTGATGGATCTGGTAAAATTATTTGTACAGCTTCTGCTACTGGAGCAGTAAAATACGGTTACAGATTTGGCACCGGTGGAGAAATAGAAAGTGTAACTGGAACGCAAGATTTTACATACACTCAAAAAGGAACTAATAATTATACAGTTTATGTTGTGGCGTATTCTAAAACTGGTCATTCAATTACAGTGAGTAAAGAAATATCGGTTTTTGTAACAACAAGTCTAATATTTTCTGATGAATTTGATACTCCTGGTAGTCCGTCAAACAGTAAATGGGCTTATGATATTGGAAGAGGTAGTAATGGATGGGGAAATAATGAATCACAATATTATACTAGCAGACCAGAAAATGTTAAAATAGAAAATGGATTATTAAAAATTACAGCCAAAAAAGAGAGTTATGACGGTGCACAGTATACTTCTGCACGATTAAAAACTCAAGGCTTGTTTGATTTCCAATATGGAAAAGTTGAAGTTCGAGCTAAATTACCAATTGGTAGTGGAACTTGGCCTGCAATTTGGATGTTAGGATCAAATATTACATCTGTTGGTTGGCCAAAATGTGGCGAGATTGACATTATGGAACATGTTGGAAGAGATCATGGTAATGTTCACAGTACCATTCATACCCAATCCAGTTATGGTGCATCTATTAATTCTGCTAAGAAGTTTGTGTCAGATGTATCTACAAATTTCCATGTTTATGCAGCAGAATGGACTAAAGATAGAATCGATTTTTCAATTGATGGAGTAATTTTTTACACCTATAATCCAGCTATTAAAAATGTTGATACTTGGCCATTTGATGCTAAACAATTTATCATATTAAATGTTGCAATGGGAGGTACTTTTGGAGGATCAATTGATCCTGCATTTACACAATCTACTATGGAAATTGATTACGTAAGAGTTTACCAATAGTAACAATATTTAAAACCATGAATTTTTATAATCTTATTAAGAATACTACAATATTTAGTAGTACAGTGCTCATTATGTTTTTAAGCAGCTGTAAACAAGCTGAAACAGACGATATTTCATTAAACATTGATATTGCCTCTATGAACAACATTGTATACACGACAGCGCATCAAACTAATCTAAGATTAACTGTTACTGATACCTTAGTATTTAGTGATTTGGTGCAACCCTTGGAAACGGAGGCTAACATTGTAGTTAATCCTAAGAAAGAATTTCAAAATTTTTTAGGAATTGGCGCAGCTTTAACTGATGCAGCTGCAGAAACGTATTACAAGCTGCCAAAAGAACAACAGGATCGATTTATGGAAGCTTATTATAGTATCGATAAAGGTATAGGATATTCTTTAGCAAGAACCATCATTCACAGTTGTGATTTTTCATCGGCAAGTTATACGTATATCGATGAAGGTGATAATGAATTAAAAACATTTAATATCGATCACGATAGACAATTCAGGCTTCCATTTACTAAAAAAGCAATTGAAGCTGCTGGCGGTAAATTAACTATGTATGCTAGTCCTTGGAGTCCGCCTGCTTTTATGAAATCGAATAATAATATGTTGCAAGGAGGTAAATTATTAAAAGAGTTTTATCAACCATGGGCAAACTACTATGTAAAGTTTATTGAGGCCTATGAAAAAGAAGGAGTTCCAATATGGGGATTAACCATACAAAACGAACCGATGGCTGTACAGCGTTGGGAATCGTGTATTTATACTGCTGAAGAGGAACGCGATTTTTTAAAGAATTTCTTAGGTCCAACACTTGAAAAGGCAGGTATGGGAGATAAAAAAATTATTGTTTGGGATCATAACCGCGATTTATTGTATCAACGTGCAAACACTATTTTAGATGATCCTGAAGCAGCTAAATACGTTTGGGGAACAGGTTTTCATTGGTATGAAGATTGGAAAGATGGTAAACCAATGTTTGATGCTGTAAAGCGTGTTCAAGAGGCTTATCCAGATAAGAATTTAATTTTTACTGAAGGATGTAATGAAGGTTACAATATTGAAAGATTAAAAGCCGAAGACCCTAAACTAGCAGAACGTTATGGCCGTGCTATGATAAACGATTTTAACAATGGAACAGTTGCTTGGACGGATTGGAATATTCTATTAGATGAAACTGGTGGACCAAATCATGTTGGGAATTTATGTTTTGCTCCAGTTCATGGTGATACCAAAACAGGTGAGTTAAATTTTACCAATACCTATTATTATATTGGTCATTTTTCTAAATTCATTCGTCCAGAGGCTAAGAGAATTAGCAGTGCATCAACCTCAAACAATTTATTGACAACCTCATTTAAAAATATAGACGGAAGTATCATTGTTGTTGTAATGAATCAAAGCGATACAGAAATTTCATATACTATTTCAATAGGAGCCAAGAGTGCTGCAAGTAAAGCTTTGCCTCGCTCAATTCAAACTATTGTTTTTAAAAATAAATAAACTCATATAAAAGATATTCAATGAATAAACTTTTTTCCATCAGAATTAGCTTAATTGTTGCCTTAGGAGGTTTTCTGTTAGGTTTTGACAGTGCTGTAATTTCAGGAACTATAAACGGAATTACGAACTATTTTCAGATGACAGATTTAGAGTTAGGCTTTGCTGTGGGATGTGTAATTTTTGGTGCCATGTTTGGTAACATATCAGCAGGCCCAGCCAGTGATAGATTTGGGCGAAAACCCATTTTAATTATTACAGCCTTACTGTTTGCCGTATCTGCCGCATGGTCTGCTTTAGCTACTTCATATGTTGAATTTGTAGTTGCCCGTATTATTGGTGGAGTTGGTATTGGTGCGGCTATTTTAATAGCACCTATTTATATTGCAGAAATTGCACCACCAAAATTAAGAGGAAGTTTAGTGTCGTTGAATCAGTTAAATATTGTAATTGGTATTTCTGTAGCTTATTTTTCTAATTACTTCTTAAAAGATATAGAAGTAGATAGTTGGCGATGGATGTTAGGAATTGAAGTAATTCCGGCTATATTTTATTTTGTTGCATTATTTACAGTTCCAAGAAGTCCTAGATGGCTAATTAACCAATTAAATAAAACCTTGGATGCACATCAAATATTACAAAAAATAGGTGGAAAAGAATATGCCGACACTACCCTGGAAGAAATTGTTAGGCATAAAGATTTAAAAGTTAAAAAAGGTTCCTACGCTGATTTCTTTAGTAAAAAAATGAGCTTAATTTTAATAATTGCTTTCGGATTAGCTTTCTTTCAACAAATAACAGGAATCAACGCAATATTTTATTATGCACCTACCATTTTTGAACAGGCTGGTGGCAGTACAGATTCATCATTTTTACAAGCTATTGTTGTAGGGTTAACAAACCTCATGTTTACGTTTGTAGCAATCTATTTAATTGATAAACTGGGTAGAAAACCTTTATTGATAATAGGAACTGCAAGTATGACTGTTGCATTATTTTTAGCAACCTTGGCTTTTAACAATGCTAATTATCAATTTAGTTCAGAAAATATTGAAAAAGTAACTCAACTCGAAATACAACAAGCACTAAAGCAATTAGAAGGAGCTACCTTCAATTCACAATCAGAATTATTTGAGGGTGTTGCTAGTGTTACAACTAGTGATCAGCTTCAAGATTTTAAAAGACATTACGTTAAAAATTTTATCAACATCAATGCTGTTCAGGTATTGATGGCAATTTTGCTGTATGTAGCAGCATTTGCTATTTCGTTAGGTCCGGTTATGTGGACCATGTTATCAGAAATATTTCCAAATAATGTTAAAGGTTTAGCAATTTCAGTTGTTGGATTTTTTAATTCATTGGTTAGTTTTTCTGTTACCCAATTATTTCCATGGGAATTATCAAATCTTGGACCAACCATAACATTTGCAATTTATACCGTATTGGCCATGCTTTCTTTAGTATTTGTCATGAAATACGTTGTAGAAACCAAAGGAAAATCATTAGAAGAATTAGAAGATATATTGTTATCCAAATAAATTGAAAGAGAAAAGTAAGTGTTAATTAACTAAAATCAATTGTAAAAAAGTAAGAATTAAGAGTAAAAAATGAATAGAAAAAATCCAATTTATATAGGAGATAAGAAAGCTTCATTTAATAAAAATGTAGTAAAAGGTGAGTTCGTAAAAGTTGGTGATGAAAGCTTTTACAAAATAGCTAATGTTGATGAAATGCGTCCATTTTTTATGAGTATTGTAAGTAACTCAAATCATTGGATGTTTTTAGCAAGTAATGGAGGATTATCTGCAGGAAGAAAAAATAGTGACTTTGCATTATTTCCATATTATACTGATGATAAAATTACAGAAGGTGCTGAAATTACAGGCAGCAAAACCATAATTCAGCTTCATTTAGATGACAAAATATTTTTATGGGAACCTTTTTCAAATCTTTACAAGGGAGTTTATAAAATTTCAAGAAATTTATATAAAAACACCTTTGGTAATAAGGTCATTTTTGAAGAAATCAACCACGATTTAAATGTTGCTTTTACCTATGAATGGAATTCAAGTGATTTATTCGGATTTGTAAAAAAGTCAACACTAATTAATAACTCAAATCGGGTTTTAGATTTTACAATTTTAGATGGAATCCAAAATTTAATTCCGTATGGTGTTGGTGAAGAATTGCAAGCAACCAAAAGTAATTTGGTTGATGCTTACAAACGATGTGAATTAGAAACAGATTACGGTTTAGGTATTTTTGAGTTAAGTGCAATAATCGTAGATAAAGCAGAGCCTAGCGAAGCATTAAAAGCCAATATTGCATGGTCTGTGGGGATAGAAAACCCAACTTATTTGCTTTCATCGCTACAGTTAGATGATTTTAGAAGGGGTACTCAACTAAATCAAGAAACAGACATTAAAGCAGAAAAAGGAGCTTACTTTATTTCATCAGATGTTAAAATAGACGCATCAGCAAGCAAAAGCTGGATGATTTTAGCCGATGTAAATCAAACAATCAGCACTATTAATGCGCTAAAACATCAAATTGCAAACAACGCTAATTTAACCAACGCAATTCTGGCTGATATCGAAGAAGGAACCCGTAAATTAGTAGAATTAACAGCTGCTTCCGATGGATTACAGTTAACAGCTGATAACCAACGCGATTCTAGACATTACTCAAATACCTTATTTAACATTATGCGTGGAGGTATTTTTGATGAAAATTACAACATAGAAAAAGCAGATTTTATAATTTATTTAAGCAAAGCAAACAAACAAATTTTTAAACAAAAAGAAAGTTTTCTAGAACAACTTCCAGAGGTATTTTCGCATAGCTTCTTAATCAATATCGCAGATAATGACGATGAATACAATTTTAAACGATTGTGTTATGAGTATATGCCGTTGAAATTTAGTAGAAGGCATGGAGATCCAAGTCGTCCTTGGAATCGATTTTCAATCAATACCCGAAACGAAGTAGATGGATCTAAAATACTAGATTATGAAGGTAACTGGCGCGATATTTTCCAAAACTGGGAAGCTTTAGCACAATCGTACCCAGAGTTTATTGTAAGTATGATTCATAAGTTTTTGAACGCCACTACATTTGATGGATATAATCCGTACCGTGTAACAAAAGGCGGTTTTGATTGGGAGACTATTGAACCACATGATCCATGGTCGTATATTGGGTATTGGGGAGACCATCAAATTATTTATTTATTGAAGTTTTTAGAGTTTATCGAAAAACATTATCCGAAACAGTTAGAAAATTACTTTGATAAAAATGTATTTGTTTATGCCAATGTGCCGTATAAGATAAAGTCGTACGAAAAGCTACTTAAAAATCCGAAAGATACTATTGATTTTGATGCTGATTTAGATCGAAAAATTAATCAATGGAAAGCAGAACTAGGAGCAGACGGTGCTATTTTAAAAGATATGCATTTCTCTAAATACAAAGTTAATCTAATTGAAAAATTACTGGCTACAGTATTGGCCAAGGTATCAAACTTTATTCCAGAAGGAGGCATTTGGTTAAACACACAACGCCCAGAATGGAATGATGCTAACAATGCATTGGTAGGTAACGGTGTTTCAATGGTAACATTGTATTACTTGCGCCGATTTTTGAAATTCTTTGAAACCATTCTACAAAGTTCAAAATTAGCTGCTGTTGATATTTCAAGTGAATTAGCCTTATTTCTAGATGATGTTGTAAAAACTTTAGAAAATAACTTAGAACTATTAAATAACAGAATTTCTGACAGCGATAAAAAAAGAGTGCTCGATGGCGTTGGAATAGCCGGTAGTAATTTTAGAAATCAGATTTATAAAAATGGATTTTCAAACACTAGAAAATCTATTTCAAAAGATGATTTATTAAGTTTTATAAATTATTCACTTCAGTTTATAGACCATTCTATCAATGCAAATAAGAGACCTGATAATTTGTACCATGCCTATAATTTAATGACCGTTGTAAATGATAAAGAAATTTCAATTTCTCATTTACCGGAAATGTTAGAAGGTCAAGTTGCAATTTTAAGCGCAGGATATTTAACAACTACAGAAAGTCTAGATTTATTAAATAGTTTAAGAACCAGCGCTCTATTTAGGCCTGATCAATACAGTTATCTGTTGTATCCAAATAAAGAATTAAAAAGTTTTAGCGAGAAAAATAATATACCGGCAAAACTTGTAAATAGTTCTGAACTACTTAAACAACTTTTAAAGGATAATAACAAGGAAATTGTTGAACAAGACACTTTTGGCAATTATCACTTCAACGGCAACTTTAATAATGCTGATACCCTTAAAAAGGCACTAAAAAATTTACCAGCTAAAAAGTATGGATCACTCTTAGAAAAAGATATTAAACTGGTGCTGGATATTTATGAAAAAATCTTTGACCACAAATCGTTTACTGGTAGGTCGGGAACATTTTTTGGTTACGAAGGATTAGGATCAATATATTGGCACATGGTTTCTAAATTGGTTTTATCAATTCAGGAAACAGCAGTTAAAGCCATTGTTGATGGAGAAAGTGAAGTTGTAATTGGCCGATTGTTAGATCACTATTACGAAGCAAACGAAGGTTTGGGTGTTCATAAATCACCAGAATTATATGGTGCTTTTCCAACCGACCCATATTCACATACACCGGCTGGAAAAGGTGCTCAACAACCTGGGATGACGGGGCAAGTTAAAGAAGATATCATTTCAAGATTTGGCGAATTGGGAATCTTTGTTAAAGACGGAAAACTGCGATTTAATACGCGTTTGTTAAGAAGTAATGAGTTTTTAACTGCATCTAAAACCTTTACCTACCCAGGATTAAATAAAGAAATAAAAACATTAGAAATCGAAAAAGATTCGCTTTGTTTTACGTATTGTCAAGTACCTTTTATTTACACGTTGGCCAATGAAACCGGAGTTAAACTGTTTTTAAAAGATGGTAAAGAAGTTTATTTTGATACTTTAAGTTTAGACCAAACTTACAGTGCTAAAATATTTAGTAGAACAGATGAGGTTTCTCATGTAATTGTGTCACTAAAGAAACAATAATTTAGATGATAAGAAACCTTCATATAAGCTTCATTGTAATTGTTTCCATATTTGCAAGTGCTTGCGCTCAAAATCAAACATATGATTTAATTGCCGTAAAAGGCAGGAATTTAATGGTTAATAATAAGACCTTTACTATTAAAGGTGTTTGTTATCATCCGGTTCCTAAGGGTAGCAATCAGCGAGATTTTAGCAATTTAACTCAAGATTTAGCGCTAATGAAAGAGTTAGGCGTAAATACCATTCGAGTTTATGTGCCAATTGATGATATAGCTGTTTTAGATGAAATAAATGAAGCGGGTATTAAAATTATAATGGGAATAGGATACAATCAAGAGGGTAATTTCGATATACTTTCGGGTACCTATTTAGATTACATCAACAAATATAAAAACCATAATGCTATACTCTTATGGGAGTTGGGTAATGAGTATAATTACCATCCAGAATGGTTTGAGGGTGATATCAAAAACTGGTACATGGCGCTTAACAAAGCAGCTAAAAACATTAAAGAAGTTGATAAAAATCATCCTATAACAACTGCACATGGAGAATTGCCCGATGATTTAGCATTTTCTATGGCTACAGAAATAGATGTTTGGGGCATTAACATATATCGTTGGGATAATCCAGGAACTTTCTTTGAACAATGGAAAAATGTAAGCGATAAACCAATGTATTTTTCAGAAGCTGGAGCAGACAGTTATATGACTATTGCAAAAGATCAATACACGCAAGGAAGTAATGAGTTGGCACAGGCAGATGCAGTAAAAAATATATTAGAAGCAACCTTAAAATCAACTGATATTTGTTCTGGTGTTACACTTTATGCTTTTGTTGATGAATGGTGGAAAGCAGGAGATAATAATAAACAAGATCCGGGAGGTTGGGCACCAAACAGTAGCGGAGTGCCTTATGATGGGACACCTAATGAAGAATACTGGGGAGTTTTAACAATTGAGCGAAATAAGAAAAAAGTGTTTGATGTAGTTAAACACTTTTACACAAAACTAAATTAACAAAATAGACAACTAACAAACCTACATCATGAAACATTATATAACTGCAAAAGAAGATATAGTTCCTATCGGACAAAAGGTGGCATTTGGAGCAGGGCACTTAGCCAATCAATTATTTCCAGCTGCCCTTGGAGTCTTTATGATAATTTTAGTGTTGGCACTTAAAATGGATCCATTTTTAGCAGGTGTTTTAGCAGCTTTACCACGTTTTATTGATGCATTAACAGATCCAATTATGGGTTATATTTCCGATAATACAAACTCAAGATGGGGTAGAAGAAAACCGTATATTTTTATAGGAAGTATTATTACAGGTATATCTTTTATGGTGATGTGGCAACTTTATCCAGAAAATGGGCAGGTATATAATTTCTTTTTCTTTTTAAGTATGTCTATTGTGTTTTATATTGGTTATACCATTTTTGCAACTCCTCTTATTGGTTTGGGATATGAAATGACCCCAGATTATAATGAACGTACTCGCTTAATGGGTTCTTCACAATTAATGGGTCAAATAGCATGGATGATTGCCCCTTGGTTTTGGTACATCATTTATTTGCCATCTTTTGCAGAAAATGCACCCGAAGGCGCCAGAATACTTTCTATTTGGGTTGGTGCATTTTGTATGATTTTAGGTATAATGCCAGCGTTGTTTTGTAAAGAAATAATTCAACCTGAAATAAAAGATAAAACAAGATTATCGTTTAAACAGTTTGCTAAAAACATGAAAGAGTTTTTTAAAGGAATAAAGCAAACGGTTTCTAATAAACCATTTTTAAAACTATGTGGAGCTACATTTTTAGTCTTTAACGGATTTCAAACCATTGCACAGTTTGCTTTTTTTATCATTATCTATTATTTATTTAATGGCGATTCTGTTGGAGCTGGTCAGTGGCCGGCATGGTTTGGAACTATTAGTGCAATTGCAACTGCATTTTTGGTAATTCCTATAATTACCCTTATGTCTACCAAGATTGGAAAAAAGAGAGCATTTATAGTCGCTACCTTAATATCAATGGTTGGTTATGCCTTAAAATGGTGGGGGTTCAATCCAGAAAACCCATGGTTAATGTTTTTACCTATCCCTCTTATGTCATTTGGAATTGGAGGTTTATTTACCTTAATGATGTCAATGACAGCAGATGTTTGTGATTTGGATGAATTAAAAAATGGCTTACCAAGAAAAGAAGGAACATTTGGAGCTGTATACTGGTGGATGGTTAAATTAGGTACCGCAGTAGCTTTATTAACAAGTGGCGCTGTATTAAAGTGGGTAGGATTTGATGAAAATGCAGCTACCCAAACAGCTGAAACTATGACAAACCTTCGTATTGCTGATATCATAATTCCTATTGTAGCTGGTTTATTAGCAATTATAGTAATGTGGAATTATGACATTACAGAAGAAAGAGCGCATGAAATTAGAGTAACTTTAGAAAAAACTAGAGGTAAACTGAATTAAAATATATAATTTAAGATTTGATGGTATGTCTGTAAGATTAAAAAAAATTAAATCATTAGTTGGACTTGATTTTAACAATAAAAGCACTGCTGAATTACAAGCTCTTTTTGCAAAAACATTAAAAAATGGTATTCACGGACTTTGTTTTAGTCCTTATGAAGAAGGTCAAAAGCCAGGGGATACACTTTCTGAAGAACAAATAAGAAGAAGAATGAAAATTATTCAACCATATACCAAATGGATACGATCTTTTTCTTGTACCGATGGCAACGAGCTAATACCAAAAATTGCCCATGAGTTTGGTATAAAAACAATGGTTGGCGCTTGGTTGGGTAGCGATGCTGAAATCAACAAAAATGAAATTGCAGGCTTAATTAAACTTGCCAAAGAGGGTTATGTTGAATTAGCAGCAGTTGGTAATGAAGTAATGTATCGCAAAGATTTAACTGAAGATGAATTACTAAATTTTATATATCAAGTTAAAAATGCAATTCCAGGTATTCCGGTAGGATATGTCGATGCTTATTACGAATTTGAACACAAACCTAGAATTACCGAAGCCTGTGATGTAATTTTTGCTAACTGTTATCCGTATTGGGAAGGATGTAGCTTAGAGTACTCATTGTTATACATGAAAGATATGTATAACCGCGCTTTAAGAGCCGGAAAAGGAAAAAAAGTTATCATTTCTGAAACAGGTTGGACAAACAAAGGACAAACATTTTACGGTGCTGTTCCTTCGTTTGAAAATGCCATAAAATATTTTTTAAATGCACAGCAATGGTCTGAAGAAGATGATATTGAAATGTTCTATTTTTCGTCTTTTGATGAGCCATGGAAAGTAGGAGCAGAAGGAGATGTAGGAGCATTTTGGGGACTTTGGGATAAAGATGAAAACCTTAAATTTTAATAAGGTTTATCAAAAAAGAGTATTAACATAAGATTATCAGATGAAGTATACTGAAGGGTTAAATATAGTAAAAGGAAGAGCTGTTTGTTATTCAGGATTTAGAGAAGGACAAAGTCCAGATTTGGGAATTTTTCCAACATATGAAGAAGTAAAAGAAGATTTATATATCATAAAAGATCAGTGGGATTATATAAGAATGTATGATTGCGATATGCATTCTAAAACCGTGCTGCAAATAATTCGTGAAGAAAATCTACCCATAAAAGTACTTTTAGGTGCTTATATACACGCAGAGAAAAATAATTTTGGTTGCCCATGGGGAGGTGTTTATTCTGAAGAAATACTTGAAAATAATAAAAAAAGAAATCTTACTCAGATAAAAACTTTAATTGCTTGGGCAAATGATTACCCAGATATTGTATTTGCTTTGTCTGCAGGTAATGAAGCAACAGTTGATTGGTCTGGAAATTATGTACCGGTTTCAAAAGTTATTGAATATGTTAAAATGATAAAAGCAGGAGTTCAGCAACCAGTTACCTTTTGCGAAAATTACGTCCCATGGCTCGATAAATTAAAACCATTGGTAGATGTAGTTGACTTTATTTCAATTCATACCTACCCAGTGTGGGAGTACAAAAATATTCATGATGCCTTAATTTATACTAAGGAAAATTATTATGCTATTGCAAACAAGTATCCAAACAAACCGGTGGTAATTACTGAAGCAGGTTGGGCTACTAACTCAAATGGAAGAGGAATTTGCCAATCAAACGTAAGCGAAGAATTCCAAGCAATTTATTACAATGAATTAGTTAATTGGAGCGATGAAGATGAAATTTTAACCTTTGTATTTGAAGCTTTTGATGAACCTTGGAAAGGTTCAAATGAAGCTTTGGAACCAGAAAAGCATTGGGGACTGTACAAGGTTGATAGAACGCCTAAATTAGTTATTAAAGAACGTTGTCTAATTATATCATAATAAAATTATAAAATGAAAATCTTTACAAAATTTACCGCTTCATTATTAATATTACTTATAGTTTTTAGCTGTAAACAAGAAAATAAAATACTCGATAAAACGGCTGCTGAAATACTTGGAAATCCAGATTATTTAGCCATGTCTTATGGCGGCTATCGCCAAAACACTAGAGATATTCAACCTACTATTGAGGAGCTAAAAGAAGATATGAAAATTTTAAATGCCATGGGCGTTAAAATTATTAGAACCTATAATACGAAGTTAGCGGAAGCTCCAAATTTGTTAAAGGCTATTAGTGAGTTAAAAAAAGAAAATCCTCAATTTGAAATGTATGTAATGTTGGGTGTCTGGATTGATTGTGAAAATGCTTGGACAGACAGCCCTAATCACGAAGCCGAAGATACAGAAGCTAATACGGGAGAAATTGAAAGAGCTATTGCTTTAACCAATCAATATCCTGATATCGTTAAAGTTATAGCAGTTGGTAATGAGGCAATGGTACATTGGGCATCAGCTTATTTTGTGCAACCAGGAATAATTTTAAAATGGGTTAACCATTTACAAAATCTTAAACAAGAAGGAAAATTACCAAAAGAGTTGTGGATAACAAGTTCAGACAATTTTGCTTCTTGGGGAGGCGGAGATGCCAGTTACCACAAAGAAGATTTAACAAAGCTATTGAATGCCGTAGATTATGTTTCGTTGCATACGTATCCGTTTCATGACACTCATTACAATCCAGAATATTGGTATACATTAGAAACAGATGATAGCCTTTCTACTGTTGATAAAGTTGATAAAGCCATGGAGCGTGCTAAGAATTATGCCATAATGCAATACCAACAGACTGCAAATTATATTGCTAGTTTAGGAATAAAAAAACCTATTCACATTGGAGAAACAGGTTGGGCTAGTTACACAAATTCTATGTATGGCGATGAAGGTTCAAAAGCAACCGATGAATACAAAGAAAAACTATATTATGATGCTATGCGCGATTGGACTAATAAAGCAGGAATGGCATGTTTTTATTTTGAAGCGTTTGATGAGCAATGGAAGGATGCTAATAATCCTAGTGGTTCAGAAAATCATTTTGGATTGTTTACCATTGATGGCAAAGCAAAATATGCA
>JAGXRT010000085.1 GCA_018335575.1 Bacteroidota bacterium | reverse complement strand
TCCAATTTGGGATGCTCTTTAATGGCTTGCAAAGCGGTTTTTATCCTGCTGTAGGAAGGACGTGCTGTGATGACTACACAAATTTTTCTCTTTGACATTTATGAATCCTATTTAAGTTTTTAAAATTAGGGATTTTTTTGCATGAGGAAAAGGGATGTGTAAAAGTATTTATTACGTTCTTTTTTGTCTCTTAAGTAACTATCATTTATACTAACTAAATATCAAGCAATTAAAATTCAATATTTTATCTTTTTTTGTCAATGTAAAAATAAGAATACGTACAATGTTGTTCTTTCTTTAACTTTTTTGCTTCTCCAAAAAAGTTACAAAAAAAGAGCCTTTTTGGTCAGGCATTTTTGCTAATGTAAAACCAATCAGCGCGAGCTAAAATTGCTACAAGGATTCACAATTTCTTAACGCTCTCACTGATTTATGCTCACCAAAAAGATTTATTAAATCATTAAATTTTGATTTGTTAAATTCAAGTTAGAAATATCAACTTAAAAAAAATTTTCTTTTTTATTACGAAGTAAAAACAAAGTATAAGGTAATAGAATTATTAATGAAAATTGCGACATAGAGTTCTAAATTTGATCCTCTATTATTTGAATACGAATAAGTTATTGTTAGTCTGAGTTTTTCGACTAGTAATCAGCACAGACCTGTCGTGTCAGTCTATGCTTATCGAAGACACATCTTCTTCCTTTAAAAAATCCCACTGATTTTTATCAACACCTAATTTCATTCCAATAAGTCTTTGGAATTGTTGCGCAGGAATACCATATCCTGCCGGTTTTTTGGCTTCTAAATCATTAAAAGCAAGGATGTGACCTTTGGGTAAGGTTTTATTAACAGCCAATGACTTTCCAAACATCGTTTTAAGTTCCTGATATTGCTCTATGCTATTTTTGTTTACCGGATTATCAAGAGCTGTTTTAATGTTTCTAACCCCTTTTACCAAGACTGTAATCTCATCAATGGTAAGCGATGAAGTAGCATCTGGTCCAATTTCATTCTGATCAAAAACTGCATGAAATTCCAAGATTTCTGCACCAAGCGCTGCGGCAGCGATACAGGTTTCTACTTTTGCCGAATGATCCGAGTAACCTACGGTTATTTGATAGCGCTTTTTTAATTCTGAAATCATGTTTAACCCATATTGTTCTGGTTGTGTTGGATAGGCCGTTGTACATTGTAAAATAGAGAAGTCTACTTTTCTATTTTTTAAAAAGCTTACCGTTTTATCTAATTCCTCCCATGAACTCATTCCGGTTGATAGAATTAGTGGTTTTCCTGTTTGGGCTATTTTTTCCAACATTAACCAATTAGATACTTCACCGGAACCTACTTTGTACCGCTTTACTCCTAATTGTTCTAACAAATCCACCGCCGCATTGCTAAACGGAGATGCTAAAAACTCAACACCTAAATCATTACAGTGTTTTTTTAATGCCTTCCATTCAGTCTTGGTAAATTCCATGCGCTTCCAGTAATCGTAACGGGTTTTATCTGCGCTGGAAAGTTGCACACGAAAAGGTTCATATGCACTACTCTCGGCTTCAGCTATATGTACCTGAAATTTAACTGAATCTACTCCTGTTTTTGCCAAGGCTTCAATGTATTGATGAGCTCTAGCTATACTTCCATCATGCGCTTGGGCAATTTCTGCAATAATTAATATTTCCTTATGCATACAATTTGTTTACTCAAAATTTCATTTTTAATTTAATCATTAATTTGCGGTAGTGTTCTCTGAGGTAAAAAGTTTTATCTTTAAATACAATTGGTTTTTGATTGTTTTTGATTTTAATTTTTACATTATTCAAAACTTCATTTATTCTTTTAGTGTGCTTTTCATTTACACCATATGAACGCGCGAACCAAGTGTGTAATAAAATTTCTTCATCATTATACAAAACACAATTTGTAGGATGATAACCATTTAATTGGGTTGACTTTAAAAAAAGAATTTTTTTCCTTTTCTTCTTAACCATAAAAAAAAACAATAATAAGGTTCATACAAAACCATTTTATTAAAATCAAATTGCAAAGATTCAATATCATCATCAAACTCATTTTCTAATATATACTGATTTTTCAACACCTCTTTTTCATCATAAATATTTTGAATTTCACCGAAATTGATTATTGAAAAAAAAGTATTAATTACATACGGATTTTGTTTCCTATTTGCAATTTCACCCCCATCTCTAACTCCACAAACAGTTATATTTTTTTCTTCCATTTCTTCTATTATTGAAAAAATCAAATTTGGTTTAATAAAAATAACGTCTTCATCTACTAATATTAGCCATTTTATACCACTATTTTTTAACTTTTTCATCATGAATTTAATACTATTAATCCCATGCATTCCATTTGTTCCATCTATTACATATGTCCTAATTTCTTCCGGAAATAAAGAAGAAGTTTTGTTATACAATTCAAAACTTATAACAGTTGTTAATATTGCTATATTAGGATTCACTATATATCATTTTTTTATTTGACCTTTCATTATTTATACCTTTATAAACAAAAATCATATTATGATAAAAATGCATGGAAACAATATGCTTGTCATAAAACGACTTATTATAATCTTTTATAATAAACTCTTCACTATTCATCGAATCAATAAGTGATTTAAAAAATGAATAAATTGTACCAGTTTTATTGAATTCATATGAAGATCCGCCAAACCCCTCCCAATAAGATGTCTGAGTATCCTCAACAACATAAATACCTCCATTTTTTAGTTTAGGAAATATAATTTCAAATGTTTTAATGACATGTTCATTTATATGACTTCCATCATCAATTACAATATCAAATTCACCTTCATTTTGTATTAATGAATTTAAAAATAATTCATCTATTTGGCTTCCTTGATAAATTTTTATTCTTCTTTCTTGTAGAAAAGCTTTATTAAAAATATCTAATGAAATAATTTTGGCAAAAGGAAAATATGATTTCCACATTCTTAAAGAATTACCTCCTATTAAAGGGTTTTCATAACCTCCTACCCCTATTTCTAATAACTGTATTTTTTTTAACCTTAAATGTTTAAAGTGGGAATGATAATGAGGAGTATAATTATGAATTCCATACTTATCTGTTTTATGTATTAAAGCTAATCTGTTTAAATTAAACATATTAAACCTTCCAAGGATCGACCTATAAATATATAATAACTTTAATCTCTTTTCTATTGGTAAGGAGCGCTTGATTATATTAATTAGTTTCATATTTTTTTAATGTGACTAAAATAATTAATTAGTCTTATTTATAGTATTATCATTCCAAAATAACTTTTCTCTTGTTAAACTTTGAAATTTGAAAAACTCAACCTTAGACAATGGGGTTCTATTTTTTATTAAATTATGGATATTAAAAAACAAATCTCCAATAGCTTGTAAAATGGCTATTCCTGCTCTCCAATCCCCTTTTAATACTTTTAATTTAATTTGAATCCATAGGGTATAAGCCAGTTTACGAGGAATTAATGCCCAAGGATAAAATAAAAAGTACAAATACCAACCTGAACGTAAGGAACGACGCAATCTCAAACGGTAATCAATCTCCCTTTTTCTAGCTTTCAAATTAACTCTATGGTGCACCAAAACAGCTGGGAAATAATGTATTTCCCATCCACTTTTAAAAAGATGAAAGGCAGCAAAGTCTTCTTCACCATAAAACACAAACCATTCCGGAAAATTAGGAATCGATTTCCATGCTTGGGTTTGCATTGCAAAACCTACTGCTCCAAATCCTTTTACTCTTATCGGTTTATCATCCGATAACACATTTTTTGGTTCTTCTTTATTCCAATACGCTCGGAAAGAAAGTAAACCTACTGTTTTATTTTCTAAAAAATAATTTTCAACAAGGTCTAAAATATTCTCAGTAAGAAAATGAGCATCATCATCAATACTTATTATATAAGGCGTTTTAACATTGTTCATCAACATATTTCTTGTATAATGTATCCCTCTAGAATTTTCATTTACAATTAATTCAATAGATGGATAAAACTCACTTAAAAATTCAACAGTTCCATCCGTTGAACCATCTACACAAATAATTACGTGCACCTGTTCAAGATTAAGCAAATAACTTAATTTCTCTAATGAATATTTTAATTCTGAAAGACGGTTTTTTGTTGGAATTATAAGAGTAAACTTTTTGCTCATTTTATTTTAAATATACTTTAAAATCGATTTAACACTTATTTGATTAAACTTTTCACTAACCTCCATTTACTGATGAATTGTACTTTACTTATAAGTAAATACCATATTTTTAGATTTCTTCTAGAAGTATTAGACTGTTTCCAATATTTTAATATTCTTCTTGAAAGCAAATAGCTGTATTTTTTTTTATCCTCTTCGGTAAAATTAGTTGAGGTATTTTTAAATAATTTATTAAATACCTCTATTAAATTAATTAACTTATGTAAGAATTCAGCTTTAGACAGCTCGTTGCTTTTATAATAGTATTCATAAACTTGTTGTGGAGTCATTTTTATTTCAAATTGTGACCAATAACCTGAAATTATGGTTGTGTTAATTTTAATAAGCTTATTTCTATTTTGAAGTGATCTGTGGTTACTATTTTCCAACACTCTATATTTCATTAAAAAATTGGGTAGGTTAGCAAACTTCAAACCTTTTGAAGCCATTCGTGTCCACAAATCAAAATCTTGACTGGTAATATATTCTTCATTGTATTTTAAATTTTGATTTAATAAGTGAACACTTCTCAATACTACAGAAGAGTGACCAAATGAAGCACCAAATAGTAAATAACACTTAAGATACTCATAATTTACAGGATATTCCCACCCACTTTCTGGATTTTGTTTCATATCTTTCAACCAATACCCCTGGGTACCGCACATGGTATAACCCTGATTTTTCTCTAAAAAATCTAATTGCTTTTCAAAACGCATTGGAAAGGCCCAGTCATCTGCATCCATTCTGGCTACGTATTCATATTTGGGTAATAATTCATCTAATCCTCTATTTAAAGTTTTAGCAACACCATAATTTATTTCATTTTTACGATAAAAAAGCCGAGAATCTTCAAATTCTAAAATTATTTCTGCAGTTTTATCTGTTGAGCAATCATCATAAATAAATAAGTCAAAATCTTTGTAGGTCTGATTTAAGATAGAATTTACACTATCCTTTATAAAAGGAGCAGCATTAAATGTAGGTAATAATACAGCCAGCTTTTTCATCTGCTTTAAATAGACGTTTCTAAAATTGATTCGATGGAGTTTTTTAAATTTTTGATTGATAAGTATTCTTCTAAATCGCTTCTTTCCAACTTGAGTAATTTAGGATTCTCCTTCCATTTACTATAAAGTTGATTTAAAATAGAAACAATTTTATACTCATCATCAGGATTCGACCAGATTTCATATTCACTGCCTAACAATCTCATGAGTTCACTGTTTTGAGAAGTTAATGCTAAAATTGGCTTTTTGGCGTTAACACAATGAGGAAACTTACCCGGCAAAAATGGATTAATCGCTGTGTTTGCCTCAAGAATAACATTAACAGTTACTAGATGTTGTAATTCATATACTAAGTCAAAAGGTAAATTTTCTCCAATAACTATAATTTCACCCACTCCTTTTACTTCATTGTCAATCCACTCTTTATAATACGAATTATTTCCGATTAAGATAAGTCTTGACTCTTTTTTTATTGTTTGATCTCCTTCAATAAACATTTTAAAAGCACTTATAAGTCCTTTAGGTGATCGCCCTCCTATTAGGCTCCCGGCATGTAAAATATTGAATTTAGTAGCATCAAAAAAATCAGGCAAAATTAAATTTGTATTCGGTATTTTTGAACTATTATTTTGATGTGGAATCACTAATCCGGTATTTAAAAAATTTGGATAATAGCCTCCCATCCATTCCATCAACAATTTACTTGGAAATACGCTAAATTTAGCTTTATCGGCAACTTCTCTAAAAAAATTTTCTTTTATTTTATATCCTGGCTCAGTCCATTTATACGGAATTGGATAGTAATGGTATGGGTAGGGATCGTGCACATAGGCCATCCATTTATCATGAAATTTAGTAAGTTTTAAAAGAGCGCTATGAGGTCTATAACTCATCCCTTTACTTAAGGTTAACACTAAATCTGGTTCAAAATTTGTTTCATGTTTTAATGCTTTGACAATGCTTTTTACATCATTTAAAAAAGTGAAGGAAAATCCAAAAAATCTTTCTATCAATGGATTAATATTAATTCCTGTCCAGCGCGTAAAGACACGTTGAGTTCTGCTTAATACATATAATATATTCCATTTACGTTCAGAAATTGCCATACAATCAGCGCCCACTATATTGATATTTTTTTGGGTGTAATGGTATACTTTTAAATTATAACCTATCGTAATTAAGTTAGTAATTAAAGCAACCCTCCCTTTGGAACCACTACTATCATCAACATCTATAGATTCAACAACTACCAATATTTTTTTAGTTACTTTCATTTCCTATTTGATTAATAATTACCTCTACAATCCGCTCTGCGGCTTTTCCATCCCATAATTCAGGTATTGCTCCTTTTTTCCATTTATTCTCTAAAACCTTTTTCATAGCTTTTGATAGTTTATTAGGATTTGTTCCTACCAGTTCATTGGTCCCAATAGTACAGGTTTCAGGTCGCTCTGTAGAATTTCGCAGGGTTATACAAGGAACACCCATAAAAGTTGTTTCTTCTGTGATACCTCCGGAATCTGTTATTACCATTTTTGAATGTTCTACCAAATAATTAAATTCAAGATAACTTAGTGGTTCACAAACAATCAAATTATTTTTATCTAATTCCAATTGATTCAATTTAGAAAGTGTTCTTGGATGTACCGGGAAAACTATTGGCAGCTGTATAGCATTTTCCATTATCATTCCTAAAATTGATTTTAACTTTTGGGTATCATCCACATTTTCAGGACGGTGCAGCGTTACAACAATATATTTTCTTTCATTTAACTGATTCCTTTCAAATAGTACTGGTTTTTTAAATTTTGATTTGTGTTGTATCAAGGTATCAATCATCGTATTACCCACAAAAAAAATCTTTTCTGCAGGCACTCCTTCCTTTAAGAGATTTTTATTCGCTGTTTTGCTGGTTGTAAAAAAATAATCAGCAATACTATCGGTCACTTTACGGTTAATTTCTTCCGGCATTGAAAAGTCATTTGAACGAATTCCTCCTTCTACATGTGCTACTTTTATTTTAAGTTGTTTAGCCACTAACGTACATGCAATGGTTGAATTTACATCACCCACTACCACTACCAAATCTGTGGGATTCTTGGTTAATTCTTTTTCAAACTCTAGCATAATAGCTGCTGTTTGTTGAATCACTCTACCTCCGGAGCATTCAAGATTGATATGAGGTTCCGGTATTTCAAGTTGTTGAAAAAACGATTCACTCATATTAGCATCATAATGCTGACCTGTATGTACTAATCTATAATATAAACTTACTCCTTCACTTATTTTAAGCTCAATTGCTTTTATGATTGAAGCTATTTTGACAAAATTGGGGCGTGCACCAGCTATTATAGTTATTTTCAAAATTAAAATTTTAATATATTTTTATTTTAATAAAACATCTTTTATCCGTTCACTTGTTTTTCCATCACCATAAGGATTCACAGTATTTACAAATCCTTTAAAATCATCTAAAAATTTAACGGCTTCACTTATTATTTTATCTTTATTAGTTCCAACCAACACCGCAAATCCCTTTTCTACCCCTTCTGGTCGTTCCGTTACCTCACGTGTTACCAACACCACTTTCTTAAGACTTGGGGCTTCTTCTTGTATACCTCCTGAATCAGAGATAATAATTGTAGCTTGTTGCATTAACCAGATCATAACCGGATATTCTACTGGTGCAATTAGATGAATGTTTTGAGATTCTCCCAACAACTTATTCACTGGTTTTTGAACTTTCGGATTTAAATGTACGGGATAGATTATTTCCACATCTGTTCTTTTACTCAATTCCACCAATGCTTCACATAAATGTATAAAACCATCTCCAAAATTTTCTCTACGGTGTCCCGTCACTAAAACTAGTTTCTTCAATGAATTTAGTTGATTCTTCAATTGCTTTATGGTTGTATTTTGATAGCCGAGTGAGATTTTATTGGATGCCCAATCTAACGCATCTACTATTGTATTACCCACATTAAAAATCATATCTTTTGAAATCCCCTCATTGAGCAAATTTTGAACAGCCTTTTCTGTTGGAGCAAAATGCAAATCCACAATTCTACTCGTCAATTGTCTATTGAGTTCTTCTGGAAAAGGAGCTTGTTTATTATGGGTTCGTAAACCTGCTTCAATATGCCCTACTTTAATACCACGGTGAAAAGCAGCTAAAGCTACTAAGGTTGAGGTTGTGGTATCTCCATGCACTAACACCCAATCTGGATTTTCAATTTTCAAAACCTCATCAACTTGATTGATGATTCGCGCACTTAATTGATTTAAGGATTGATTGGCTTGCATTAAATTTAAATCGAAATCAGGTACAATTTCAAAAAATTCCAAAACTTGATCCAACATTTCTCGATGCTGTGCAGTAACACAAACTTTTAACTCCAACCCTACTTTTTTTTTTAAAGCATGATATAAGGGAGCCATTTTAATAGCTTCTGGTCTTGTACCAAAACAAAGGAGAATTCTCATTACTTTAATAATTTAAAAGCTCTTATATATAGTTTCCAAAAAAGAAACAAATGAAATTTAAGTTTTAAATATAGCTTATTTTTTGATGTTGTTTTAGAAATTGTAAGAATATCATTTAATAACTTTAAATCCCTAAATGAAATAGCATAACCAGCTAAGTATTTCAATAATGATGAACTTAGTAATTGCTTATTAACAAGATTTTGAACAACTAACCAAATTGCTTCTTTTTTTGATGCTATTCGTATAGGACTTCCAGAATAAAATTCTCCTGTATTTGAATTTGAATGCTTTCTTCCATAAAACAGACATTTATCAATAGAGATTCCTTTGTATCCATCTGATAAAATTCTAGAATACAGCTCCCACTCTTCTGCATACATCAATGTTTCTTTAAATCGGTGTATCTTAAAACATTCTTTTCTCCACATTACTACACAAGAATTAAATGGCAACTCATTGGTTAGCATTTCCGGTAGCTTTTTTATATCAATGCAAAATTTTTTATACTCCTTTGAATAATCAAATGAAGCTTTAAATTTACCATTAAAAACATTTCTTTGATAGCGACAAAAGTAAATAGTACTATCCTCTAATTCTTTAACACATAATTCTAGATTTAATGGATGTGCTATATCGTCATCATCAAAAAAAATAATGAAGTTGCCATTAGCTATATCTAAACCATAATTACGGCATCCTGGCAATCCTTTTTCATAAATATCTAGTCGTTTAAAAAACCGAAATCGTTGGTCTTGTTTAAGAAAAGGTTTAATTACATTTAGTGTATTGTCAGTTCCTCCATCATCAATAATTAAACATTCCCAGTTTTGATAGGTTTGGTTTTTTATGGAAAGCAACGTTTCTTCAATAAAATGGGCTCTATTGTAGGTTGCCATGATGATAGAAACTTTATTTTTCATTTAATAAAATTTGAAACAATTATAAATATAATTAAACGTCTTTTTTTTACTAAATGATTTATGAAATAGCAATTTTCTTTCATATATTAAAATATTTATAAGAGTTCTAATAGTGTGATTATTTTCTTCTGATATTAATCTTCCTCTTAAAGCAAATAACAATCCTTCTAATATTTTCTTTTCATCCATTCCGTTTCTCTTAAGTTTTAGGAGATCTGAATTTATAATAATTCTATTCTTTAAATAATTATTTATTAAGATTATTTTTTTTAAACGCAACCTAATTATTAAATTGTAAGTACTTTTATTCCATTCAAAATAGTTTGACAACTCCTTAAAAGCAAAAATACTACCTTCTTGATGCTGCTTATTAATAGAATTAATATTTCTAATATTTGAAGTTAAACTATCAGGGTGTAAACGATATTTGTATACATTTTTATTTACATGATAAAACTTATACCTCAAAGCAGCCCTTAACCAGAAATCATAATCTTCTAATAAGAAAAGTGTCTCATTATATTTAAGATTATCAAAAACACTTCTACGATATAAAAATGATGCACCTATTACGTTTCCAAACAACAAGTGTTCTATAGGCCCCGTTATATGTTCCCTTTTGACTAGATTATTATACAAAATAACATCATAATTAGAAAAAACAACATCTCTTTTATCTTTAATGATTTCACATAAAAGCATTTCTAGAAAATTTGGCTTTAATAGGTTGTCATGTGAAGTCCAAGTCATATATTCTCCAGAAGCTGCATTATGTCCAATATTTAAACTTGCAGGTAATTTCTTATTTATATCGTTGTTAACAACTATTATTCTAGAATCTATTAGAGCGTAATGTTCAATTATTTCAAGTGTTTTATCTGTTGAGCAATCATTTACTATAATTAGTTCAAAAAAAGTATACGATTGCTCCAAAATGCTCTCAATAGCCTGATTTAAGTACTTTTCACCATTATAAACCGGTAAAATAATTGAAACTAAACTACTTTTATTCATCATTTAATTTATGATAAATTTTTTTCCATTTATTATCAATTATTTTTTGGGAATATTTAGAATTCACAAAATTAGTTGCATTTGTACCCATTTCTAATAACAATTTACGATTATCAATCAATAATTTCAATTTATTAAACATACATTCAATATCATATTCTTTACACAAAAAACCAGAAAAACCATCTTCAAAAGTATATTTGACACCTCCAGAATCAAAAGCAACAACTGGTAAACCACATGATTCAGCTTCAATAGTAGCTAACCCCTGAGTTTCAGCACTGTATCCGAAATGCATTGAAACTGATGGAAATATAAAAATATCATTCTCCCAAAGCAAATCTCTAACTTTCTCTTGAGATTTTGCCCCAACTAATCTAATTGAATTTTCTAAATTATTTGCATTAATATAGTTTTCTAAATTTGTCCGCTCACTTCCTTCCCCAACAATTGTTAGTATAATGTTATAATTATGTTCCTTTAATTTTTTAACAACTTTCAAAGCATTAATATGACCTTTAACGACACTTAATCTACCAACTGATATTAACTTAATATCATCATTATTATAATTCTGTATCTTTTTATTGTAAAAAAAATCTGTATCAACCCCAACTGGAATAATCTCCATTTTTTCTTTTGGACAACCTAATGCCAAAATCTTATTAGCCAAATAAGGGGTATTGGAAGTAATTAAATCAGCATATTTAAACAAATTGTCATAATATCCATCGTTTGGAATAAAACCATTGATGGGAAAAACAGCATCGTGCCCATGAAAAGTAACAATCAACTTTGGTTTAAAATAAGCAGTTTTTTTTAAAAGATCAAAAGGGTGCTTGTTGGAACCATACTGTACATGTATGATAGAAGCGGAATTAAATTGTTTATAAAAGTGCCATTGATATAAGTAAGTTAAACTGAACTGCGAATATTCTTTGTAAAATTTTAGAATATATTTTAAATTTCTTAAATTTAAAATTAACAATTTAATCCAATTATATATTCTAATATACTTATTTTTAGGAATCTTATAATCTTCAATAATAATTTTATCTAATAATTGATACTGTTTAATTAAACTATTATCTAATGCTAATGTATCACTTAAGCGCCTTCTAACCAGTATTTTAATTTCATACCCCAATTTTATAGCAGTTACAATTTGAGCAACAATAAATGTTTCTGACAAATGAGGAAATTCAGGCACTTTAAATATTATTATTTTTTGATTCATCTTATCTTAAATAAAATTTTATAAATTCCTTGCTTTTTAATTTAAGTATATACAAGCTGTCTAGTAGACTCATTTTAAATAACCCTTTTATTCTCCATTCTTTAGTGATACCAATAGTAGTCCTTTTAAAATAAAGTTTAAAAAGAGTTTTCTTTTTTATTTTTGTTAAAACAATTTCCAGTTCTTTTTGAGAATACACCTTAGATTTTACATTTAATTTAACTAATTCTTTCAACCATTTTAAGAATAATTCAAGTTCATAAACTTCTATATTTCTATTTAAAAGTAGCATCTTCTTTATGAAGTCATCCTGATATATTGTTTCATCATACCCTATTTTCTTAAATAAAAATAACTTAATTGGGATATCTCCTTGAATTTGAATTTCTTTGTAAACTGTTGATACCTGATTTTCATGTTCTCTATAATAATAAAGCACTTCCTGAATATTATAAAACTTGCCCTGCCAGGCAATCCTTGACAGAAAATCATAATCCTCAACATGTAACTTGGTTTTATCAAACTGACTTGTATCTATAATCTCCCTTTTAAACATAGAAGTGCCAAAACTCAAAGAACAGTGAATTAACATTTTTGAAATTATTTCATCATGAAATTCACTGTGTTTTTCAATTTTTTCACGTCTGCCAAAATGTTTTTTCCAAGACCCACATAGTATGATTTCATTATTTTGTTCAAGAACTTTTAACTGCTTTTCAAACCTATCCAATTTACAGATATCATCCCCATCCATTCTAGCAATGTATTTACCTTTTGCTACTTCAAAACCTATATTTAAACTATCTATTAATCCTTTGTTCTTGCTTTTTTTATAAACTTTAATTCTTATATCCCTATATGATTCGACAATTGTAAGTGTGTTATCTGTAGAATAATCATCTATTAAAATAATTTCAAAATCCTGAATTGTTTGATTTAAAATTGAATCCAAACAATCTTTAATATAGGGTTCTACATTATAGACTGGTAACAGAACTGATATTAGCGGTGTTTTATTATTCATTTATTCAATCAATAGTTGCAATTAAACTGAGAATGAATTTATTAACAATTTTCTAACTCTATGACTTCCCACATTTTCCTTTGGATACCATCCTAAATTGAGGTATATAAAAAGTAACCCAATCGCTATTTTTTGTTTAGTATCAATTATTTTTGATGTAATTGATTTTAAAAGTACTTTATTTGAAATCTTTTTATTTACACCAAAGAAAGGTATTAAAATTTTAGTAATAAAATGGTAGTTAAATAGTTGAAGTGATTTTCTGTATCTCTTATTATAACATAAATAACGATGTAACTTATTAAACATTAACAATGATTTAAGCACTTTTTCTACATGTCCTTCTACATTCAATTTATCTTTATCAATTCGTTGATAACTATCAATTTTATAATCCCTTAGTATATTTAATTGATCGTATTCAGCAAGTACTTTAATATTTAAACTAATATCTTGAAATCGTTCTAATTTTTCATCAAATCTTATGGTTTTAAATATATCTCTTGCATAAAAAGCACCCATCATATGCCATGGAATTTCATAACTTAAAAACATTTTAAGATATTCTGTTCTACTAATTATATTGGGGTCATTATTGACAGATTTTTTTTGTTTTACATTATCTATAATCAAACAAGTGTCTCTAACTAATAAATTAACTGCAGAATTATTTTTTATTAATGCTACTCTTTCTTCTAAGCAAAAAGACTTCAGTAAATCATCAGAATCTAAAAATTGAATATAATCCCCCTTACTTAACTCAATCCCATAATTTCTGCAGGCATTGGCTCCTTTGAGCCTATCTTTAGGTCTGTGATGGTATTTAAAACGATTATCCTTATTACAATACACCATAAGGGGTTCTGCAGTGTTATCGGTGCTTCCATCATCCACTACGATACATTCCCAATTGGTATAGGTTTGTGCTAACACATTGTCAAGGGTTTCGCCTATTAAATGTGCCCTGTTATAGGTTGGTATTATAATTGATACTAAGGGTTGTGTCATGGTTATCTAATTGAGGTAAAAATAGGTAATTTAAGCCACCCTTAAAATTAAATTATCAGCTTTTTTTAAATTAACCGCATACCTTAGGTAAGGTGTCAGTATACTTTACACTGCATATCAGTATACTTTTATCAATGTATCAGCATACTTTTGCGAGGAAATAAAAGGAAATAAATTGTAGTTAAAAAAGTATGCAAATGTATCAAATAAAATGATATCATTTAATCTCCCTTCTGAAAAATACCAAAAAATAGTTTTCAACATTAAATTGTTATCAACTATTTTAAACTAACTTAAAAGCCATAAAAATCTAACTTAAATTTGTAAAGAACATGCTATTAGGCATGTTTTGTGTTTTAAATTTATTTATTAATTGTTTAAATTTTTGTACTATGAGTATCAAATTTAAATCGGTGCAGAGGATAAATCCGCAAGATACCCAGGCACCAAAAAAGTTTTATGCTAAGACCACCGGAGCTAGCATAACAGATCTTAGCGAAATTGCCGAATTGGTGGCAATGAACACCTCCATGAGTAAACCCGACTGCTATGCAGTTCTGATGGGACTTGAAACGTTTGTCATTCGCGAATTGAGTCAAGGAAGAAATGTACGCCTGGGCGTACTGGGCACTTACAAAATCAGTCTCAGTGCCGAAGGTAAGGAAACCGATGAAGAAGTGGTGTCAACCTCCATTAAAAAAGCGCGCATTAACTTCACTCCAGGAAAAGGATTGAAGAAAATGCTAGGCAATCTGGATTACAAAAAAGCCCAAAATCAATCCGCATAGATTTTGAGCCTTTAGTGTTGTTAAAACTCTGGGTGTTCTGGCACTCGGAGTTTTTTTATTTATTAATCTACTCAAAAGTACACTACTATATAAAACCAGCCAAATAAATTAGAAGAAACTTTTTCATTTTGGATAGTTTATGAACAATTGTTAATACTTTAACGTTCAACTATTGATTTTACTATCAATTCATCTAAAACTTTTAAATGAGATTTCATTGTAAAATTATTAATCATGTATAATTTTCCTGCATTTCCCATTTGTATAGCTAATTCTCTATTTTCTATAAGTTCAATCATTTTATCAGCCATAGTTTCAACATCGTGCTCATCAACTAAAAAACCAGTTACACCATTCACAACAACATCCTGTATTCCAGCGTGTTTTGTTGCTATAACGGGCAAACCTGCTGTACTTGCTTCCATAATAGCAACAGGAGTCCCTTCTTGATCTCCGTTTTGTGCTGTTATGGAATGCTGTACAAAAGCTAAAGAGTTGGTCAAATATGCTTTAAATTCTTTTTGCGCTATAACTCCTTTAAACAACACATTGTCTTCTATTTTTAAATAAGAGACTAAATTATTACACATTTCAAACAATGGCCCATCTCCCCCTAAAATCAACTTAGCTGTTGGAAATTTTTTTAAAACTTTATTAAAGGCTAAAACAGTATAATAGGGTGCTTTTTTGTCCACAAAGCGACCTAAGGCTAAAAAATTTGATTCCTTAAATTTAGGTTCTATTTCTAAAAAGGAAGGATGAGCAACACAAGGATTATATATCACTTTTTCGGAGGGACATCCCAGATTAATCAATCGTACTTTCATTAATTTAGACACGGCGATTACAAATGAACTATACTCAAATACTTCCTTATAATTATTACAACTTGAAATAATATTATTTACAGACGCATCATAACCGTGAAAATGTGTAATCATCGGAATTTTTAAATAGCGGCATATTTTTACAATTTGATGTGCAGTTGTTCCATATTGTGCCAATATTACTTCAATTTTATTTTTTTTTAGCGACTGCATAAATGCCGCTTCAGCAACATTGAAATTTGTAAGCCCTAGCTTGCGAGCTATTTTATTTTTTCTATAACCAAATTTTGTCTGCAAGGCACCTTGGTTTTCCAAAAACTTTGGCAAATAACCATCGTAGTAATAAAAAATAGTCCCTTTTAAACCATTCTTCTGAGATTGAATAAATGTTTCAGAATACGCATTTTTAGAGGGAGAAACTATAGCTATTCTATTTTTCGGCTGTTCCATATAAACCTTTACTTAAACCATTTTTGAACTTTATAATATATAAAACAAAACAAATAAACTATTTTAGAAGTTTTTTTTAATTTAATTTTATAAAAAGAATTTGAAAAAATTGATTTCACGCTCCAGAAAGCAAACCAGCGTTGATACAAATGAAATTCACTACTGAAATTTTTAATATTATATTTATAAAGAAATTCATAAACTACGCTTTCCTCTAGCAAACGTTGTTTTTTAATTAGTATTGTATCATGAACTCTTGTTGTAGCTTTATGACTTCGAAAATAATTTAAAGTGTCAGGTAAAAATGCTATTCTAGAATTTAACAACAATTTAATCCAAAACAACCAATCTCCACACATTTTCATTTCAAGTAATGAATTATTAAATATACTCATATCAACTAATTCCTTCTTAAAAACTACAGCACTTGCGTTTGGTATCACATTTTTAATATTCATATATTTTTTAACAAACAAAAAACCATCCATTGCAAAATAATCTTCCCATATATTAGGTATAAAGTTATTAGTGTAATGAATTCTGTGATTTAATAATTTACCTTTATCATCAACATCATGGGTTTGACAATAAGCAATTCCTAGCTGATTATTTTCCTCTAATAATAATACAATTTTTTCTAATAATTGAGGTTCACAGTAATCATCGCTTTCAGCAATCCAAATATATTTACCACTTGCTAATTCAATTCCTTTTTTCCATTGTTTAAAGGGGCTACCTGTATTATAATTACTTTTTATACAATATGATACTTTATCATGATTAACATAGGTTTTCAACAAATGTAAACTACTATCTGTACTGCAATCATCTAATAAAATAACTTCAAAATTTTGATACGTTTGATTAAAAATACTATCTAACCGCTGTTGTAAAAAAGACGCATGATTGAAGTTAGGTACTATAATTGAAATTTGTGGCATTAAGATTTACTGTTTATTTTATTTTTAATTAGCTCCAGCAACTTTACAAAGTTTAATTTTTTATTATTAACATTGCCCAATCGATTTTTCAAAATTTTATATACTTCTTTTTTTGACTTTAAGTTTTTTAACAATAAATTAATGCTTATTTTGGTGAATTCATCTTTATATTCCTGTGATTTATTTACCCAAACACCTTTTTCATGTACTCTATAAACCGCCATAATTTTATCTAACTTTTTAATTTTCTTATCCTTTATTGCAATCATATAAAGAATCCAATCTCCTATTGGTGACTTTGAATACCATTTTGGAATTGTGAAATTATTACGCAAAACTACTGATGGCGTGTGAATGAAATTACCTCTGGCCAAGTCTTCAATGTAGCTAGTTTCATGCACATTACGTGTAATATTATCATTCTCAAATCTATTTTCTGCCTGATTAAACAATTTGACATTATGAAAACAAATATTATAATCTTCACTCCTTTCTAAAAAATCTACTTGTTTTTTCAATTTAAATGTGTCAGTCCAATAATCATCACCTTCACATAAAGCGATATATTCACCTATGCATTGTTGCATGGCCCAAATAAAATTAGGGATCATACCTTTATTTTGAGTATGATTGGTATAGTTAATCCAAGAAGCATTTGGGTGATTTTGAATGATATCCTGTATAACTCTATCCGTTTTATCAGTGGAACAATCATTAGCTACAATCAATTCCACCTCAAAATCGCATACCTGCATCAATACACCCTCAATTGCCTCCCGAATAAAATTTTCGTGATTGTAGGTTATCATACAAACAGAAACTTTCGGAAAATTACAATTACTCATCTTCTTTCAATGTGTTTTAATTATTTTACCAGGTACACCAACTACAACACTATTATCTGGAATATCATTGGTTACAACTGATCCTGCACCGATAATTACGTTTTTACCAATTGTAATATCTGGTAAAATGATGGCACCGGCTCCAATTTGTGAAAAGGAACCAATTTTAGATCTTCCCAATAAGGTAACATTTGGAGATATCTCAACAAAATCGCCTAATACGCAATCATGTGTTAGAACAGAATTGTAATATATTAAACAACCTATACCAATTTTAACACTGTTTGATACCACAACACCTGCCAATAAATTACATCCCTTATCAATATGGACTTCAAAACTGCCTATATCTGCTTTTAAACTTACAGTAGAAATACAATCGCCACCCAATCCGGTAAATGTATCATAGAGCTTCTTTCGCAAAACTGGTTTACCTATACCTAATGTAAATTTTTTGTCACTAGTATTAAAATAATAGGTTACTTGCTCTAAATTCCTGAGAATTGGAAATTTACCATAAATAAGCTCAGGTAAATCCTCATTAATATCATCATAAAAAACTAAATTCTCTGTTTGATTTAATTGATGAAGAATTTCCAATACTTCCTTGGCAAAACCTTTTGCTCCAATTATTAACATACATTTCTATTTATTATTCCACAAATCAATTCAATTTCAGACTCAGATAATCCTACGAAAAGAGGTAAACACAAAATAGCAGAAGCAATCTTTTCTGATATTGGCATTACTTTCCCTTTTGCATATTCTATAGTGTTTAAAGAGGGGTAAAAATAGCGTCGCGGAAAAATTTGCTGCTCATTCAATGCGTGTTCAACAGTTAACAGTTCCTGTTCATTGTTAAAAATAACAGGATAATAACCATAATTCCAAAGGGTATTTTCTCTAATTTTCAACGTTCTCAGTTTTGAAAAATCCAACTTTTGGTTATAATAATCAATAATTTTTTTTCGCTCTAATACTATCGTTTCCATATAAGGTAAAATTGACAATCCCATAGCTGCTTGCAATTCTGACATTTTCCCGTTAATTCCCAAACCATGAAATGCCAAGGGGCCATCATGTCCAAAATTATGACTGTAATAGAGTTGATGTTGTAAAAATTCATCATTTGCAAACATAGCACCCCCTTCACCTGTATGAAATAATTTAGTAGCATGAAAACTACAGGTACTTATATCTCCAAACTTAAAAATTGAATTATTCTGATACATAACTCCAAATGCATGCGCAGCATCATAGATTACTTTTAAGTTATGTTTTTTAGCAATTACTTCAATTGCTTCCAAATTGCATGGATTTCCAAAAACATGGGTCGCTAAAATAGCAGTAGTTTTGGAAGTGATAGCAACTTCAATTTTAGTTTCGTCAATCGTTAAATACTCTGGATGAATATCAACAAAAACAGGGGTACAGTTTTCCCAAACTATGGCAGCTGTTGTTGCAACATAAGAAAATGGAGTGGTGATTATTTCTCCACCATTTCCCAATAATTTTAAGGCAATTTGAAGCGGTACCGTACCGTTATTAGTTATAATAATATTGTTAACAGATAAATAGGCTTTTAATTTTGCCTCTAATTCCAAAACCAATTCACCTCTATTGGTTATCCATTGTTTATCCCAAGCTCGTAGTAGTATATTGTTATATTCTTCTAAGGGAGGTAAAAATGTTTTGGTGACGTTGATCATGATACTATTTTTTGGCTATCAATAAATCCATTCTTTTTTACAAACACTAATTCAAGTAACCACAAAACTTTTGGATGATAAGGTCTATTAATATCTGTTATTTCAAATAATCGATAATTATTTTCATCCATAAATTTAATCATTTTTAAAAAACTATTATCAAAAGACTTATTGACTACTCCTACTTCTACCATAAATATTTCAGTTTTTCCAAAGAAATTACTTGCTCCCTTTAACACTTCAATATCTTGCCCTTCGGCATCAATTTTAATGATGTCTGGAATTGGTAATTTACTATCTGACAATAAACCGTTTATTGTAACTACTGGAATTTCTATTTGTTCGAAGCCTGCCACTTTTGCTTCATCTTGTGTATATCTAAAAGAACAGCTATCATCTCTATCTAAAATAGTAAATTTAAATTTCCCTTCTTTATCTCCAGCACCAACAGGATAAAAAAGAACCTTTAGGTTGGCATCTAAAATATCTTGAAAAGAATCTTTTAACCAGTGTTGTGGTTCTATCAATGTGTAAAAGGCATCTGGAAAATATTTTAATGTCTCTCTTGTCCAAGTACCGTGATTAGCACCCACATCAACTATATGTTTTGGCACAAATCCCATTGATAATAAATTAGAAAAAAAAATATTTAAAAGTGAATTCTTGCTTATTATTTCTTGTTCAACTTTAGTATTTTTTCTAATATATCCCATTTTTATTATAATGGAATCTAATACTTTTATAAGTATTTTCTTGACAAACTTTTTTATATTATTCATTCTACTAACCAATCAAATTTTGGTTTTATAAAACCAGGTTCTCTTCCCAACCATGAACCAATAGGCCTTTCTCCATGTTGTACGTTAAAAGACAAGATGTCTTTTTCTACAAACAAAGTATATTTCGCATTATCAATTACATAAAACGACAAATAATAAGATCCTATATTTAAGAATCCTTCAGGTAAAATACATTTCAATTTATTAATACCTTTTTTTAATTTCAGATTACTATTTAAATGTGAAAAAGTAAATAAAACATCTCCAAATTCATTATTCAAAACAAAAGTTATATGTAGTCTTTTATCAGTCTCTTTTAAAGTCAAAAGGGTATTAATTTCAATTGATTGATATTCATCTAATACAAAATCTGTTCCCTTTCCTACTGGATTAATACTTATTTCATGTAATGTAAATTCAGTTTTATCAAATAAACTTGAAAATGTCCTGTGATTTTTAAATTCTGAATTCCCAACTAAATAATGTTCAACTGCTTCTTCAGTTTCCCCATCAAAAACTATCCCCCCATTCTCCAACACTATCCCCCTTTTACACAAACTCTTTACCGCTGCCATATTATGACTTACAAAGAGCACGGTTCTACCACCGCCGCTGGTGATGTCCTGCATTTTGCCGATGGCTTTTTTCTGGAACTCGGCATCGCCTACGGCCAAGACTTCGTCTACTACCAGGATGTCGGGTTCCAGGTGGGCAGCTACGGCAAAACCCAGGCGCACCGTCATCCCGCTGCTGTAGCGTTTTACCGGGGTATCAATATAGCGTTCTATTCCGGAAAAGGCAATGATCTCGTCCAGTTTGGCATCGATTTCTTTTTTAGTCATCCCTAAAATTGCCCCATTCATATAGATGTTTTCCCGACCTGTCATTTCTCCATGAAAA
>JAGXRT010000084.1 GCA_018335575.1 Bacteroidota bacterium | reverse complement strand
GTGGAAGAACTGCTACGGCTAGTCAAACGGTAACGGTAACGGATAATATAGATCCAACGCTAACGGCAGGTGCGAATCAGACAGCCAATACAGCAGCAGGTTTGTGTACGGCTTCAGTTGTGGTAACGGATGCTACATTTGGGGACAACTGTCCTGGTTCAACGATTTCTTATACATTGAGTGGAGCTACGGTAGCCCTATCGACTTCGGGTCAAGTAGGCACCTATACATTTAACAAAGGAGTTACCACGATAGATTACCTAGTTACAGACGCAGCAGGATTAACCGTTACAGGATCAAAAACGGTAACGGTAACAGACAATGAGAAACCAGTATTAACTCCAGCTGCAAATCAAAATATAAATTTAAACTCAAGCTGTTCAGTAACAATTCCCGATGTGCGTGGAACGGCGACAGATAATTGTGCTGGCACGGTAATCACACAAAGTCCTGCAATAGGATCAACACAAGCAGCTGTTCATAATCAAACAATCAATGTAACAGTAACTGCAACCGATGCAGCTGGAAATACTGACATTAAAACAGTAGTGTTAACTGCTAAAGATGTGACAAATCCTACCATTAGTTGTCCAGCTTATAGATCAGTAAATGTAAACTCAGGTTCTTGCGTTGCAACCGTTGCAACCATCGCTCCAACAAGAGCTGATAATTGTGCTGTGACTAAACTAACTTGGACTTTAACAGGTGCTACTTCTGGAAGTTCACCGGCAACAGGTATAAATGATATTGGAAGTAGAAACTTTAACCTTGGAACAACAACAGTAACATACAGAGTAGAAGATATTGCAGGAAATTTTGCTACTTGTTCGTATACCATTACAGTAATTGATAATATTCCTCCGGCTTTACCAAGTTTACCTACTATCAACGAACAATGTTCGGTAACTGTTGTAGCGCCAACAACTACTGATAACTGTGATACTGTTGTTACAGGAACGACAGTAGATCCATTAACGTACACCCAACAAGGTACTTATACTATTCACTGGACCTTCAGTGATGCAAGTAATAATGTAACAACCGCTAATCAAACGGTAATTGTAAGGGATACAACAGGACCGGTCCCAGATATTGCGACCTTGCCGACCATTAACGAGGGTTGTTCCTTAGCTTCTATTACTCCTCCAACCGCTACAGACGGTTGTACGGGACAGATTACCGGTACTACTACAACAGTATTTCCAATAACCACACAAGGAACAACAGTTGTAACCTGGACGTTTGTTGATGGAAATGGAAACACAACAACTCAAACTCAAAATGTTGTATTAACCAAACCACCTATTTCAGGAGGAAGTTTAACAGGTTACATTAGTGATATTGTGCCATTGCCGGCACCATCAACCAATATTGCTATTGCATCTTGTCACGATCCAAATCCAATTACACTTAATTTAAATGGAGCGATTGGCACAATTGTCAGATGGGAGAAATATGAAGCGGGGGATACAGTTTGGTCGGCTATTCCGAATACCAATAATACACATAATATTGAGTTCTTTTTTAATAATACGAAATCAACCTTATTTAGGGTATTGGTTCAGGTAGGAACCTGTTTTGAGTATTCTAACATGGTAAATGTTCATGCAATACCACCAGATGTACCGCCAATTTTAGATCAAGATAATTTTGTCATATGTTTAAATGATGATGTTACCTTAGTTGCCAGAAGTGGGTATGTCTCAACAGTTAATGTTGGCGAGGGTGGTGATTTTAATGCTGGTCAATTTCCTGATAAGTGGAATCCTACACAATGGAAAATAGATGGTAAGGTAGCTGGAGCCCAATGGACGGCTGCAGCCGATGCAACCAAATTTAATAATTGGTCTGGAGTTAACGATTCAAAAAATATTGGAACAAACTATATCATTAAATATGACAATGGTAAAGAGGGTAAGAAATTTGGAATTGCTCACGGAAATTTCAATAGTTCGGAATACATAACCAAATACCCTGGACGCGGTGGATTACCAACAACTTTAGAAACACCAATATTTAGTCTTGAAGGCTTAACAACAGCATCCATTGATTTTGATCAAGCATTTAATCTTCACGAGGGTGACTATGCAAAACTTGAATTGTCACTAGATGGTGGATTAACGTATACGGTAACACTACAAGAATTAATAGGTAAAAACCCACCATTAACCTGGAATTGGTCTGCAAATCCTCCTTCAACTTCAACCAATTATGTATTTAATAACGACAATTCTTCTTTCGATATTTCAGCCTATATTGGAAATGACAATGTAAGAGTTAGATGGTCCTTTTTTGGTACTACAGACGAAAGTGTGTGGGCAATAGATAATATTCAGGTTCCAGTAAAACCGTATAGCAATATTATTGAGTGGACGGATGGATTAGGTGAACCTGGTCAATACATTATTAGAAACGAATTAAATGCTACGTACGTATTTAAGCCACAAGCACCGGGTGTTCATCAGTACGGGGCAACAACACTTGTTAACGGATGTAGAGCCTACGACCCAGCTGGTACAGCTTTTGCAACAGTAGCGGTTAACTATGCTTATGCTGGTCAAGATTACACTCCTTTAGTTGGAGAGTGTGGCGGAACTACGGTAGCTTTAAATGCATATGATAACACTTTAACAGCCAATCAAAATGCCGCAAACGGTGCATTTACTTTACCTGCTGGATGTACAAATTGTGATGACCCAGGAACTCAGGCTCCAGGTCAATGGTCAATTGTTTCATCACCAGGAACTACGTGTGGAACTGCTAGTTTTACTTCAAGTAATCCAGCGTTATATCCAGATCCTACTCGAGATCCAAGGGCTACCTTCTCTGGTCAGGCAGGAACATATATTTTGAGATGGACCGTAGCTGGTTGTACAGATGATGTTTCTGTTACTCTTAGAAATTGTGATGTAATTGATTTTGATGGTACTGACGATTATATAGCATTTAAAAACAATTACAACCTAGGAAATGCTTTTACCATTGAAATGTGGATTAAACCGGAAGCACAACCTGCAGGCGCTCCAAGCACCATTCAAAGTTTAATATCTAAACGAAATGCCAATAGTTTAACCAGTGGTTATGATTTACGATTAGTTGGAAATACCCTAACGTTTAATGTTAATAACGGTAGCCCAATTACTTCGCCATTCCCAATTAATACTGACAGGTGGTATCATATTGCAGTGACCTATGGAAGTGGTACGTATAAAATATATGTTGATGGTATTGAAGTAATATCAATAACCGGTTCGGCTCCTTCCAGCAATTCGCAAGAGTGTATAGTAGGAGCGATGGATCAAGCTGGAAATCCTCCTAATAAACCGGTAAATCATTACTCTGGATGGATGGATGAACTCAGAATTTGGAACAGAGCCTTACATCCACACCATATTCGTCAAATGATGAACCAGGAAATCAATGCAAATGGAACTGCTGTAAGAGGTGCAGTAGTACCAATTGATATCAATGGACCTGATGCCGACAATAATGGAGTTGATGACGATCCGTTATTGTGGTCAAATTTAATAGGATATTACCGCATGAATCAAATTGATTGTGGATACCTTAAACCGTTTGAAGGCAAAGGTGTAGATGGTAAACTAAGAAACATCACCACAGCACAAGACGAAACAGCGCCGTTACCATACTATACCGTTAGAGATGGAGATTGGACAAACAGAACGGCGGGAATTACACCATGGAGATGGGGTGCAACCGTTTGGGATTATCCAAACAGCACTGGTTATAACAATACAAAAATTGACTGGAATATTGTTAGAACATCACATAACATCAATACAACTGCAATAACTAATGCTTCAGGAATTACCCTAATGGGATTAATTTCAGACACTCCAGGTAAATTGATTAAAGTGGTGGATCCAACTCAAACTCCGGATGAGTTTAATAACGGACAAATGTTGTGGATAACGCATTATCTTAAATTAGCTGGTAATATTGATTTGGTTGGGGAATCGCAATTGCTGCAAAGACGCTTCGGCTATTTACATCCTATTAGTAAGGAATTTGTAACGGATCAGTTTAGCGAAAGTATATTGGATGCTGATAGTCCTGGTTATGTAGAGCGCGATCAGCAAGGAACCCAAAGCAGTTATAATTATAACTATTGGTCTTCACCGGTAAGTTATCAAGGTGCGGTTACCAATAATGCACCATTTAGTGTTGCCCAAATGTTGATGGATGGAACCGACTCTCAAAATCCAAACGGAGCCGGACCTATCAATTTTGGCAACTGGGTAAAGCATGCCGATTTTGCATTGACCTATCCAATAAAATTGAGTAACTACTGGCTTTGGAAACATAACGGAACTTCAGGTATATACGAAGAGTGGAAACATATTGGAAGTACCGGACTTGTATACCCAGGCGAAGGATACACCATGAAAGGAACCTCTGGTTTTGCTGCTATTGCTGATACGCAGAATTATGTTTTCAGAGGAAAACCAAACAATGGTACTTTAACCTTATCAATCATGGCTGGTAATAACCGACTCATTGGAAATCCGTATCCATCAGCCATCGATGCCAATGAATTTATTAAGGATAATATTAAAGATAGTGGTGGTAGAAATTCAGATAATGTTATCAATGGTACCTTATATTTCTGGGATCATTTTAGTGGGCATACGCATAATTTAGCAGAATACATTGGCGGTTATGCTACTTATACACTAATGGGTGGATCAAGCGCCATTTCTAACGATTACCGAATAAATGCCTCCGGAGCAACAGGTACAAAGGTCCCAGAACGTTTTATTGCTGTAAGCCAAGGATTCTTTGTAAATGCAACTTTAGATGCTCAATTAGGCGATGAAAATATTACATCACCTGTAGTAGGTGGTGATATCTTGTTTAGAAACAATCAACGGGCATTCCAACGTGAAAAAGTTACAGGATTAGCCAATGAAGGATCTGTTCACATCAGAACCATGCAAATAAAAACCAAAAAGCCAGGTAATGTAAGCACAGAAAATCCTATAGAAGAAAATGACAAACGCTCTAAAATTAGGTTGATGTTTGATTCCCCTAAAGGATATCACAGAGAGTTGTTGGTTGGTGTCGATCCAAATGCATCCAATAACTTTGATCTGGGTTATGACGGTTTATTAGCAGAAAATAATAAAGAAGATATTGTTTGGTTAATTAACGGATTAAAAGCTGTAATACAGGGAGTTAATAACTTTAATAGCGATCAGGAATTACCACTTAGTATTAAAATAAGTCAAGCTGGAATTGCTCGAATTCGACTTGATTCTCTTGAAAATTTAGATAATAAAATTGATTTGTATATCAAAGATAATTTGAATGGAGAAACCTATAAGATTAATGAAAGTCCGTTTGAAATTAATTTAGAACCGGGCGAATATAAAGACCGATTCTCATTGGTATTCCAATCTCGATTAATGCGATTGGATGAAATATCTATAGAAAAAGGAATCAGTGTTTATGCCGATAATAGAAATGCTATTATAAACGTTAATAAAATTGTTGACACTAAAATTGAAGATGTAACCATGTACAATTATTTAGGTCAGGTAATTAGAACGTGGATCAACGTACCTGATTCTAGAAATGTTCAGTTATCGGTTAACAACATAGCAACAGGAGTTTATATACTTCATATAAAATCTGTTGACGGAATTACTGTTAAAAAAGTATTAATTGATAAGCAGAAATAAAATACTGTAAATAAAAAACCCTTCTTACTGAAGGGTTTTTTATTTATAAGTTAATATTAAATTATCCTACCCAAAGCATTTCAAACAATACATGAGCAACAGCTAATGTAATTATAATATTAAATAATTGAGCAGTTAAAAATGCCATCAAAGGACGGCCTCTGTCAAGTTCAATAATATCTTTAAATCGGGTTTCCAAACCAATGCAAATAAAAGCTAAATTGAACCATAAAGACTGATAACTCTTAATGGTTTTTCCTGTTAATTCGGCAGTTTCTGGTGAAACTACAAATGAGAAAAATAGTGAAACTAAAATAAATCCAAGCACAAATTTAGGGAAACGATCCCAAATAACTTTAAGTGTTGGTTTTTCTGCAGCTTTATTACCTTCTACTTGTTTAAAGGTCCAATAAATAGAAATAAGAAAAGCAGCAACACCCAATAAAATATTCTGTGAAAATTTAATGATAGTACTAAACTTTAAAGCAATATCACCAGCTATAGTTCCTGATGCTACCACCGCTCCTGTGGTATCAATAGTACCGCCTAACCAAGCACCGGTTGCCTCATCACTTAGCCCTAACCAACGTGCAATAAGCGGCATGAAAATCATCATAGGAATGGCTACAATGAGCACCAAGGACACTACGTAACTTAATTTCTTGTTATCGCCTTTAATGGCTCCGGCGGTTGCAATAGCGGCAGATACACCGCAAATACTTACGGCACTTGCCATCATTATAGAAAGTTCTTCATCAATTTTCATCTTTTTGGCAATCCAAAAAGCAAAATACCATACAGAAATTACTACGATAACTGCCTGAATTAGACCAAAAAATCCGGCTTTCATAATTTCTGAAAACAATACTGAGGCACCTAGCATCACCAATCCAATTTTAATGTAAAATTCGCTTTGAATTCCAGACTTTAACCATTGTGGAACTTTGAAAATATTGCTAATGGCTAACCCAATAAGTAATGAAAACAGTACAGTTTCTAAACCTAAATTTTTCATGGAACCACTCGATGCAATAAATTGAGCTGCCATGGATAATAAAAAAACGAGTGGGAATGCTCTTACGATGTTTTTAATAGATTTACCCATTAAGCTTCCTCCAATTAAGGTAAATAAGAAGAAGTATAAAAAAGTTAAGAGTAATCTAATTGAGTTTCCGGTTGTAAATACCTCAGCGCTTAATACGGTCCACCCTGTCCAGCCTTCTTTAGGGCCAAATTTAGGTAGTTCAGGAAAAAACGATGTAGCAACGATAGCAAATATTAAAAGTGATGCTATAACTACTGAGGTCCAATCTTCAGTTAGTTGTTTGAGTTTCATATGTTAGTAGTTAAGATGTAAAACTTGAGTAAATATAGACCATAAAAATTGTATTTTATAATCAAATGATATAAAAATGCGCAATTTTTACAGAAATGCAGCAGTTAAATTATAATTAATTATATTAGAAGAAATTAATTGATATGTTAGAGTTATCAAGTATAGTAATTCTTGGAATTTTTGCTCAGTGGGTTGCATGGAAATCAAAATTACCGGCCATTTTACCCTTAATTTTAATTGGTTTAATAGTTGGTCCTTTTTCTACTTTTTTAACAATTGACGGAAGTAAATGGATTGAGCCCATCTGGAATGGAACCCATGGATTATTTCCTAGTAATCAGCTATTTAGTTTTGTGTCTTTAGCAATCGGAATAATTTTATTTGAAGGAAGTATGACACTTAAAAAAAGTGAAATTAAAAGTGTTGGTCCTGTTATTTTTAAACTAATTACTCTTGGTTCTTTGGTAACGTTAATTGGTGGAGCTTTGGCTGTGCATTACTTGATTGGGTTAAACTGGGCAATGTCATTTTTATTTTCATCACTAATAATTGTAACAGGCCCAACAGTAATCAATCCTATTTTGCGAAATTTACCCTTAAAAAAGGAAATTTCTACGGTTTTAAAATGGGAAAGTATTCTTATTGATCCGATTGGAGCCTTAGTTGCAGTATTAATTTTTGAGTTTATCAATGTTGGTCAAGGCAGCGGAGAATCGTACACAACACAAGCAGTTATTGATTTTTCCAAGATAGTTGTTACCGGATTTTCTCTTGGATTTACCGCAGCGCATGCCTTGTATTTTGCCATTAAACGCAATTGGATTCCACATTATTTGATGAATTTAATAACACTGGCAACCGTTTTATTAATTTTTGTTATATCCGATTTGTTTGCCCACGAATCGGGTTTATTAACGGTTGTTGTTATGGGAATGGTAATTGGCAACAAAAATGTTACAGAGTTAAAAGACATTATTTACTTTAAGGAGACTATTAGCATTTTATTAATATCAATGCTGTTTATATTATTAGCAGCTAACATTAATATTAGAGAGTTAAAATTACTGTTAAATAACAATATATTAATTTTGTTCCTTATTATTATACTTATAATAAGACCAATTGGCGTATTTTTAAGTTCCAGAAATTCATCGTTAAATAGTAAAGAAAAATTTTTTATCAGTTGGGTTGGACCAAGAGGAATTGTAGCTGCCGGTATTGCTTCACTCTTTGGTTTGAAATTAGCATTGGCGGGCAAAGAGGGCGCAGAATATATAACACCCTTGGTTTTTATGGTTGTACTGGGAACGGTACTTTTAAATGCTACTACTGCAAGATTAGTAGCAAAAGGCTTAGGAGTATACTTAAAACACTCAACCGGTGTTTTAATAATTGGAGCATCCGAAGTGTCAAGATTAATTGCATTGTACTTACAAGAACAAGGCAGAAGAGTTGTTTTAATTGATAGCAATCCAATTTTGGTTGATAAAGCTAAAGAATTAAGTTTGGAAGCTTTTGAAGACAATATTTATTCTGATGATTTATTAGAAAATATTGAGTTAAATGATATAGGATATCTGTTAGCCCTATCAGGTAGTAATGAGGTAAATAAGTTTGCAATGAGTAAGTTTAGTGAACAATTTGGAGAAAGCGGTTCTTTTAGACTTATCAGTCCACATGAATTAAAAAATCCTAAGTCTGTTGCCGACGAAATTTTATTTTCAGTAACGGATGATTTTATTAATTTAAGTGAAGTAGCAAGAGATTATCCCGTTATAAATGAACTTCATTTGAAATCTACAGAACATTATGAAAGTGTTTTAGCATCAATTAATGCCGCTAAATACTCTATCCCATTATTTGTAAAAGATAATTATGGGATAATTCATATAATTACCACATTTAAATCCGTTTCTAAAGTTCAGAAAGGTTATAAGTTTATTTATTTAGGCAAAGAACTTGAAGGATTAGAAGTATAAAAAAAGCTACCATCTGGTAGCTTTTTTTAAGTAAATGAAATAGTTATTTCATGTATTCCCAATATTGTGGTTTGGTATCTTCATCAACCTGATTCCAATAGGCAGGAGTAACTTTTCTCCCGTCAAAGGTTTTTAATCTGCGTTGATATACCCATACGGTTGGGTTAAATACCATATCAGTAACAGCAACGGTATACAATTGTGGCTCTTCTTCTGATTTTCGTTTATCTTCTGCTATAATAACTTCAAAATTATTATGTTTTAACAATGCCGATAAAAAATCTGCACGTTCTTTAGAAGTTCCTTTTTCTACGAAAGTAACACGTGTACCTTCTATATCTCCAAACTGATGTGATCCTAAAAGTGCCATAATTTATAATTTAAAAATACTGTTACTAATTTCAAATAAGTAATCGTATAAAGGAGCGTATAATCCAATAGAAAGTATACCAACTACTGTTATAATCAAACCTAATTTCATCATTGGTTTACTTTTAAAGTATGGAATTGCAGTGTCGCTTTTACGTAAAAACATAGCTCTTACTACCAATAAATAATAATATAATGAAATTGTTACGTTAACTACAGCCAAGAATACTAATAAATAATATCCTTTAGAGGCAGCAGCCATAAATAAGAAAAACTTACCAAAGAAACCTGCAACTGGCGGAATTCCGGCCAATGAGAATAAAGCTAATAACATTACTAAACTCAATAACGGATTCGTTCTATACAAACCATCATAATCACCAATTTCTTCTTTACCGGTTGCATTTGATATAGCTTGTACCACACCAAAAGCTCCTAAATTAGAAAACACATATATCATGACAAAATAGATTACGGTTGTAGCTCCTAATTGATCCACTGATAGCAAGCCTAATAAAATAAAACCTGCTTGTGCAATAGAAGAAAAAGCTAAGAATCGCTTTAAATTTTGTTGACGAATGGCAAATAAGTTACCAATAAACATGGTTAACAAAGCAATCACATACATTAAGTTTATCCAGATAGATTCTAAAGGTCTAAACAACGTGAATAGTAAAATCATCAACACAAAGGCAGCTGCTCCTTTTGAAATAACAGACAAGTAAGATGCAACACTAATTGGTGCTCCTTCATAAACATCTGCAGTCCAAAAATGAAATGGCGCTAATGATATTTTAAATGCTAAACCTGCAAAGAACATTAAAAACCCTAAAATGGTTAAGTTATCTGCTGTTATGGTCATCAAATCAAAATAAAGTGATCCCGAAGTAGCATACATCATAGTAATACCAAATAACGAAGTACCTGATGCTAATGCAGCCGATAAAATTAATTTAATACCAGCTTCGCTCGATTTTTGTTTTAATGATTCATAAGCTACTAAAGCAGTAATCGGTAAGGTAGAAAGTTCTAAACCGATGTAAAACATCAGGAAATCTCCAGCAGAAATCATGTAAAATAATCCCAATAAAGATGAGAATATTAACATAAAGAATTCTGTCGCTTTATTCTGATTTGCTACTTTATCACGTAACCAATCACCCGACTGAAGCAATAAAATTAACACTCCTATATTTAATACGCTTTTAAAGAAATGTGTTAACACGGTTGTTTTGTACATGCCTCCAAAAAGCGTTCCTTCTGTTAACGGCAGTAAACCAATTGCAGTGTGAATTGCAAAAAGAACGATGCCTAAATTAACCAGGTTTTTTTTATTTTTTTCGCTCACAAAGATTTCTGCTACAATCATCAGTAATAAGATTGCTAGAAGAACAAATTCGTGACGCATTAATAATAAACTACTAAAATCCATTTTTTATCTGTTTATATTATTAAAAACGCGCTATAAAAGGCGTTAAACTATCTAAAATCATATCGCTTAACCAAAGCGGCGCCATACCCATACCGATAATCGGAATCAATAATAAATAAAGTCCGTAACGCTCAAACCAGGTCGATGGCGGTAAATCATTAAACTCTTCATTTTTAATCGGCCCCATCAACATTATTCCAACTACACGTAATATGTATACTGCAGTTACAACAATAGCTGATATCGTAGCGATAGTTGCTACCCTGTGAAATAAATCCTGATGTTGGAATGCTCCTACGAAGATGTTCATCTCAGCAACGAAACCACTAAATCCAGGTAATCCTAAGGATGCCATACCACCGATAATGTATACTGCAGATATAAACGGAAGCACTTTTAATAAGCCTCCTAATTTCTGAATATCACGGGTGTGTGTTCTTTCGTAAATCATACCAATTAAGGCAAAGAAAAGTGCCGTCATAAATCCGTGTGATAGGGATTGTAAGATGGCTCCGTTCCAAGCGGTTTTATTCAACATTAATAAAGCAACCAACACCATTCCAAGGTGACTCACTGATGAATAGGCGTTGATGTATTTTAAATCATTTTGACGAATAGCTGCCAAAGCTCCGTAAACAACTCCAATTACTGCAAGTATGATGAAGAACCAAGACCAATCAATTGCGCCTAATGGTAATAAATACATGGCAACTCTAAAAATACCGTAACCTCCTAATTTCATTAATACCCCTGCGTGTAACATTGATACTGCTGTAGGTGCTGATGCGTGACCATCAGGTGACCACGTATGAAACGGGAATAAAGCACCTAAAACTGCAAACCCAATAAATGTTAATGGGAAGAACAATTTCTGAGCTTCAAACGGGATGTTAACTTTAGCAATTTCTAAAATATTAAAGGTTAATGCTCCTCCATCGGCATTTGAATTAAAGTAAATACCTAAAATTCCAACTAATAATAAAGCTGAAGCACCCATTAACATCAAAGTTAATTTCATTGCTGAATATTCTCTAGGTCCAGAACCCCAAATACCAATTAATAAGTACATTGGAATAACTGCTATTTCATAGAAAATAAACATGGTAAACAAATCAATTGAAATAAAAAATCCATACACCCCAGTTGCTAATACAATTAGAGACACAAAGAATTCTTTTGGCAAATCTTTAATTTTCCATGATATAAATACACCAGCTAATACTACTATTGATGTTAATATTAACATAGCTACTGATATTCCATCAACTCCAATAGTGTAATGGATGTTGAAATTCTCAAACCAAATGTAGTCTTTAACAAACAACATTGGACTTTCTGAAGTTGGTACTAGTGCGCGCTCTTTGAAATATTCAAAAAGTAAATTAACAGCCATGCCTAATTGAACTAATCCTCCAATTAAAGCAATGGTGCGTGCCTGTTTTAAATCTTTAGCAAATACTAAAATTAAAACGGTTAAAACAGGAACTATAACAAATAATGATAATATATCCATAATCTTAAATTAGTTAGTTCATAAAATAGATGAAAACCATTATGACAATTACAACTCCTGAAATAAAAGCAAAAGCATAATCTTGTACTTTGCCCGATTGTGCACCTTTTATTTTTTTAGAAATATCAACTGTTGTATTACCTATCAAATTCATGGTTCCATCAACGACATTTTTGTCAAACCAAGCAAATGGTTGAGCAATCCGTTTAAAAATTATTTGACGCGTAATAAACAAGTAAAGCTCATCAATATAAAACTTGTTGTAAGTCCATTTATAGAAGAATCCAAATGCCGATGTAATTTTATCTGCAATGGTTGTTTCTTTTTTATACATTATCCATGCAATTGCAATTCCTAAAACTCCAATTCCCACTGACATTGCTGCAATATCCATATGAATGTGAGTAGTATATCCAACTAAATCTGGACTTACAAACTGACTGAAAGGAACTAAACCTGCAATCGCAGATACAACTGCTAAAAACATCAGAGGCAATGTCATTGATAAAGGCGATTCATGTGGAGCATGCTTGTAAACACGTTCTTTACCCCAGAATATACCAAAGTACAATCTAAACATATAAAAGGCTGTTAAACCAGCTACAATCCATTCAACCCAGAACAATAATTGATTGCTTTCATAAGCCGCTGCCAAGATTTCATCTTTACTGAAGAAGCCTGCAAATGGCGGAACTCCTGCAATTGCTAAAGCAGCAATTAAAAAGGTAATATTGGTTATTGGCATATATTTTCTTAAGCCACCCATATCTTGCAACACATTGCTGTGTACAGCATGAATTACAGAACCTGCGCCTAAGAATAATAAAGCCTTAAACATTGCATGTGTAAATAAGTGGAACATCGAAGCTGTAAATCCTAATCCTTCAACACCACCATATCCTGAAATACCCAATGCCATCATCATATAACCAATTTGTGACATGGTTGAGAAGGCTAAAATTCGTTTTATGTCGTATTGTGTTAAAGCGATTACAGCTGCTATTAATGAGGAGAATCCTCCCACATAGGCTACTACTTCCAGTGCAATTCCGCCTTCAATGAAGTGGAACATCGGGAATAATCTAGCTACTAAGTATACGCCCGCAACAACCATGGTTGCAGCGTGTATTAACGCAGAAACCGGTGTTGGACCTTCCATCGCATCAGGTAACCAAATGTGAAGCGGGAACATAGCCGATTTACCGGCTCCGCCTACAAAAATCAATACCAAAGCAGTTGTGATTACCGAAAAGCCCATAAAAGTCACTCCAATATTCTGCATGATTGGTGATGCCGTATCCTGCAATGCAATTGGGTCATTTAAGGTAACAAAATCAAATGTTCCGGTATAAAAACCAATCATGATAACTCCTACTAAAAATCCAAAATCAGCAAAGCGAGTTACTATAAAGGCTTTTTTAGAGGCAGCAATGGCTGATGGTTTTGTGTAATAATATCCAATTAGTAAGAACGATGACACCCCAACCAATTCCCAGAAAATATAAATTTGGAATAAGTTGGTAGCCAGCACCAATCCGTACATAGAGAATGAGAACAGCGATAAATACGCGAAGAATCGTGTAAATCCTTGGTCGCCATGCATATATCCTCTACTGTATAAATGCACCATTAATGAAATGGTAGAAACAACTACCAACATCATTACTGAAATCGGATCAATTAAAACACCCATATCGATAGCTAAGGTGTCGGTGAAATTCATCCAAGTTGTTTTTTCAACAAAGGTTTGGTAAACGCCATCTACTTTCCCAACCTTAAAAAAGTACTGAAAGGCGGTATAAAATGATAAAATTGTAGAAGCAAGTAATCCTAAAACTCCTACAATTCCGGCTACATTTTCTTTTATCTTTAAGGCATTAAGTCCTAAAATAAGAAAAACTGCGAGCGGAATTAACGGTATTAATATTGTATATGTAAAATCCATCGTCTTAAATATTAATGCTTCATAGTTTCAGTTACGTTAACATCTACAGAGGTTACCAATCGGTATAAATTGATTATTATTGAAATAGCCAAGGCAGTTTCTGCTGCAGCTACTGCTATAATAAATACTGAAAAATAAACTCCTTCTAACATATCAGGGTATAAATATTTGTTGATAGCAACAAAGTTTATAGCCACTGCGTTTAACATTAATTCTACCGAAAGTAAAATTGAGATTAAGTTTTTGCGCGTTACAAATCCGTACACTCCGATAAAGAATAGGAGGGTTGTAACGGTTAATATTTCGTATATAGTTACTCCTGGAATCATACTGTTAATTTTTTTGAGTTAAACGGGTTCCTTTGGCAACGATAATTGCTCCAATCATGGCTGCAAGTAATAAGATACTAATCACTTCAAACGGTAAAATAAATCCGCCTTCGCCATAACTTAAAAATCCTCTCCCAATATCTGCAACTTCAGTTGCTTTAGTGCTATTTTCTGCAACATTAAATGGATGTGACCAAATTGTGAAAAGTGTTACAGAAGCACCTACTAAACTACCAAATCCAACTAAAAGACGTCTTCCCAAAGAAGGTACTTCCAGTTTTGATTCGATGTGATGAATCAATAATACCGAGAAAATAAACAGTACAATAATACCGCCTGCATATACGGTAAGTTGTATAGCAGCCAGGTAGTTATAATCGATTAAGAAATAAAATCCGGCGATTCCTATTAATACAAATAACAGGTACACTACAGCTCTTAAAATTTTACGACTTGTTACGGAAGCAATCGCAAACACCACCATAATAAGTGATAAGATGTAAAAAATGATTTGTTCCATAATTATTCTTTGTCTTTTACACCAGGCATAATTTTAGAGCCGGGTTTGTTTAACACTTTTGTCAAAACAGTTCTGTCATAGGCAGAATTACTGAAGTTTTGACTCCATTTAATAGCATCAGTTGGACAAGCTTCAATACATAATCCGCACATGGTACACATAGAAAGATGATAAATATGCTTATCAATCGCTTTTATTTTCTTTCCTGTTTCTTCATCAATAACTCTATCCCAAATAATTTCTATTGAACCATTTGGACAAGCTAATTCACATTTCTGACAACCGGTACAACGATGTTCGTTGTTTTCATCGTGTGGCATTACTACCTCACCTCTAAAACGATCGAACATTTTTAAGGTATCTCGGTTGTTTGGAAATTCTTGTGTTATAATTTCTTTACGGGCATTGATAAAATACTTTCCGGTAACAGACATTCCCGTTAACAAAGTTTTTATCCCGTTATATATATCTGAAAAATATCCCATAGTTTAAAAATTTATGGTTAATCCTAACCAAACAATAATGGCCATCAGCACTATATTGAATAAGTTAATTGGTAATAAATACTTCCATTCTAAAGTCAATAACTGGTCTACTCTTAGACGAGGGAAGGTCCAACGGAACCACATCATCAAGAAAACCAATCCTAATACTTTTATCATAAACCAAAACACACCCAACAGCGGGATTGATTCTGTTATTCCAAAAGGAGACAAATACCCTCCAAAGAACAAAATCGTTCCAATAGCTGCTATAATAAACATGTTTATAAATTCTGCTAAAAAGAAATAGGCGAAGTTCATCCCTGAATATTCAGTATGGAAACCTGCTCCTAATTCTGATTCTGCTTCTACCAAATCAAAAGGTGCTCTGTTGGTTTCGGCAGTTCCTGCAATCATAAATATCATAAAAGCAATAACCGCTGGGATATGTCCTTGAATGATAAACCATCCATTGCGTTGTGCTTCAATAATTTCTGAAATTTGCAATGAACCAGCCAACACTACGATGGTTAAAATAGACAGACCAACAGATAGTTCGTAACTGACTGTTTGTAATCCGCTTCGCATCGCACCAATTAAGGCGTATTTGTTGTTGCTACTCCAGCCTCCAATTAAAATTCCGATAACTCCTATGGATGAAATCGCAATCAAGAAAAACACTCCGATATTGATGTCAAAGGCATGTAATTCTTTTGAAAATGGCAATACTGATAATGCCATTAAAGAAGCAACAATTAAGAAATAAGGAGCCAGTTTGTATAAAAACTGATCTGCTTTTACCGTTCCGGTTAACTCCTTAGAAACTAATTTAAGCGCATCAGCAATTGTTTGAAAAATTCCTTGCGGACCTACTCGGTTCGGACCTAAACGCAATTGGAAAAATGCAGCAATTCTACGCTCCATATATACTAATAACAATCCCGCTAAGGCAAAAAACCCAAGGAATGCCACCGCAATCAGAACCTTTTCTACTACTGTGGCTACCGGAGCCGACATTACTTCGAAAAGCCAATCGTGGATATTTTTTGTTATACTTAAAGGTATATTCATAATCTTATCGGTCAATATCTGGTACAACAATATCTAAAGTAGCCATCATGGCAACTAAATCTCCTAACTTACTTCCTACCGCCATTTTTTTCAAGGCCGATAGGTTTGAAAATCCTGGTGAACGGAATTTTAATCGGTATGGATTTTTCTTCCCATCACTCACGATAAATACTCCCAATTCTCCACGAGCTGTCTCCACTTTTTGATAGAATTCTCCTTTTGGTAATTTAATAACAGCATTGGTAGCTGTTTTATAATCGCCTTCCGGAATATTGTCAATTAATTGTTCAATAATTGCTAATGATTCCCACATTTCTTGAATTCTAACGCGGTAACGTGCAAACGTATCACCTTCTGTGAATAGAGCTTCGTTAAAATTAACACGATCATAGGCGCTATACGGATGCAGTTTTCTTACGTCGCAAGAATAACCCGAAGCACGTGCTACAGGCCCAGAGGTTCCAAACGAAATAGCATCTTCTTTGGTTAAAATACCCACACCTTTCGTACGTTTTTGAAAAATAACATTACCCGTTAACAAGGTATCGTATTCAGGTAATTTAGTTTTGAAATGTGCTACAAAGTCTTTGGTACGTTGAACAAAGTTTGGATGAATATCAAACATTAATCCACCAGGGATGTTGTAATTCATCGTTAAACGAGCTCCGCAGGTTTCTTCAAAAATATCATTAATCATTTCGCGGTCTCTAAAACCGTAAAAGTACGTAGTTAAAGCTCCAACATCCATCCCCATAACACCCCACCAAAGTTGGTGTGATGCCAAACGGGTTAACTCGGCAATAATCGTTCTGATTACCTTAACGCGTTCTGGTACTTCAAGTCCCAAGGCATTTTCAACGGCTAAACATACTGCCTCATTGTTGATATGAGCAGATAAATAATCCATTCGATCTGTAAGGTGAACAATTTGCTGATAGCTATCGCGTTCACACATTTTCTCAATCGAGCGGTGGATGTACCCTAAATCGGGTTCCACATTTTTTATAATCTCACCATCAATAGTTAAAAGTAAACGTAAAACACCGTGCGTTGCAGGGTGTTGAGGTCCCATATTGATGAAATATTCTTCAGATTTAAAACTGTTTTTTTCGAAAGTTGTTTCCATTAATCTGTTATTTAATAATCATATTAACCTCATCTACATAATCTTTTCTTAATGGATACCCCACCCAGTCTTTAGGCATAAATAAACGCTTTAAGTTTGGATGGTTGTTAAATTTGATACCGAAGTAATCAAACACTTCCATTTCATGAAATTCTGCGGTAGACCAAATATCACAAACGCTGTCAAAAGTTGGATTTTCTCTGTCGGAAGTTTTAACTTTTACAACCAGCTGATGTCTGTGTGTAGTTGATTCTAAGTGATACACAACTCCTAAGTCAGTTCCCCAATCCATTCCGGTTAAGCAGAATAGATAATCAAATGATGTTTCGGTGTTCGATTTAAGTTGTGATAAAAGTTCGTGTAGATGTTCAGGTTTAACAGTAATGTTTAAAAACTGCGATTCAGCTTCCGAGAATTCTAATTCAGAATTCCAAGAGCTTATTAAAGTTTGTAGGTCGCTATTTGTCATACTATTAATTTTATAAACCTTGATCAAATCCGTCAATCGGATTTACCTTATGTTTAAGGCTTTCTGTTCTAATTTTTTCTTGTAACATCATCATTCCTTCAAGTAATGCTTCTGGTCTTGGAGGGCATCCAGGAACATAAACATCAACCGGAATAACGTGATCAGCTCCTTTTACTACAGAGTAGGTATTGTAATAAAAAGGTCCGCCAGATATGGCGCAAGCTCCCATGGCAATAACATATTTTGGTTCGGCCATTTGGTCGTATAAACGACGTAAAACCGGTGCCATTTTGTTTACTATGGTTCCTGCAATGATAATAAGGTCGGCTTGTCTTGGTGAAGGCCGAGCTACCTCAAAACCAAATCTGGAGTAATCGTGTCTAGCTGCTCCTGTTTGCATCATTTCTATTGCACAACAGCTAGTACCAAAATAAAGAGACCAAAGCGAATTGGAGCGTCCCCAGTTAATCACTTTGTCTAACGTGGTAATGGTAATGTTACCACCATTTCCAGCGGGTATTATTTGCCCAGGAAAATCTTTCGGTGTTGCATTTTGTTCTATTCCCATCGTAATGCGCGTTTTTTCCAAGCGTACAACAATCCTAATCCAAGAATTAATAAGAAGATGAGTATTTCAACTAAAGCTACAAAACCGATTTCTTTAAAAGCTACGGCCCAAGGCACTAAAAATGCAATTTCCACATCAAAAATGAGGAATAAAATTGCAAATAAATAGTACCCAACTTTAAATTGAACCCATGTAGGTCCAATTGTTTCCATACCACACTCATAAGGTTCTCTTTTACTTGGATTGTCTGACTTGTGTGAAATTAAATTAGATAAAAAATTGGCGCCGGCAACTAAGGCGACACCAGATAATAAAAATACTATAAGTGCTTCTGATCCCATTTAAAAATTATTTAAGGGTTGAGAAAAATTAATTGGGGGATGTAAAATAATGAGATACCCCATTATTTTACATCATATGTTTCACCAGAGAAAAATAACTCATCAACTGAAGATACAGGCGATGCAGTTTTTATTTTGCTAGTTAGTTGGTGTTCTAAGTCTTCAAAGGTTACCTCGGTTACTCTTCTTATTACTCCCGTTACAAGCGGATACTGTAATTTGATAAGCATTTGGTGTAAGGTTAAATCGACTTCTTCAGCATCGTGAACTAAAACATCAGCTTCTGTAATACCGTTTTCACCTATAGTTACAACCTCTAGTTTAAAACCTTTAAGCATTAATCCTTTATCTTTGTCTTTTCCAAAAATCATCGGTTTACCGTGTTCAACAACTAATTGAGCATCGTCTCTTAGTTCTTTGTCAGTATATTTGGTAAAACATCCGTCATTAAAAATTACACAGTTTTGCAATACTTCTACTAAAGCGGTTCCTTTAAACTTTTCAGCTTCAATAAAGGCTTCGGTTAATGTTTTTGGTTCATTTCCTGGTATTCTTGCAAAGAAACGGGCATTGGCTCCAAGCGCTAATTGTCCGATATTAAAAGGTGCTTGCGTATTTCCGTAAGGCGATGATTTTGTTTTTTGACCTAATAGTGAAGTTGGTGAAAACTGACCTTTTGTTAATCCGTAAATTTCATTGTTGAATAATACGATGTTAATATCAAGGTTTCTTCTTAACAAGTGGATAAAGTGATTTCCTCCAATAGCAGTAGAGTCTCCGTCTCCGGTCATTACCCAAACACTTAAATTTGGATTGGCAATTTTAACACCGCTTGCAATTCCGGGTGCTCTACCGTGAATTCCATGAAATCCGTAAGAATCCATATAATACGGGAATCGTGATGAACAACCAATTCCTGATATGAACACTACATCTTCTTTTTTTAATCCCATTTCAGGGAGTGCTTTTTGCATCGCTCTAAGTACTACATAGTCGTCACAACCCGGACACCATCTAACTTCTTGATCTGATGCAAAATCTTTGAATGTATATTTTATGCTATTTTCCATAATTAATTAGTTTAGAGTAACCCTTTAAAATGTTGAGTTAATTCTGATTTTGTAAAAGGTAATCCTTGTACTTTGTTATACTGTAAAAACTCGTATTGCTGGAAGTCGCTTCTAAATAATTGAACAAGTTGTCCAAGATTTAGTTCACACACAACAATTTTTTTGTATTTAGCAAAAATTTCTGCAGTGTTTTTCGGTAATGGATTGATGTAATTAAAATGAGCATGACCTACTTTATAACCTTGGTCGTTCATTTCTTTTACGGCTGCATGGATGTTTCCAAAAGTTCCTCCCCATCCTACAACCAATAAATCGCCTTCTTGAGCATATTCTACTTCAATATTCGGAATATAATTAGCTACACGTTTTACTTTTTCAGCCCTGATGTTTACCATATATTCGTGGTTTTCAGGCCCCTGATTTACGCAACCAGAAACTTTGTCTTTTTCCAAACCACCAATACGGTGTTCTAAACCAGGTGTTCCAGGCAATGCCCAACTTCTGGCTAAGCGATCTTCATCTCTTACATAAGCTAAATATTCTGTTGTTCCTTTTGGTACAATTCGATGTTTAATTTCAGGTAAATCTTTTACGCTTTTAATTTTCCATGGTGCCGATCCGTTTGCAATAAATCCATCGGTTAATAAAATAACTGGTGTCATATGCTCTAAAGCCAATTTTGAAGCTTCAAAGGCAAATTCAAAACAATTGGCAGGTGTGCTTGCAGCAACAATAATTACCGGACTTTCTCCGTTTCGACCGTACATTGCTTGTAATAAATCAGACTGTTCGGTTTTGGTTGGTAATCCGGTTGATGGACCACCACGTTGTACATCAACAATTACTAGTGGTAATTCTGCAATCATGGCTAAACCAATGGCTTCGCCTTTTAATGCTAAACCAGGACCCGATGTTGTGGTAATTGCTAAACTTCCGGCAAAGGAAGCTCCAATAGCCGATGCTATACCAGCAATTTCGTCTTCTGCTTGGAATGTTTTAATACCAAAATGACGGTGTTTTACCAATTCGTGTAAGATATCGGTGGCTGGTGTAATTGGATATGATCCTAAGAACAATTCAAGACCGGCTTTTTCGGCTGCTGCCATAAATCCCCAGGCGGTCGCATCATTACCCATTACTACTCGATATTTTCCTGCATCCATTTTAGCAGGTTCAACCACATAGGTAGATGACATTAACTCTAAGGTTTCTGCATAATAATAACCTGTTCTTAATGCTTTGATGTTAGCCTCAGCAATAAGTGGTTTGCTTTTGAATTTTTTAGTTAAAAATTCTTCAGAATGTTCTAAAGAACGGTTGTACATAAAGTACACCATTCCAAGTGTAAACATATTTTTACTACGGGTAATACTCTTGTTGTCTAGACCTAAGTCTAATAATCCTTCGCGAGTTAAAGCAGTTATATCTGCCTTTATAACTCGGTAATTGTTTAATGTATCATCTTCCAAAGGGTTGTTTTGATACTTAGCTTTCTCTAAATTCTTTTTGTTAAAAGCATCGGTATCAACAATAACAGTACCTCCTGGTTTTAATGCAAATAAATTGGTTTTTAAGGCCGCAGGATTCATGGCTACCAATAAATCTAATTCATCACCCGGTGTAGTTACTTCTACACTTCCAAATTGAACTTGAAAGCCAGAAACTCCGTATAAACTACCTTGAGGAGCGCGAATCTCTGAGGGATAATTAGGGAAAGTCGCTACATCATTGCCAAACAATGCTGCGGTATCAGAAAACTGAGTTCCGGTTAATTGCATTCCATCACCAGAATCACCTACGAACCGAATTACGGCTGTATCAATTTTATGATTTTCCCTCGCAAAATGTTCTTTTGTATTATTTTCGTCTGAAATCATAATGTACTTGAATTATACTTTTTGTGTAATGTTTAAAATATTTTGCAAAATTAAACAATAAATAATAAATATTTATAACTTTGCTACATAAGTTTAAAACATTAAAAATTTAATTATGGCTATTAAAATAACTGAAGACTGTATTAATTGCGATGCTTGTGTTTCTGAATGTCCGAACAATGCAATTTATGAACCAGATGCAGAGTGGTCGTACTCTGATAACACAGGATTAAGTGGAATGGTAAAATTACCAAGTTCTGGCGCTGAGGTAGATGCTGATGCAATGAACGAACCTATGTCGGATGAGTTTTACTTTATCATCACTGATAAATGTACTGAATGTAAAGGTTTCCATGATGAGCCACAATGTGCTTCTGTTTGTCCAGTTGACTGTTGTGTACCTGATGAAGATCACGTTGAATCTGAAGAAGCTTTATTATCTAAAAAAGCATGGTTATATAACGAGTAATCGTTTAGTAATTACACATAAAAAAAGTGCCTTATTGGCACTTTTTTTATTTTATATAGTAATGAGTTTAATCATTTAGTTTTAATACAGCCATAAATGCCGATTGTGGAATTTCAACATTTCCTACCATTCGCATCCGTTTTTTACCTTTTTTCTGTTTTTCTAATAATTTACGTTTACGTGTAATATCGCCTCCATAACATTTGGCTGTAACATCCTTTCTTAAAGCTTTGATGGTTTCTCTCGAAATAATTTTTGCTCCGATAGCTGCTTGAATTGGAATATCAAATTGTTGACGCGGTATAAGTTGTCTTAATTTCTCACACATTTTTTTACCTATAGAATACGCATTGTCTTGATGCATAAGCGATGACAACGCATCAACCGTTTGTGAATTTAATAAAATATCAACTTTAACCAATTTTGATTCACGCATTCCAATTGGATGATAATCAAACGAAGCATATCCTTTTGAAACAGTTTTTAATCGGTCGTAGAAATCAAAGACAATTTCAGCCAATGGCATATCAAAAATTAACTCAACACGCTCTGGTGTTAAATAGGATTGATTTTTGATTACTCCACGCTTTTCTATGCATAAGCTCATTACATTTCCTACAAATTCTGCTTTGGTAATTACTGTAGCTTTTATAAAAGGTTCTTCTACACGATCTAGTTTTGAAGGATCGGGCAAGTCTGATGGATTGTTAACAATTATTGCTTTTTCAGGTTCTTTTTTGGTGTATGCATGATACGAAACGTTTGGAACTGTAGTAATTACCGTCATGTCAAACTCACGCTCTAAGCGTTCTTGGATGATTTCCATGTGTAGCATTCCTAAAAATCCGCAACGGAAACCAAAACCTAAAGCAGCAGAACTTTCGGGTACATAAACCAAGGAGGCATCGTTTAACTGCAGCTTTTCCATCGAGTTTCTTAACTCTTCATAATCTTCGGTATCAACGGGATAAATTCCTGCAAACACCATGGGTTTAACATCTTCAAAACCTTCAATCGGGTTTTTGGTTGGGTTAACTGCATCGGTAATAGTATCGCCTACTTTTACTTCTTTGGCAATTTTGATTCCGGTAATTAAATAGCCAACATCACCTGCTTTAACCGAATTCTTTTTAACCTGATTTAACTTTAATGTACCTACTTCTTCAGCAAAATAATCTCTACCGGTTGCCAAAAATTTAATTTTTTGACCTTGTTTTATTTCGCCATTAATTACTCTAAAATAGGTTTCAACACCGCGATAAGAATTAAATACAGAGTCGAAAATTAGTGCTTGAAGAGGTTCTTCTACAGAGCCTTTTGGAGCAGGAATTCTTTCAACAATGGCTTCTAAAATGGTGTCAACGCCAAATCCAGTTTTACCACTTGCTGGTATAATATCTTCATGTTTGCATCCTAATAACCCTATAATATCATCTGATACTTCTTCGGGATTGGCACTGGGTAAATCTACTTTATTAAGAATTGGAATAATTTCCAAATCGTTTTCTAAAGCTAAATAGAGGTTAGAAATGGTTTGAGCCTGTATGCTTTGAGCTGCATCTACAATTAATAAGGCTCCTTCGCAAGCGGCAATAGAACGTGATACTTCGTAAGAAAAGTCTACGTGGCCCGGAGTGTCTATCAGGTTTAAGATATATTGCTCACCTTTATATACGTATTCCATTTGGATAGCGTGACTCTTAATAGTAATTCCTCGTTCGCGTTCCAAATCCATATTATCTAATAACTGATCTTTTCTTTCGCGGTCGGTTATGGTGTTGGTAAATTCTAATAAACGATCGGCCAAGGTGCTTTTACCATGGTCGATATGGGCAATAATGCAAAAATTCCTAATGTTCTTCATGTTCAATCTAAAATCGGGTGCAAGATAATCAAAAAAAAAATAGTTGAGCTGTTTTTTAACTAGCTCAACTATTGTTAGTTATGGTTTTAAATTGGGCTAATCTACCCAGTCTGCAATAAACAAATTGGTGTCTCTGGTTCCGTTGTTGTTTCGGTTTGATGAAAATATCAGTTTTTTACCATCAAAAGAGAACATGGGAAAGGCGTCAAACACCGAGTCATAGGTTATTTGCTCCAATCCGGTTCCATCTAAATTTATCATAAATAAATTGAAACTTCTGTGCGATTTATGATTGGATGAAAATATGATTTTTTGACCGGATGGATGGAAAAACGGCGCCCAGTTAGCGTTCCCTAAATTGGTAATTTGTTTTAGGTCAGAACCATCGGCATTGCAAACATAAATTTCCATATTGGTGGGTTGTACCAATCCTTGAGCTAACAAATCTTTATACTCTTTAATTTCTTCCGGAGTTTTAGGGCGTGAAGCTCTAAAAACCAGTTTGCTGCCATCTGGGGAAAAGAATGCACCGCCGTCGTAGCCTAAATCAAAGGTAATTTGTTTTACGTCGGTGCCATCAATATTCATGGTATATAATTCCAAGTCGCCACTACGGGTAGAGGTAAATACAATTTTGTCTCCTTTAGGCGATACTGTTGGCTCAGCGTCATATCCCGGTTCGTAGGTTAGTTGTTTGAGTTGTTTTCCGTTGAGGTCGGCTGTAAAAATATCATATGTATCATAAATAGGCCAAATGTATTTTCCGCCATAATCTTCTTTATTAGGCACATGCGGACACGCATGATTACCTAAATGGGTTGAGGAATAAACAATGGATTGATTTCCCGGCAGGAAATAACTGCAGGTAGTTCGTCCAACTCCGGTACTGATTAATTGTGGTAGTTTACCATCTTTTAAATCTTGGTTGATATCCATGGTAAAAATTTGGTCACATTCCAAACCTTTCTCTTTGTCAGTAATTTGAAATACAATTTTTGTGTCATCAAAGCTAAAGTAAGCTTCAGCATTGTCTCCGCCAAAGGTAAGCTGACGCACATTTTTTAAGTGTTTTTCTTGTGGGTAATGTACAGTGTTTACGATTTTTGTTGCACCTGATTTTGCATCGTAAACTGTTGTGCTTTGGGTTGTTTTTTGAGTTTTACAACCAACTAAAATTAGTGTGGATAAAATCAAAAATTTAAAAATATGTTTCATAAAGTATTAATGTTGTTGAATTAATCAAAAATACAATTTTTAGTCAATTAGAATGTAATCAACATACAAATTACAGAATTTCCTAACTTTGCACCACAAAAGATGATAGATGGCAAAGATTGGTACGATTGATTTAGGAAAATTTCCCTTATTATTAGCCCCGATGGAAGATGTGAGCGATCCTCCTTTTAGAGCAATATGTAAGGAGTTAGGCGCTGATGTGGTGTATACCGAGTTTATTTCATCGGAAGGATTAATTCGCGATGCCGTTAAAAGTAAAGTAAAGCTCGATATCTACGAAAAAGAGCGTCCGGTGGGTATCCAAATCTTTGGTGCCAACCTCGATTCCATGCTTAAAACTGTAGAAATTGTAGAGCAATCCAATCCTGATTTTATTGACATTAACTACGGATGTCCGGTAAGTAAAGTGGTTTGTAAAGGTGCCGGAGCTGGTATTTTAAAAGACATTCCGCTGATGATAAAACTTACCGAAGCCATGGTAAAACACACCAAACTTCCTATCACAGTAAAAACCCGTTTGGGTTGGGATGAAAAATCCATAGAAATAGTGGATGTTGCCGAACGCTTGCAAGATGCCGGAATTAAAGCTTTATCCATTCACGGCAGAACCAGGAACCAAATGTACAAAGGAGTGGCTAACTGGAAACCAATTACAGAGGTAAAGAACAATCCACGAATGCATATCCCTATTTTTGGCAATGGCGATGTAGATTCACCCGAACGAGCAAAATCCATGCGTGATGATTACGGATTGGATGGAGCGATGATTGGGCGTGCGGCCATTGGATATCCGTGGATATTTAGAGAAATTAAGTACTATTTTGAAACAGGCGAACATTTGAAACTACCAACTATTGCAGAGCGGGTGGCGGTTGCCAAACGCCATCTGGAAATGGCTATGGATTGGAAAGGAGAGCGTTTGGGTTTGTTGGAAACCCGCAGACATTATACCAATTATTTTAAAGGAATTCCACATTTTAAAGAATACAGACTTCAATTGGTTACTGCAGATGATTTTAATACTATAGAACAAGTATTTGAATCAATCATCAACCAATACAGCAACGAACTTATTGGTTAATTACATTAGATGATATTCGGATACTGGCAATTATAGATGCAATAAATCCTAATAAACTTATGGTTACCACTACAATAATTAAGTTTAGCAAAGTAAATTCTACCGGATAAGGTAAGGTGTTGGTAATCATAAAGAGTTGATACTTTAGTTGTAATAGTACTAAAATACTGCCTAAAAATATTCCGGTAATCATTCCTACAAATGTTAGTAGAAAACCGTGAAGGATAAAAATATGTTTAATTTCTTTTAGGGTTAATCCTAAATTTGACAGTGTTTTTAAATCGGCTTTTTTATCTAAAATCATCATAATAATTGCTCCAATAACATTAAAAAGAGCAATAATTAATACCAAGGTAAAAATGAAATAGAGCACCAAGTTTTCTGTATTTAACATTTTGTAAAACAGTTTATTAAGCTGCTCACGTGTTTCTATTTTAAAACCACTCCCCAAAGCTTGTTGCAATAACTTTTGAGTTTCTAGTACAGTAGCTGCTTTTGTTACCTTAAGCTCAATAGCAGAAATTTCATTAGCATTTAATGACAATAATCCTTGAACCAAATTTAAATTAGCAAATACAAATTTATTGTCAATGTCTTCTGTTAACGCATAAATACCTACATTTTGTGTTGTTATTACTTTAAATCCATCACGAGGACTGTTGATGTATCCCAAACCTGCTTTTGGAACATAAATTTTTAACGGTTCGATAAAATCATAAATTCCCAAGGATAATTTTCTTGAAATCCCGTTACCAACCACAGCGGTATTTTCAACATTGCTATGAAGCCAATTTCCTGCAACCAACGCTGTGTCTATTTTGTTTACTGTTAAATAATTAGTGTCTACGCCTTTAATATAAGCTACCATCTCTTTGTTGTGATAACTAAAAAAGGCTCGTTCTTCCAGTACTTTAGTGTAGGATGCAATACCTTTTATACTCTTAATTTTTTGTTGAAACGGTGTATTAAATTCAAAGGTTTTACCCTTTTCAGCAGTTATTTTTAAATCGGGGTCTGAAATATTTAAAAAAGATATACTAAATGTTTTAAGTCCCGAAAAACCTGCAAGTACAATAAACAAAGCTATAGTTCCAATTACAACTCCTAGAAAAGCAATAAACGTAATAATGTTTATAGTGTTATTACTACTTTTTGAAATTAAATAGCGTTTAGCAATGTAAAACGGAAAGTTCACTATATTTTTTTACGTTTTGGTAAAATGTCTGGATTTTTAATAGGATTTTCAACCTCGCCTCGCAGTGCTTTTTCAATGCCATCAATATAATCTAACGAGTCATCGTTAAAGAAAATTAAATTAGGAACTTTTCGTAATTGATGACGGGTTCGTTGTGCTAAAAGATGTTTGAATTTTTGAGTATTATCGGCAATATTTTTAAAAATTTCATTGCGTTGTTCTGTTGGAAAAATGCTTACAAATACTTTAGCAATGGATAAATCGGTAGTTACATCAACCTTGGTTACCGAAATTATTACTTTTAGCTGCGCATCGTTGGCATCTTTTTGTAGGATTTCGGCTAAGTCTTGCTGAATGGTTCCTGAAATTTTTTTCTGTCTATTTGTTTCCATGTGGCAAATTTACATTATAATTTGTATTCAAAGAATGATTATTTTTGTTGAAATAAGCACATAAAGTTATGCACAAAATAGAACACATAGGTATTGCAGTAAAAGATTTAGCGTCTGCAAATGAATTGTATACAAAACTGTTCGGTCAAGCACCTTATAAAATTGAAGAAGTAGCTAGTGAAGGTGTTAAAACATCTTTTTTCAAAAGTGGTCCCAACAAAATTGAATTGTTAGAAGCAACCAATGCCGATAGTCCAATTGCAAAGTTTATTGAAAAAAGAGGAGAAGGAATTCATCACATTGCCTTTGAAGTTACCAATATAGTTACCGAGGTTGATCGATTAAAAAGTAACGGTTTTATAGTGCTAAATGAACAACCTAAAAAAGGAGCTGATAATAAATTGATAGTATTTCTACATCCAAAGTCTACTAACGGAGTGTTAATAGAACTTTGCCAGGAGATTTCGTAGATTTCAATCAGTAAAAAAGTAACATAGTTGATTAATATTGTATCTTGCAACCCTAAAATAAATAGAATAAATGACTACTTCATTCGAAAAATATCAAAAAAGAAAGTTACGATCATCATACGTTTCTGTAGTTATTAGCATCGCTTTAATTCTTTTTTTAGTTGGAATTTTAGGATTATTGGTGTTAAAAACTAAAAAAATTACCGATCATTTTAAAGAACAAATTGTAGTTACGGTTTATTTTAAAGATATAGCTATTGATACAGAAGTGGCATCGTTTAAAAAAGAGGTTGAAAAGGCTGAGTATACAAAGTCTATGACCTTTATTTCTAGAGAACAAGCTGCTGAAGAATTTAGTAAAGATATTGGCGAGGATTTTTTGAAGTTTTTAGGCAAAAATCCACTCAAAGATGCTATTGATATTGTTTTAAATGCAGATTATGTAGCGCCGGAAAAAATTGAAGCCATAGAAAAAAAATTACTCAAAAACAGAGTGGTAGAAGAGGTTTCATACGATAAACCTTTAATAACTCTCTTAACTCAAAATATTCAAAAGGTAAGTTTTTGGGTTCTTGTTGTAAGTGGTGTTTTGACATTTATGGCAGTTTTATTAATAAACAATGCAATAAGATTATCAATTTATTCCAAAAGATTTACCATTAAAACCATGCAATTGGTTGGAGCAACAAGAAGTTTTATCAGTATTCCGTTTATAAAACAAGGTGTAAAGTTAGGTATCATTGGTGCGTTAATAGCTAACGTAGTGGTTTTTGCTTTAGTTATTTATATAAATAAATTTTTACCAGAATTGCTATTGTTAAAAGATTACGGCATATTGTTAACCCTTTTTTCAGGAACAATTTTGCTAGGTATATTAATTACAGCGTTAAGTACATTCTTTGCTACACAACGATTTTTAAATTTACGTACAGACGAATTATATTATTAAGCTCATGAAAAAGGATCAATCAAAAAACAACGAATCAAACAGCCAATTTTTATTTGGGAAGAAAAATTATATCATAATGATAATTGGTATCATTTTTATTGCTGTTGGATTTATACTTATGGCAGGTGGCGGCAGTGATGACCCAAATGTATTTAATGATGAAATTTACAATTTTCAACGAATAAGATTGGCACCAACACTTGTTTTAATAGGATTCGCTATTGAAATTTATGCTATTTTTGCATCGCCTAAAAAATAACAAATGTCTTATTTACAAGCAATTATTATAGCCATAATAGAAGGGATTACAGAATTTTTACCTATTTCTTCTACAGGTCATATGATTATTGCCTCATCATTCATGAAAATTGCCCAAGACGATTTTACTAAATTGTTCATTATTGTAATTCAGTTAGGAGCAATTTTCTCTGTTATTGTGTTGTATTGGAAACGCTTCTTTCAATCGGTCAATTTTTATTTAAAACTTTTAGTAGCGTTTTTACCAGCTGCCTTTTTAGGTCTGTTGTTTAATAACCTAATTAACAGTTTACTTGAGAACCCAGTAACCGTTGCAGTATCGTTGGTTTTTGGTGGGTTAATTTTACTCAAAGTTGATGCCTGGTTTCCAGATTCTGAAGAAACAATAACCAATACCAATGTAACGTATAGTACAGCTTTAAAAATTGGATTTTTTCAAACCATTGCCATGATACCAGGTGTATCAAGAAGTGGAGCAACCATTGTTGGCGGTATGACACAGAAATTATGCAGAAGGGCTGCAGCTGAGTTTTCCTTTTTCTTGGCTATACCAACAATGTTAGGCGCAACGTGTTTAAAATTATACGAGTATTTTAATAACGGATTTGTATTAACTACACAACAATATTACATCCTTATTTTAGGAAATGTAATTGCTTTTATTGTTGCCATGATTGCTATAAAATCTTTTATAGAGTATTTAACCAAACACGGATTTAAACTTTTTGGATATTACAGAGTTTTAGTCGGAATTGCAATTTTGGTGATTCATTATTTTATATATCCAATAACTACCATTTAATGTATTTATTAGAAAAACTTCAAGAAGGTCAGGTAATACTGATTGATAAACCTTTACGTTGGACATCGTTCCAAGTTGTTAACAAAATGCGATACACTATACAAAAGAAGTATCACATAAAAAAAATAAAAATTGGACATGCCGGAACGCTAGACCCACTTGCAACAGGTTTGTTAATAATGTGTACGGGAAAATTCACTAAAAAGATTGAAGAATTTCAAGGGTTATTTAAGGAATATACGGGCACATTTACACTAGGAAAAACAACGCCAAGTTATGACCTAGAAACTGATTTTGATGGCGAATTTTCTTATACTCACATAACGGAAGAGCTGTTAAATAATACAGTTTCAAAATTCATAGGAGAAATTGATCAGGTTCCACCTGTTTTTTCTGCTATCCAAAAAGACGGAAAGCGTGCGTATGACAGCGCCAGAAAAGGAAAAGAGTTGGTTTTAGATTCCAGAAAAGTTATGGTTTACGAATTCGAAATTACAAACATAGACTTGCCAAATATCGATTTCAGAATTAAATGTGGTAAAGGAACTTATATCCGTTCTATTGCCAATGATTTTGGGAAAGCATTGAACACTGGGGCTTATTTATCCAGCCTTAGACGCACAAAAATTGGTCAATTTGAAGTTGAAAACGCAAAAAGCTTGGATGTATTTCTCAATGAAATAGGTTACCAAGACAAGTCAAACTAACTTAAAATAAGTTCATCACTTCGTTTTGAATTTCTATTCCTTTATTCTCGTTATACCAAGTTTGTAATTGTATTTTAAAATCAGCATCCAATAAACCGTATTTAGTTTTGTAATCTAGCACCATTTGAGTAGCTGTTAACGGTCTTGGCCCCCATTGGTTTACAACATTCATTTCAGCATCTAAAATAAGTAGTATTGGAATTGCTCGGTTTCCATTGGTTAAAAATTGATCCATTAATTCTAGATTTTCATCACGTATTACAATTCTTAAATCGATGTTATCAGATACTTCTGCAAGTTTGTTTAACACCGGTAATATTTGTGCTGCATCGCCACACCAGCCTTCAGAAATTACTAACCACGTATAAGACGTTGTTAATTTTAGCAATTTTTGCTTATGATTTTCAAGTACTTTTAGGGTTTTATCAAGCCTGTTCATTCTAGATTTGTTGAGCTCGCTAAACTGTAAATAATCTGGATTCTCAGTAGTTCCGGTTGATTTTCCTTCGGTTAATAAATCGTTTATTAATTGACGGTATGCAGTATATGATAAACTGTTTTGTAAACTTTGTTGAATAATGTTTTTCATTGGTATAAATTTTTAGAGCTCATTTTTATGAGCTCTAGGGTTTTAATTTGATAGGTTTTTAATCATGTCTTTGGTCATTTTTTCTAAATCAAAAGAATGATTCCAATTCCAATCTTTACGTGCAACACTATCGTCAATACTTTGTGGCCAACTGTCTGCAATTTGTTGTCTAAAATCGGGTACATAATTAACTTTGAAATCTGGATAATGTTTTTTGATTTCGTTGTACACTTCTTCAGGTGTAAAATCAATGGCTGATAAATTATAAGAAGAGCGAACTTTTATTTGTTCGCTTGGCGCTTGCATAATATCAACGGTTGCTTTAATAGCATCATCCATATACATCATTGGTAAACGCGTATGTTCAGACAAGAAGCAATTATAATCTTCATGATTAACTGCCTTGTAAAAGATGTCAATTGCATAATCAGTTGTACCGCCGCCTGGTTTTGTTTTCCAGCTAATAATACCCGGATAACGGATACTTCTTACATCAACACCAAATTTTTGAAAGTAATATTCGCACCAACGTTCACCGGCTAATTTGCTAATTCCGTACACAGTTGATGGATCCATTATAGTTTCTTGTGGTGTGTTTTTCTTTGGCGATGTTGGTCCAAAAGCGGCCATAGAACTAGGCCAAAACAGTTTTTTATAAAGACCATCTTTTGCTAAATCCAATGCAATTAATAGCGAATTCATGTTAAGACTCCACGCTTTTTCCGGAAATTTTTCTCCAACCGCCGATAACATGGCAGCCATTAAATAAACCTGAGTAATCTTGTACTTTTTAATAGCTTTTTTAACATCATCTTTTCTAGTTGCATCTAAAATTTCGAAGGGTCCAGAATACATCAATTCATTACTTCCAGAATTTATATCAGCAGCAACTACGTTGTCCTTACCATAAAGTTCGCGTAGTTTTATTGTAAGTTCAGTACCAATTTGTCCACCAGCACCGATAATTAAAATTTTTTCACTCATAAGTAGTAAGTTTTTTTAAGTGCTACAAATTTATCAAATTTAATTAGGTTGATAAAGAAAAGCCAAGGCTAAATAATTTTTCGCAAGGATAAGATTTTAAAACGCTAACGTTATTTTAACATAATATTTATTTCTATTTGTTACTTTTATACTTTAATACAAATTCATGATAAAAAAGTTCGTTCTTGTAGCTATTAGCATTTTTCTAATTGGGTGTAAAAAAAATGTAAATGAAACACAATTAGAGGCTGCTTCAACCAAAAATGATTCATTGACAAAAACATATTCACAAACAGTTTATTTAACCGATATTGCCCGAAAAGAAATTAAAGAATGGAGTCAATATGAAGAGTTTGAAAATATTATAAGCCAATATTATAACACTACTCCTTCTAAAGCAATGCTTTTATCCAAAGATTTAAGTGATATAATAGTTAAAATTAAAGACAGTATTAAAATTGATAAAATTAAGAGACCCGATGTTATTGCACGCTTTAATATTCTTAATAATGAGGCCTTGCGGTTAAATGATATGAGTAAAATTAACACCATTACTACCGAGGAAACAATAGAGAAAATTGAGAATATAGTTTATGCATATGAATCAATAATTTCAAAAATTAACCAGGTGTATTTGTTAAATGCTAATGAGGAATCTGTAGATGTTAAGTTTTCTGTTCCAAAAGTATTAAATGATACAGTTTTAAAAATAGTAAAACCAACTGAAACTGAACTTCAAAAACTTAAAACAAATAAGCAGCAACAATGAAAAAAATTTACATTGTAATTTTATTGCTAACTTTTAGCAATTGCATTATTATAAGTGACCATAATTCTACTAATAAATCTCCAAATTACACTACAGAAAGAAATATTGAACATCTAAATTATTTTCTCAATCGATGGCATATAGATGTCGCCAATTATGATTTTGATGCGTATTTCGGTAAAATGTCGAATAACTCAATTTTTATTGGGACTGATGCTTCTGAAAATTGGACCATTCAACAATTTAAAGAATTTGCTAAACCTCATTTTGATAAAAAGAAAACCTGGGATTTTATGGTTTTAGAGCGAAATCTGTATTTTAATACAAAAGGAGATATAGCTTGGTTTGATGAATTATTGGACACCTGGATGGGTGTTTGCAGAGGCTCTGGAGTGTTGTCTAAAAAAAATAATAACTGGAAAATAGAGCATTATGTGTTATCTATAGTTATACCAAACGAAAATGTTTCAAAAGTTGTAGAATTAAAAAAAGAAAAAGACCGTTTAATTATTCAATCGTTTAAAAACAAAAATTAAGTTAACATGAAAAAAACATTACTTGTCTTAGTAGTATCCTTTTTCTGCATGATTTCATTTTCACAGAAAAAAGTTATAACCCATAGCGATTATGACAAATGGATGAGAATAGGCGAAACAGTTTTGTCTAATAAAGGTACTGTTTTGGCATATGAAGTTCAGCCAATAACACCGTTTGCAAATCCCTATATTGAAGTTTTTAATACTAAAACTAACAATAAGTTTAAACAACTAAATGGAATTTCACCAGCTATTGATTTTGATGAAAATTATGTGTTTTTTCAACAAAAACCATCGTATGAAACCGACAGAAAAGAACGAAAAGATAAAGTGAAAAAAGATAAAAAAGAACGCAATTCTTTTTATGTATATGATGTAAGATTAAATAAAATTGTAGATTCAATTTTAAAGATTAAAGATTTTAAATCGCCCGATAAATATGGTAATTATGTAGCAATTAAAAAATTAAAAGAAATTAGTGCAGTCAAAGAAAAGCCTAAAAAAGATTCTCCAAACACTAAACCTAAGAATTTAAAATTCGAAGACGATTATCTGATTATTAAAAATTTAAAGGCTGCTACCAACGACACTTTATTTTTAGCTAAAGACTATAAATTTATTGAGAATGAAAAAGCGCTGTTGGTTACCAAAGGTATTGACACGCTTAAGAAGAAACAAGCCTTATACAAATATTCACTAGAAGATAAAAAGCTTACACTATTAGACCACAATAAAATAAAAATAGCTCAGTTTGCTGCTTCCAAAGACGGACAAAAAATGGCATTTTTATCAGCTAAAGACAGCATTAAAAAAGATTCTTTAAAGTTTGATTTGTTTTATTGGAGTAATAATACTGTAAAAAAAGTTGTTGACACTTCGTTTCAAAAACTAAATAACGGGTATAAACTAAGCAATCAAAGAGCACCTTTTTTCTCAGACAACGGAAAAAAAATGTTCTTTTACACCCAATTAATTCCTAAAAAGTTTGATAATGATACAACACTATTAAAAGATGAATTAGCCGAAGTTTCTATATGGTCATGGAATGATAATAGAATTCAATCCGAGCAAGAGTTTAATGTAAAAAGAGACAGAAACAAATCATTTTTATCGGTTTACGATATAGAAAAAGATGAAGTAACTAATTTACAAGATGATTTTTTCGATATTATAATTTCAACCAACAAAAATAATAATAAGTATGTTTTAGGTGTTTCCAATAATGGCTATGAGATAGAATCAACGTGGGACTACCCATCATTCAGAGATATCTACAGAATAGATGTTGAAACAGGTAAACGCGAAAAAATTATCAAAAAAATAAGTTCTAATCCAAAACTTACTGAAGACGGTACCTATGCAATTTATTATAATCACGAGCTAAAACATTGGTTTGCAATGGATATAGCTGCCCAAAAAGAAGTAAATTTAACCGCTTCATTAACGGTGCCTTTTTATGAAGTGGATAACGATTTGCCAGCTTTACCTAGTCCATATGGATTTGGAGGTTTTGTTGATAATCAAACCGCTTTAGTTTATGATGAATTTGATGTGTGGAAAGTGGAATTAAGTGGTAAAAAAGCACCTGTAAATATTACAAAAGACGGACGTTTAAATAAAATTGAATACCGAATGGCACAATTGTCATTCGACAGAGAAGATGCAGATAAAGTATCTTATATAAATAATCAAATGGTGTTAAGAGGTTTTGATAAAAAAACAAAAGAAAGTAGCTATTACACCTTAAACACTAAAAATCAAGTTAAAACAAACATACTTAAATCAGATAGAAGACTGTTTGAAAACCTAAAAAAAGCTAAAAACGCAAATGTTTTTGTGTATACACGTCAGTCGTTAAATGAGTTTCCAAATGTTTGGTTTACAACAGATTTTAAGAATGTAAAACAGGTTTCTAATGTAAATTCACACGATACAGAGTTTTTAAGAGGTACATCAGAATTAGTTAAATGGAATGCATACGACGGTACTCCATTAGAGGGTATTCTTTACAAACCAGAGAATTTTGACCCAACTAAAAAATACCCTATGGTAACTTATTTTTATGAAAAATATGCAGATAGACTTAATAATTATGTAACTCCACAGCCAAGCGCATCAACTGTAAACTTTACTTACTTTACCAGTAATGGTTACTTGGTTTTTGTTCCAGACATTGTTTATGAAATTGGGTATCCTGGAAAAAGTGCCTATAACTGCATTGTATCAGGAGTTGAAGCCATAGAAAAATTCCCATTTGTTGACAGTAATAATTTAGGAATTCAAGGTCAAAGTTGGGGCGGCTACCAAACAGCCCATGTTATTACCAAAACAAATAAATTTAAGGCAGCAATGGCAGGGGCTCCTGTATCAAACATGATTTCTGCTTATGGTGGTATTCGTTGGGAATCGGGTAGAAACAGAGCATTTCAATACGAGAAAACTCAATCTAGAATTGGTAAAACACCGTGGGAAAACTTAGATTTATATATTGAAAACTCCCCATTATTTGGAGTACCTCAAATAGAAACTCCTTTATTAATTATGCATAACGAAAGCGATGGCGCTGTACCAAAAGAACAAGGAATTGAATTTTATATTGCCTTGAGAAGATTTCAAAAACCATCGTGGTTATTAATGTATAAAGATGAAGCTCACAATTTGCGCAAGCAAAAAAACAGATATGATTTATCGGTTAGAATGATGCAGTTTTTCGATCATTATTTAAAAGGAGAAAAAGCGCCTAGTTGGATGGTGAACGGAGTAGAAGCTGTTGATAAAGGAACTGTTTTTGGATATGAATTAGTAGAATAACATAAATTAAACAATATGATAAAAGTAATTAAACACACATTTTTTCTTTCACTTTTATTGGTGGGAGTATTAGTTCAGGCTCAAACTACAAGAGGTATCAACCTGGATTATTTAGACACATCAGTTAAACCTGGTGATGACTTTTTTAGGTTTGTAAATGGTAAATGGTTAGATAAAAATCAGATTCCTGATGACAGAACCCGTTGGGGAAGTTTTGATGAATTAAGAGAAAATACCGATAAAGACGTTCAGGCAATATTAGACAAAGCTATTGCAAGTGGAAAGTATACCAACGGAACAGATCAAGATAAAGCAATAGACATCTACTTAACAATAATGGATACAATTGCTCGTAATAAAAACGGAATTAATCCACTTAAACCATATTTTGCTAAGGTTGATGCCATCAAAAATTTGCAAGATTTACAGAAATACCTTATTGAAATGGAAATTTATGGTGGCGGTGGCTTTTTTGGATTTAGAGTTGGCCCCGATTTAAAAAACAGTAATTTAAATGTTGGTAATTTAGGTGCCGGTGCTTTAGGATTACCTAACCGCGATTATTACGTGGATGAAGATGCAGACACCAAAGATAAACGTGAAAAATATGTAGCGCATATTGCCAAAATGTTTCAGTATGTTGATAAAAAAGATGCTAATGCATCAAAAAGAGCTGCAGATATTTTAGCTTTTGAAACCAGTTTGGCTGTTCCTAGAATGACAAAAGAAGAACGCCGTGATGCGCGTAAACGTTACAATCCAACTGCAGTTTCAGATTTGAACAAGTTAACACCTTCAATAAATTGGACTGCCTATTTTAGTGGAATTGGCGTGAAAAATATGGACACTGTTATTATTAGCGAGCCAAAATATTTTGTAGCCTTAGAAGAAGTGTTTAAATCTACATCAGTTGATCAATGGAAAAACTATCTTAAATGGACATTAATCGATCGTTTTTCAAACCGATTAACCATGGATATGGAACGCATGAATTGGGAGTTCTCAGAGAAAATATTAAGAGGTTCTAAAAAACAACGCCCTTTAAATGATAGAGCATTACAAGTAGTAAACAGAACTGTTGGTGAAGCTTTAGGTAAATTGTATGTAGATGAAAAGTTTCCGCCAGAAGCAAAAGCGAAAGCTGCTCAAATGGTTCAAAACCTAAAATTAGCTTATCTAAACAGAATCAAGAATTTAACTTGGATGGGTGAAGAAACCAAAGAAAAAGCGTATGAAAAGGTTAATAAAATGACTGTAAAAATTGGATATCCTGATAAATGGAGAGATTATAGCGCTTTGGTTACTAAATCGCCCAAAGAAGGCGGAACATTTGCAAGTAATATGATGGATTACTCAAAATGGAGTTACTATGACAACTTAAAAGATTTAGGCCAACCTGTTGATAAAACACGTTGGGGAATGAGTCCACAAACAGTGAATGCCTATTTCAGTCCCGTATTTAATGAAATAGTGTTCCCGGCAGCAATTTTACAAGCACCTTTCTACGATTACTTGGCAGATGATGCTGTTAATTATGGTGGAATTGGCGCAGTTATTGGTCATGAAATATCGCATGGATTCGATGATTCTGGTGCTCGTTTTGATGCTGAAGGAAATCTTAAAAATTGGTGGCAACCACAAGATTTAGAAAATTTTACAGCTTTAGGTAAAAAACTTGTTGCTCAGTACGATAAGTTAGAGGCGTTGCCTGGGGTATTTGTTAATGGAACATTTACTTTAGGTGAAAATATTGGTGACTTAGGCGGGTTGGTTGCCGCTTATGACGGATTACAACTTCACTTTAAAAACACTAGTCGTCCTGATAAAATTGATGGATTTACTCCAGAACAACGTTTTTTTATGTCTTGGGCTACTATTTGGAGAACTAAAGCTAGAGATGAAGCAACCAGAAATCTTATAAAAACAGATCCACATTCTCCAGGAAATTTCAGAGCTTATGTGCCGTTACAAAATATTGAAGAATTTTTTAAAGCATTTGATATAAAAGAAGGCGAAAGCTTATTTGTTAAACCTGAGGATAGGGTACTTATTTGGTAAATAAAAAAAGGCGCTTTAAGCGCCTTTTTTTTTTATTCTATAATTATGCATCTGGCAATGGGTCTCCTACTTGTATTTTACAATCGTGGTGCGGTTGTCCGTGTGGAGGATTAATTTTAGGCCTAGGTGTATTTGGGGTTGTTACCGGATTGGATTGCTGTTGCTGTACCTGAGTTTTAGGTGTGTTTGGAATAATAGGTTCCTGATATAATGAGCTAGGATTAATAGGCGTATTTAAAGGAGCTCCTACGGCAATATCGCAACGATGACCTGGTTGTCCGTGCGGTGGATTTAACTTAGTGGTTTTAGAAGTATTAATACCTTGTGGAATTGTATCAGTAGCAATTTCTGTGTTAGAATTCGGTAAAGATTCTGATTGTTTTTCTTGTTCTTTTTTACACGATACAAGTAACAGCGAAACGGCTAAACAGTAGCCTAAAAAATGAGATGCTTTCATAAATTTTAATTATCAATAATTCAAATATAACAAATTATAACTATATAAAAGCTAAATGTGTATTCTAGGTATTGTGTTCTAAATCATTCCAACACTGTTCAATTAAATGGTATTCAAAACCTTTTTGAAGCAAGTAATCAATAACCTTTTTTTTGCGTTTCCATTCATCTCTCTCTTTTAAAACACCTAGTTTTTTTTCCATTTCAATGCTTAATACAGTGTAATATTCATCGATATCAATTTCTTTAAATGCAATATTTATATTATAATCAGAGATATTACGTTGTTTAAGAGCAGCTTTAATTTTAATTCTTCCCCAATGCTTGGAGTTGAATTTTCCGCGTGCATAATTCTTTGCAAAGCGCTCTTCATTTAAATAGTTTTGATTTATTAAATGAAGTATTATTTTTTCTTGCGCTGCCGGAATCATTTTGTAATCAATAAGTTTTTGTTCTATTTCTTTATGACAACGGTCTTGATAAGCACAATAATGTTCCATCAGTAATAAAACCTCGTCAACAGTGTAAAATTTATTTGATTTCATAGATTACAAATAAACAAAAAAATAGAGCTCTTTTGAAGCTCTATTTAATTTTAGTTACTGTACTAATTTCAATTTTATTTTCATATTATTTATCAAAGAGTACATTATCGGAACAATTATAAGTGTTAAGAATGTTGCAAATGTTAAACCAAATATAATTGTCCAAGACATTGGCCCCCAGAAAGCAACATTTTCTCCACCGATATAAAACTGAGGGTCAAACTCAGTAAATAAGGTCATAAAATTGATGTTTATTCCTATAGCCAATGGCAATAATCCCAGAATTGTAGTGATAGCCGTTAATAAAACAGGACGTAAACGTTTTTTACCACCTTCAACAATACTTTCGTAAATTAATTCTTTGGTTAAAACACCTTTTTCCAAGCCTTGTTCTTCCCGTTTGCGTAGCATAATTAAATTGGTGTAATCAATTAAAACGATGGCATTGTTTACTACAATACCGGCAAGTGAAATTACCCCAATCATAGTCATCATCACTATAAAATCCATCCTAAAAATGATAAGTCCAAGTAAAACCCCAATTAAACTTAGTAGTACCGATAATGAAATAATTATTGGTGTTGAAGTTGAATTAAACTGACCAACCAATATTAAAAAGATAAGGAATACTGCAATTAATAAAGCTGTACTTAAAAACGCCATTTCTTCTGCTTGTGTTTCTTGTTCTCCTGTAAATGATATGGAAACATTTTTTGGTAATTGATAGGTTTCTAAAACTTTTTTAATCTGATCATTTATTTCAGTCGGATTGTAGCCTTCTATAACATTGGAGAATACAGTAATAACCCTGTTAAGATCTTTACGTTTAACGGCACTAAACGTTGATGAAGTTTCAGTATGAGCAACTGCTGATACTGGAACTTGTACAATTTGGCCGTTACTGGCATTTCTAAAAGTAATTTTTTGATTAAGTAAAGATTCTTTGTTGTATCTGTATTTATCCATCAAACGGATGTTTATAGGATAATCGTCTTCGCCATCTTTAAAAGTAGAAACTTCTTTTCCAAAAAGTGAAGTTCTGATAGCATCACCAATTTGACCTGTGGAAACATTTAAGCTCCTCGCTTTTTGACGGTCAATGATAAATGGTAATTCAGGCTTTCCTTGTTCTACATCTAATTTTAATTCTTCAATTCCAAGAATGTTGGCATCGTTAATAAATTGCTTAATATTTACGGAAGTTGTCAGCAATTCTTCATAATCATCGCCAGAAATTTCAATATTTATAGGTGCTCCAGTTGGTGGCCCATCAGCAGGTCTGTCTACAGTAATGTTTACACCTGGAAAGTCTCTTAGTAAGTTTCTAATTTCTTTTAAAACATCATCTGTATTAATATCACCTCGTTCTATAAATTTTACAAAATCTACTGTAATACGTGCTTTATTGGGTGTTGTTCCGCCTTGTTGACCTTGATTAGGATCGCTCGTTCCCTCACCAACCTGACCAATAATGGAAGTTAAAATTTGGTTTTTTCCGTTAACTTCATATTTTTTTAAATAATTCTGTATTTTTTCTTCAATTTCGATAGATAATTTGTTAGTTACTTCGATATCAGTACCGATAGGATATTCTATGTATACATAAGCCTGCTTAGGCGGTGTTTCCGGAAAGAATAGTACTTTTGGTGGAAATAATCCGAAAAGTATAAATGAGAATAGGAGTAAACCAAAGGTTCCAAAGAAAAACATTCTTGGTCTTTTGCCATTTAAGGAGTAAATCAATATATTTTCATAAAGGAGTTCTAATCTTGGTAACAGTACTTCTTGAAACCATGCTGTAGCCGGACTTAAAAACTTGGTGTTTATAATTCTTAATAGACCTGCAAAAACTAACAATAATCCAATTGCATTAAACACTTTAGAATTTGACGATAATCCAAAAATTATAAAAAGAACTCCTACGGCAAAAATTGCACTGCTGTAGAGTACAATCTTTTTAAAGTTAACTTCATCTTCTTTAATTTTCATATAAACAGAAGTTAACATTGGGTTTATTAGTAAGGCAACAAATAAAGATGAACTTAATACAATTATTAATGTAATTGGTAAGTATCGCATAAATTCTCCCATAATACCCGGCCAAAATGCTAGCGGCACAAATGCTGCTAGCGTTGTTGCTGTAGAAGCAATAATTGGCATGGCAACTTCTCCAACACCATATTTTGCAGCATCGATTTTAGAATAGCCCTCATCGAGCAATCGATATACGTTTTCTACCACAACAATTCCGTTGTCAACCAACATTCCTAATGCAATTACTAATGAAAATAGCACCATGGTGTTTAACGTTACTCCAAAAGCGCTTAATATGGTAAACGACATAAACATTGATAGGGGAATGGCAATACCTACAAATAATGCATTTCTTATACCTAGGAAGAAAAGTAATACCAATACTACTAAAATAATACCTAAAATAATACTGTTTTCAAGGTCTGCAACCATGGTTTTAGTATCGTTTGTTTGGTCATTGGTTTTAGAAACATTTAAGTTAGAAGGTAAAAACTCTGCTTTAGCTTTTGCTATGATTTTATCAATCTGGGTTGATGCATTTATTAAATTTTCTCCTCCACGTTTTTTAACATCTAACATTACAACAGGATGTAAAAACTCGCGCGCATAACTTTGTTTTTCTTGTTCTTTAAAGCTTACAACGGCTATATCTCTTAAGTAAACAATATTGTAGTTTTCTTGCTTTACAATGATATTTTCAATTTCTTTAGCAGATTTAAACTCGCCAAGAATTCTAACATTTCTTCTTATTCCATTTTCAAGTAAATCGCCTCCCGAAACTGTCATATTTTCATTTTGGATGGCCATAGCAATATCGTTAAAGCTAATTTGCGAAGTTTCCATTTTAAACAAGTCAACACTAATCTCGACTTCTTTATCTTGTATTCCTCTGATATCAACTTTTGATATTTCGGGTACTTTTTCGATTTCTTCTTCTAGGTATTCGGCAAACTCTTTAAGTTTTTCCATAGAAAAATCACCCGATAAATTTATGTTCATTATAGGTAATAATTCAGCAAAATTTAACTCTTGTACATGCGGATCAGCAGGCAAATCTTTAGGAAAATCTTTATCAGAAGTAGCTGCATCTACCTTGTCTTTTACTTTCCGCAAAGCTTCTGTTGGAGATACGCTAAAATCAAATTTTACTTGGATAGTAGAAAATCCTTCAATAGAAGTTGATATAATTTCATCAACTCCTGAAATTCCGTTAATTTCTTTTTCTAAAGGCCTGGTAACTAATTTTTCGATGTCTAAAGCAGAATTACCAGGGTAAGGTGTTGACACATAAATTTCGGGCACAACAATTTCCGGAAATGCTTCGCGTGGCATGCTGGTATATGAAAAGATGCCAGCAATAAAAATCATAGCAATAATCACAAACACTGTCATTTTGTTGTGAATAGACCAGGTAGATATTTTAAAATCTTTTTTCATTTTAATGTTTTCTAAATTAGTTGGCAGAATTTTACTTGATTATTTTAACAACATCACCTGCTTTTACAATTCTGGCTCCTCTGTCAATTAAAGTATCTGTTACCTCAAGTCCTTCTGAAATAAATACTTCTTGATTGTATTCTTTGAAAACCTTAATAAGTTTTTTAACAACAACAGTTTCATCGTTTGAGGTTGTAGAAACAAAAACATAGTCATTTCCTGTTTGGTCTTTTTGAACCAATGTTGATGGAATAACCAATCCTTCAGATTTAAAATCAACAATTTTTAAATTAGCTAACAAATTTGGTTTAATACTTTGATCTTTATTAGGGATATTAATTCTAACTTTAAAACTTCTGTTATCTGGATTTATGTAATTGCCAACTTGTGTTATTTTTGATGTAATTTCTTTGTTAATAGAAGGAAAATTTAAGATTACTTCTGTGCCATTTTTTACTACAGGCAAATACGATTCGGTAACATCTGCTTCAATGTATACATTGTTTAAATTTATAAGTCGTACAGTAGCGTTTTGTGGGCTTGTTAATTCTCCAACTCTTGGAAATATTTCATCGATTATACCAGAAAATGGAGCAATAATTTTCATTTTTTTAGCCTGCGTTTTTAATGAAGCTAAATTGTTTTCTAATCCTTCTTTTTGAGCTTTAGCTTGTAAATATTGCATCTCAGAACCAATTTTTTGATTCCACAAACTAGCTTGTCTATCAAATGTAGTTTTAGCCAAATTTAATTGAGTGGTTAATTCTGCAATGCTGTTTTTTACAGCAGCATCATCTAACTGAATTAAAGTTTGACCTGCAGTAACATGCTGACCTTCTTTAACGTAAATAGTCGTTACCGTTCCGCCTAATTCTGGACGTATTTCTATATTCTTATCTGCCTGTACTACACCTTGTATTTCTATATAGTGTTTAAAAACTTCTTTTTTTACAGGCAATAATGTTACCGCGTGTAGTTTTTGTGTAGTGTCTAACTTACTTAGCTGTGTTTCTACAAGCTTTAATTGTTTACTTAAGCTGTCTATCTTACTAATTAAAGTTGCTTTTTGAGTATTTAACTCGCTTACAGTGGTAGTTTTTGTTTCTTTTTCGCAAGAAACTATAAATATTGCAGCAATAATTACAATTACTATTTTTTTCATTTTATCTAGTGTATTTAGTTTTTAATTGATGTATTTAATGCTTTATCCAAAGCTGCTTTTGTAACAATTACTTGAAGCATGTTTTGTAAATAATTTTGTTGCATTGCGTATAATTGACGTTGCGCTTCAGATAACTCAAAGCTGGTTGAAAGTCCTTCGAAGAATTTAATTTGATGTTTTTTCTCAATTCTTTCAGCTAATTCAAGATTTTTTTTTGAAGTTTCTAATTCTTCTAAACTAAAATTATATTCGGTTTTAGATGATGCTAATTGTAATTGTAGTTTTTGTTCAATTTCTGTTAAATTAGTTTTAGCTTTTTCCAATTCAATCTTTGCTTGTTGCGTTCTAGAGCTTCGTGCTAAACTGCTAAAAATAGGTATTTTAAGGCTAATGCCCATCAACGATGAATCAAACCATTTTTGTTCTTTTTTAAAGAAGTCAAACTCTTGACCAAAACTAGCATAACCCAGATTAACAAAACTACTTAGAGTAGGTAACGCCCTGCTTTGTTCTAGTTTAACTAAGAGTTCATTTGCTTTTTCATTGTTTTTTGCAATTTTATAATCAATGTGATTGTCAATACTTAAATTGGCATTTAACAAACCTAAATCTATATTTTCTTTGGTTAATTTATGTAGATTATCGGTTAAAGTAATAGAAGTGTTAATGTTTATACCTAAAGTAATTTTCAGCATTTTATAGGCAATGTCTCGTAAGTTTTTTGTTTTGCTAAGTTGACTTTTAACACTGGCCAACGTAAGTTGAAGCTGCTCTATACTTTCTTCTTCGGTAAAACCGTTTTTGTAAATTTCATTAATTTCGTTTAAGTTTTTTTGAAGTGTTGCTATGTTTTTTTCTAATATTAAAACATTTTCTTCGCTAATTAGTACATTTCCATAGGCATTTATAACGGCTTCTCTAATACCAATTTCTGTTTTTTCTTTAGCGTTTTCAGAAATTTTTAAATAGGTTTTTGCAGATTGCAAACCAACAAGATACGACCCATCAAAAATTAACTGATTTAAAGTTGCGGTTGCATTCATGTTGTGTTTAGTGCCAAATGCCACTTCGGCAAATTCGCCAGACACACCGCCAAACAATTCTGCGGGTATTAATGACACTTGTTGTTTTAACCAATTTTGATAATCTATAGCTGCACTTATTTGAGGCAATCCCATGGTTGTAGTTTCCCATTTTTTAAGTTTAGCAGCATCTATATCTCTATTTGCATTGATAGAAGCATAACTATTTTTTAAAGAAAAATCGATGGCTTGCTCTAAAGATAATGAAATACTTTCCTGTGCAAATCCTGTGGTTATTACCAAAAAAGTTAAAATGTTTAAAACTAATTGTTTCATATAATTCATTACTTATTTAATTGTTTTTTTAAAATTTCTAATCCTTTTTCTGTTACAATACCCCTAAAATAAATATCGAAGAATTGATTTTTTGCGTAGGTAATTGGATAATCTACTAATTCTGAGTTATCGTTATTTTTTAATGAAGTTATTGTTGCAATAAAAAATTTACTTGTAAAATTAACATCAATTGAAGGCCTATAATACCCCTCAGAAATCCCTTTTTCTAAATTATTGGAAATAGTTTGCTGAAATAAATCTGTTCTGGTGCAATTATTTTTTTCGTGAATTTCTGGAAAATATTTTCTTAATTGATATTCTATAGATTCATTTTCATCTTTAAAAAGTTGCGATACGGTTTCATGAATTTTAAATGATTCTTCAATTGCATTTAAATTTAAAGAAATTATGCCTTGAATTATTTTAGTTATCTCTTCAAAAAAGTAATTAACAACAGCTTCAACCAATTCTGATTTATTCTCGTAATAAACATAAATAGTTTTTTTTGAGATAGTTAATTCGTTGGCAATGTCATCCATAGTAACACTTTTAAAACCAAATTTGATAAATAATTCTGCTGCTTTCTTAAGAATTGTCTGCTCCATTTTTGAATTTTGAGTGCGCAAATTTACAAAAGGAAACTTAAAAAACAAAAAAAGTTTCCACAGTATTTAAAAAATCAAATTACCTTTGATAAAAGTAAATTTGAATAAAGTTGTTTATATGACCAATATTTTAGAATTAAGCAATGTTTTTAATCAGTATTTAAACGATAAAATAACCGTAAAAGCCCCAAAAAATTTATACGAACCAATTCACTACCTATTAGATTTAGGTGGTAAACGTATAAGACCAGTATTAGTGCTTTTAATTGCTGATTTATTTAGTAATAATTATCAGAAGGCACTGGCAGCTGCCATGGCAGTTGAAGTTTTTCACAACTTTACTTTGATGCATGATGATATTATGGACAGCGCTTCTTTACGTCGAGGGAAGCAAACTGTTCATGATAAATGGAACATTAACACGGGAATTTTATCCGGTGACGCCATGTTAATTCAGGCGTATCAATACATAGAAGAGTATCCTGATTCAGAATACCGAGAAATTATGAAGTTGTTTAATAAAACAGCATTAGAAGTTTGTGAAGGTCAGCAATATGATATTGATTTTGAAAAGGAACAGGCGGTTTCTATTGATGATTATATCGAAATGATTCGTTTAAAAACAGCCGTTTTATTAGCAGCTTCGCTTGAAATTGGTGCAATAATAGGACATGCTAATTTAGAAGACAGAGGGCATATATATCAGTTTGGTTTAAATTTAGGCTTAGCTTTTCAGATACAAGATGATTACCTGGATACATTTGGAAATGAAAAATCATTTGGGAAAAAAATTGGTGGTGATATATTAGAGCATAAGAAAACCTATTTGTACATAACAGCAATTCAAAATTCGAGTTTAGAACAACAATATCAATTAAATAAACTATACAAGGAAGCGGATGCTATTTTAAAAGTCACCAACTTTTATATTGATAAAAAAGTTCCTGAGATTGCCCAAAAAGCTATTGCTGCTTATACCGATATGGCATTTAGTCATGTTGAAAAATTATCAATATCAAACGATAAAAAACAAGTGTTATTTGATTTCGGTATTAATTTAATGAATAGAACGGTATGAGTTTACAATTTGAAAACTCACAAGAATTAGTGACATTTTCTACCAAACAAAAACTGTATAAAATGCTTATTGAACAATTAGAAAAAGATTTCAATTTCTCTGGTATCGAGCTTACTTTTAGAAAAAATTGCGCACCTACAAGTTTGGTAATGGCACTTGAAAAAAGATTAAAGCAATTAATTAATTCAGATTTTGCAGGTTATTTGAATTTGCTTTATCGAATTGATGTATCAGAAAGCGATATTAGACAAACAGATAGTTCGGATATAGATGTTCTTGTAAATCAAGTTACTTTTTTGATCTTAAGAAGAGAATGGCAAAAAGTTTGGATGCGTTCAAAGAGTAAATCTTAAGAATAGTAATTTAATTGTAATTGTTTTTTAATTTATCAGTTGTTTAAAATCTAAATATGTAGTAATATTGCAACTCCAAATGGGTCCCATAGCTCAGTTGGTTAGAGCACCTGACTCATAATCAGGTGGTCCTTGGTTCGAGCCCAAGTGGGACCACA
>JAGXRT010000083.1 GCA_018335575.1 Bacteroidota bacterium | reverse complement strand
CAACGACACCTGCTAAAATTGGAGAAGCAAAAGATGTTCCGGAAGAGGTTTTTACGTTTCCACTACCATCGATAATGTATACGTCTTTACCCATAGCCAAGGCATCTGGTTTTATTCTAGCATCAAAAGTAGGTCCAAACGAACTAAATGTAGCAACGTTTCTGTTTAAATCAACTGCTCCTACTGTTAATACACCGTCAACATCTGCTGGTGCAGTAATGTATTTCCAGGTATCCGCACCTTCATTACCGGCTGCAACTAAAAGTATCATACCTTTTGTAGTCGCAATTTTTGCCCCACGCGATATAAAAGTTGAATTACCGTTCATATCAGCATAAGTATGGTTGTGTTTTGCATAATCAAAGGTTGAATAACCCAAGGAAGTATTGATTATATCCACTCCAACGCTATCGGCACGTTCGGCAGCTTCTACCCATAAACTTTCTTCTAAAATCACTTCTTTACTATCATCCTCTGTAATAAACAAATAAAAAGAGGCATCGGGCGCAGATCCGGCGTATTGATTTGCAAGAAAACCAGCAATAGTAGATAATACGGATGTACCATGGCTACCACCTGAATAAAAACTAGTTCCTCTTTTAACAAAATTATATCCACCCAAAACCTTGTTGTTATCCATTATTCTGTTAAAGGCTGTGTAAGAATTTACACCAGGAAAACCGTTATCAAGAATGGCAATTGTCATACCAGAACCGGTGTAACCAGCTAAATGCATTGCCTCTCCACCATTCATTTTTACCTGATTTAAGGCCCCCCCATAATTAAATGTTGAAATGGCACCAAGTTTATTTGAAGGATTGTGCTTAATTTTAGCATTTGTTACCCTGGAAGTATTTAATGATTTATCAGCATAATCAATTCTTGCTACAAACGATTTAGTAAGCAAGGTATTGATATTGGTTTTTGTTCCTTGAACATGCAACGCATTTAACCATTTTGATTTAGCTAAAATCGTTACTCCTTTGGTATTTTTAACCGCAGTATAATAGGTACTTTCAATTGGCACATCGGTTTCATTAAAAGCAATACCTTGTTTTTCTCTTCTTAATTTTGATTTCAAGGTAACTATTTTTAAAGGATCAGCTAGAAAAACAGCTTTACTTGGTTTATCCTTAAAATAGACCCAAGCATCTTCTATTTTAGTATCAATGGGTATTACATCATTATCAGGTGTATTTATAATGTTTTCCTTATCGCAGGAGATTAAAAAAGTAAATAGAAATACTATAAAAAATTTGCTTAATCCGTCTAAATAAAATGAAAGCTTCATATTCTGGGTTTTTTTATTTAACATCACTAAATTACAAATTTTTAAATTGAATGTGGCTTTTTTAAGAAATTACACCAGAACCAACTAATTCATCATCAATATACCAAGCAACAAACTGACCTTCGGTTATTGCAGATTGCAATTGATCAAACTCTACAAACAGACCTTCAGAAACTTTATAAAGCGTTGCTTTATTTAAGGTTTGTCGATATCGAATTCGGGCTTTAACTTGTAAATTTTCACCTTCTTTAAGCGCTAAATCTATGCGAATCCAATGTTCATCTTGGTTTGAAACAAACAAGACATTGTTTAACAAACCCGGATGATTAACACCTTCTCCAACATAAATTATATTTTCTTTTACATCAATAGCAATGATAAACAAAGGCTCAATGGTGCCTCCAACATTTAGTCCTTTTCGCTGACCAATGGTAAAAAAATGAGCTCCTTGATGTTTTCCTACCACTTTCCCATCACTTGGTTGGTATTTTGTTTTAGTAGCTTTATAAGTAAATTCAGCTATTTCATCTACAAATTTTGGTAACGGCTGATGGTATTTTTCAAAACTTGAAGGTATTTGAATAATCAAACCTTCTTTGGGTTTAAGTTGTTGTTGTAAAAATTCGGGTAATCGAACTTTACCAATAAAACACAACCCTTGAGAGTCTTTCTTTTCGGCAGTTATTAAATCTAATTTAGCTGCAATTTCACGCACTTCTGGTTTGGTTAATTCGCCTATTGGAAATAAAGCTTTAGCTAATTGATCTTGCGATAGTTGACATAGAAAATACGATTGATCCTTATTTTCATCAATTCCAGCCAATAATTTAAAAATAGTTTTTCCTTCAATTTCTTCAGATGATTTTCTGCAATAATGGCCTGTGGCAACATAATCTGCTCCCAAATCCAAAGCAATTTTCATAAATACATCAAACTTAATTTCGCGGTTGCATAAAACATCCGGATTGGGAGTTCTTCCCATTTCATATTCCCTGAACATATAATCAACGATACGTTCTTTATATTGCTCGCTTAAATCGACCACCTGAAACGGAATTCCCAATTTTTCTGCCACCAACATGGCATCATTGCTGTCTTCCAGCCACGGACAATCATCAGAAATAGTAACAGAAGTATCGTGCCAGTTTTTCATAAACAAGCCAATAACTTCATAACCTTGCTGCTGCAGTAAATAGGCAGCTACACTACTATCAACCCCTCCAGATAGTCCGACAATAACACGTTTCATCTACTATTTAAATTATTTGCTGCAAAGATACACTTATAAGCCAAGTATTAAAAACTTAAGATTTATGAATCATAACTGAAATAAATTTTAAATTTGTTTTGATGTATTATGTCCAATTATGAACTAAATGATACGACTACTTTTTATTGGTTTAATAATTTTAATTACCACTTTTAGTTGTGAAAATTCAGAAATTACTACCGGTGCTCAAGGTTATGTTACAAAAAGTCCAATCAATCCGGTTGAGCAAGCTGGGCAAATTAACTATGCTCCCTTAAAGGCAATTTTTCATGTGTATACTATTGGGGGTTCAAAAGTTACTGTTTTTAGTTCCAATGAGGAAGGATTTTATCAGGTATTTCTTAGTCCTGGTTCTTACAAGGTGATACCCGATAAAAATACGACTATCATGAATCCGGAAATTCAGGTTAAAGAAATTAGTATTGAGTCTGTTGGTTTTACCAAGATTGATTTATCGTTTGATACCGGAATTCGTTAATCCCTTTTTTTGTTGGGATAAAAAGTTTCCTTTAGTTGTCCGTTTTCATATGATTCCCAAGCTCCTACGCTGATATCATCTAAATAAAATCCTTTTAGCATCAATTCGCCTGAAGTGTTATAATACTTAGCTTCTCCGTTTAATTTTCCTTCCTTATAATTGATTTCTTCAATTAAAATTCCGTCTTCTGTAAACCGTTTACTGGTACCGTTTAAGAGTCCATTTTTATACTTTGACCATTCGGTAAGTTTACCATTTATGTAGTAAGTTTTATAATCGCCTTCCAGCAAACCATTTTTATACAATTCTTCGGATAAGACTTTAATACCGTCTTTAAAAAAATAAGTCCATTTACCTTCACGCTTTTGTCCCATCATATTGCCTTTTGACTTTAATTTTCCGTCGGGATAATAATACGAAACACTCACATTTTGGGAATTTGATGTAAACTCTTTTATACATTCAGGAAAAGCAGTATTGTTTTCTGCAAAAAACTGAAATGTTCCTATTTCCTTACCGTGTTCGAAAGTACCTTGGTAGCGAACATTTCCATTTTTATAGGTTTTAATCCAGGCCCCATGCCGTAAGCCATCTTTATCAAATTTATTTATTTCTGATTGAGAAAATGAAATAAATCCACAAAACAGCAACATAATAATCAACAATTTATTCATTTTTTAAGCGTGATTTAGTTTGTTGAACCCAATTTAATACTAATTCTTTTTCTTCTTTTTTTAAGGCAACATCATGCATCAACAAATAAGACTTTAAAGGCATTTTATTGTCTTTTATTACCGCTTCAATTTCGTCTAATAAATGATTTTTTTGATTGGTATTGTATGTATTCCACTTAGAAAAATTAAGATGCTCCTTACCTTCATTTATGTGTTGTGCAATTATCCATGAAAACGGTGCTAATTGATTATACCACGGATATTTTGTGTTGTTTGAATGACAATCGAAACAAGAATTTACTAAAACCTTGTTTATATCAACTGGGAATTCGGTTACATTTTTATCAATCAGACTATTAGAATTATCGATATTCATTTTTGGTCTTATCAATTGAATTAATATAAATATAGACAAACCAATTAGTAAAGCTTTTTTCATGTTTTTGGTAAATGATATTAAAAGTACAAAATTAAAATTGTTAAACCATTCTAACATGATTTATCAAATTGTTTTAATTATAATCAACGTATTGCAACTATAAACATTGTCATTATTAAATCATACATTTGCGCTTTTTTTAATACTAATCACAATTTAAATGATAACAGTCAACGATATATCGGTACAATTTGGAGGCACAACACTATTTAGCGATGTTAGTTTTGCAATAAATGAAAATGATAAAATTGCCCTTATGGGGAAAAATGGCGCCGGAAAATCAACATTGTTGAAGATTATTGCCGGAGTTAATAAACCATCAACCGGAACTGTTGCTGTACCGAAAGAATTAGTTGTTGCCTATTTACCACAGCATTTATTAACTCAAGACAATGCTACTGTTTTTGAAGAAACCTCCAAAGCTTTTGAAGGCATTTTTAAAATGAAAGCAGAAATTGATGCCATCAACGAACAACTTACAATTAGAACTGATTACGAAAGTGATGCTTATATGAAGTTAATTGAGGATGTAAGTACGCTTAGCGAAAAATATTATGCTATAGAAGAATTGAACTATGAGGCCGAAGTTGAAAAAGTATTAAAGGGCTTAGGATTCGTACGTGAAGATTTTAACAAAAACACTTCCGAATTTTCAGGTGGATGGCGTATGCGTATTGAACTGGCAAAGATTCTTTTGCAAAAGCCTGATTTGATTTTATTAGATGAACCAACCAATCATATTGATATCGACAGTGTACAATGGTTAGAAGATTTCTTAATTAATTCTGCTAAAGCAGTTATTTTAATTTCACACGACAGGGCTTTTGTTGACAATATCACCAACAGAACCATTGAAGTAACCATGGGTAGAATTTATGATTATAAAGCTACATATTCGCACTATTTAGAATTGAGAAAAGAACGCCGAATTCATCAGCAAAAGGCCTATGAAGAACAACAAAAAATGATAGCTGAAACCCAGGAATTTATTGAGCGCTTTAAAGGCACTTATTCAAAAACCTTGCAGGTGCAGTCGCGGGTAAAAATGCTCGAAAAATTGGAGTTGGTAGAAGTGGATGAAATAGATACCTCTGCTTTAAAACTTAAATTTCCTCCATCACCAAGAAGTGGTCAATACCCAATTGTTGTAACAGATTTGTCTAAAAAATACGATGATCACATTGTATTTAATCAGGCTAATATGGTAATAGAGCGCGGACAAAAAGTAGCATTTATTGGCAAAAACGGCGAAGGTAAATCAACCATGATTAAAGCCATTATGGGTGAAATTGATTTTGAAGGAAAACTAGAAATTGGTCACAATGTAAAAATTGGATACTTTGCACAAAACCAAGCTTCATTGTTAGATGAAAATTTAACCGTTTTTGAAACCATCGATCAAATTGCTGTGGGTGATATTCGTACCCAAATTAAAAATCTATTAGGTGCGTTTATGTTTAGTGGCGATGATACTACTAAAAAAGTAAAAGTGCTGTCTGGTGGTGAAAAAACACGACTCGCCATGATTAAATTATTACTTGAACCAGTAAATGTATTGATACTCGACGAGCCTACCAATCATTTGGATATGAAAACAAAAGACATCATCAAAGATGCCTTAAAAAGTTTTGACGGTACATTGGTGTTGGTTTCACATGACCGCGATTTTTTAGATGGTTTAGTAGAAAAAGTATTTGAATTTGGCAACAAACGTGTGAAAGAACATTTTGAAGATATTAAAGGATTTTTGGAACTCAAAAAAATGGAGCATTTACGCGATATTGAGCGTTAATCGCCCTATTTTTTATTTTAAATATTGGTTATTTAATAGCATTTTTCTATTGTTTTCTTCTGCATCATTTTAACAATTTATAGCTTTTTTTGGATTTCATTAGCATTATAGCTAAATTGGGTTTTCAAATTATTCACTAATAAAAAACAAATCCAATGAAAAACACCAACTATTTTACTAAGTTTATTTTAGTCTTTAGTCTTGGCGGTTTGCTTTTAATGGTAGGTTGTCAGGATGATGAAACACTTGTAGAAGTACAAGAATTAGAAACTTTAGCAAATTACGAAATTGCTCCTATTGAAGGACAATATATTGTAGTTTTAAAAGAATCTTCTTTAAGTAGAAATATTCCACAAAATTATGATCAGCGTATAACAATGTTGAAAAATAATTTCTTAACTCGGTTTTCTTCTTTAAAAATTTCTTCTGAAAATATCAAGAAAACATACGGATTTGCGGTAAAAGGTGTTGCTGTTCAGCTTAATCATGAGCAATTACAAGTTTTAAGAGCTCATAAAGATGTTCAATTAATTGAGCAGGATTATCAAATTACCCTATCTCCCGATTTATCAATTTTAAAAGGAAAACCTAGCAATCCGGGTGGTGGTGGAGAAGAAACTCCAACTCAGGTAACTCCTTGGGGTGTTACACGTATTGGTGGTGCCGGTAATGGTGTTGGAAAAATTGCCTGGATTATAGACAGTGGTGTTGACTTAACCCACCCAGATTTAACAGTTGATGTTGCCAGAAGCAAAAGTTTTTTAGGAGGAAGAGATGCAGATGACCCAAATGATTATAACGGACACGGAACCCATGTTGCCGGTACTGTTGCGGCTTTAGATAACAATATTGGTGTTGTGGGCGTAGCTGCCGGCGCAACAGTTGTGGCTGTTCGAGTTTTAGACAGAAGAGGTAGCGGATCTTATTCTGGAGTAATAGCTGGGGTTGATTATGTAGCGGCTAATGGAGCTGCTGGTGATGCTGCCAATATGAGTCTAGGTGGCCCCGTTTCTTCTGCGCTCGACAATGCTGTTGTTGCAGCCTCCTCTATAGTAAAATTTGCTTTAGCAGCAGGAAATGAAAGTGATGATGCAAACAACCACTCTCCTGCACGTGCAAACGGACCCAATATTTATACAGTTTCTGCTTCAGATAGTGCAGACCGATTGGCTTCTTTTTCCAATTATGGAAATCCACCTGTAGATTATGCTGCTCCTGGAGTTAGCATAGCATCATTGTGGAAAAATGGAGGCACCAATACTATAAGCGGAACTTCAATGGCATCTCCTCATGTTTGTGGATTATTATTATTAGGTAATGTTAATTTTGATGGATATGTTTCTAATGATCCTGATGGAAATCCGGATAAAATAGCACATCGATAAAGCATATTTTTTTTAGTTCAAACTAAATCAATTAACAAAAATACTTTTTAACTCTTGTAGTTAATTAGTATTTTTGTTTTTTAGTATATACCTATGGATTTAAACTATCTGAGTGCTATTTCTCCTGTTGATGGCAGATACCGTCCAAAAATAGCTCGACTTTCAAATTATTTTTCTGAATTTTCCTTAATAAAATACCGCTTACTTATTGAAATTGAGTATTTTATTGCGCTTTGCGAAGTGCCACTTCCTCAATTGGAAGGTTTTGATTCAAAACACTTTGAAAAATTGAGAACACTTTATTTAGAATTCTCGGATAAAGATGCCAATCGTATTAAACAACTTGAAAGTGAGACCAATCACGATGTGAAAGCTGTTGAATATTTCATCAAAGAACAGTTTGATTTATTGGGATTGGATGATTATAAAGAATTTATCCATTTTGGGTTAACTTCACAAGATATCAACAATACCGCTATTCCATTATCTTTAAAAGAGGCAATGCATCAAGAATATGAGCTGGCTATTACAAATTTGATCCATGAACTTAAAAAGTTAGCTGCCGAATGGGAAAATGTTCCAATGTTAGCCAAAACACACGGACAAGCTGCTTCTCCTACCCGATTAGGAAAAGAAATTGAGGTCTTTGTCACAAGATTGGAAAATCAATATAAAACTATAGAAAAGATTCCGTTTGCAGCCAAATTTGGTGGCGCAACAGGTAATTACAATGCTCATTTTGTAACATTTCCATCGGTAGATTGGAAAAGTTTTGGAACGCACTTTGTAGAAAATAATTTAGGCTTGCACCACTCTTTTCCTACAACTCAAATAGAGCATTACGACTTTTTAGCAGCTTTATTTGACAATTTAAAGCGCATCAATACTATTTTAATTGATTTAAACAGAGATGTTTGGCAATACATTGCTATGGATTATTTTAAACAAACCATCAAAAAAGGCGAAGTAGGTTCATCGGCTATGCCGCATAAGGTAAATCCGATTGACTTTGAAAATTCAGAAGGAAATTTAGGCATTGCCAATGCTATTTTTGAGCATCTATCATCAAAACTTCCCATTTCGCGCTTACAACGTGATTTAACTGATTCTACTGTATTAAGAAATATTGGTGTTCCTTTTGCGCACACCTTAATTGCTTTTCAATCAACTTTAAAAGGATTGCAGAAGTTAGTATTAAATCAGGAAAAAATTAATCAGGATTTAGAAGATAATTGGGCCGTTGTTGCAGAAGCCATACAAACAATCTTACGACGTGAGAACTATCCCAATCCGTATGAAGCTTTGAAAGAATTGACGAGAAATCATCAAAAAATCACAAAAAAATCGATGCATCAATTTATCGACGAATTAAATATAGCTGATAACATCAAAAAAGAACTCAAACAAATTACTCCTTTTAACTATACCGGAATTTAATTATGGAAATTTTTTTACATCCTGATACTTGGGTTGCCTTTTTAACCTTAACCTTTTTAGAAGTTGTTTTAGGTATTGACAACATTATCTTTATCTCAATTGCAACTAATAAACTTCCTGAACATCAACAAAAAAAAGCGCAAAGGGTTGGACTATTATTAGCGATGTTGATGCGGATTTTATTGCTTATTGGAGTCTCGTATTTAATTGCCATGAACCAAGCATTTTTAAGCTTTGATTTATCATGGATTAAAGCTGAAATTACCGGACAAAGTGTTATAATGTATTTAGGCGGACTGTTTTTACTGTATAAAAGTACCAAAGAAATAAGACATAAAGTAGAAGGAGCAACTGATGAAAACGGCCAAAAAGCGATTATTGTTAAATCGTTTGCTGCTATCATTTTTCAAATTGTGATGATTGATTTAGTGTTCTCTTTTGATTCTGTTTTAACCGCTGTGGGGATGACTAATGGTATTAATGGCGCATTGATTATCATGATTCTAGCTGTAATTATATCGATTATCATTATGATTTTATTCGCCAATCCTGTTAGTAAATTTGTAAATACGCATCCAACCATTCAAATGTTAGCCTTAGCATTCTTGATTTTAATCGGATTTATGCTGATAACCGAAGGGGCCCACTTATCACATACAGTTATTTTAGGTCAGGAAGTAGGTGCTATTCCTAAAGGATATTTGTATTTTGCCATCGCATTTTCTTTAGGTGTGGAGGCGTTGAATATGAAAATGCGCAAAAAAACATCGTAGATTTTTCAGTTTTTCTATAAAGAAAAAGACCTCTAACATACGTAACCTATGTTACTTTAAGCGGATTGATTCCGCTTTAATTTTGCCCTATCTTTAATAGAAAATCTATGAAACATCAATTTTTTTATAGTTATCTCAAAATAACTATTACTTTATTAACAATTTTATTTATACAGATTTCTAATGCACAAGAAAAAGCAATCACACTGCAAGATGCTATTAACAGTGCAAAAGAAAAGAACCGCAGTATTCTTATTGCCAATCAGCAATTAAAAGCTGCACAAGCTGATTACAACAAGAGTTTAGGAATTATTTTACCGCAACTCAATGTTTCACACACAGCTTTAGCTACCAACGACCCTTTAAATGCTTTCGGATTTACGTTGCAGCAACAACATGTATCCATGGCAAGTTTTGATCCGAATAAATTAAACAATCCTGACCGTACAGAACATTATGTATCACAAGTGCAAGTGTTGCAACCTTTAATCAATGTTGATGGTATTTTTTATAGAAATGTAGCCAAAAACGGACTCAATGCAAGAACCTCTATGGCAACACATACTAGCAACTATACTGAATTAGAAGTTAAAAAAGTTTACGGTCAGTTACAATTAATGTATCAATTGGTTGAGGTGTATAAAGCGGCTGAAAAAACGATTTTAGAACACAAAAAAATGGCTAACAATTTTTTTGATCAAGGATTCTTAAAGAAAAACGATTTGTTAGAAATTGACATTCATGTTACTGATATCCAGAATCAATTGCAAAATGCCGAAAAGTTGGTTAAAGACACCTCGGCTTACTTAAATTTTTTGATGGGTGTTGAGAATTTCACCACCTTAAAACCAACAGAAAAATTAGAACTTAATACTGAAAAGATTGATTTAAATGGAAGTCTATCAACAGAACGTTCTGATTTAAAAGCAGCTCAATATGGCGTAGATGCACAAAAAAGTATGTATAACGCCAGTAAAATGAAATTTTTACCCAATATTAATGCTTTTGCCAATTTTAATTGGGCCGATGACGAGTTCTTAAAAACTCAAAGCGATTCTTATATGATGGGTATTAGAATGTCTTGGGATATCTTTAAAGGATTTCAAAACGTAGGTGAAGTTCAAAAACAAAAGGCTGAACTTAAAATTGCTGAACTTAATTTAGACACCTATATCACTTATAGTGAAATGGAATTGGAAACAGCTAAACGTCAGTTTATTAATGCTGAAAATGCGTTGCAATTGAGTTTATTAGGGAAAAATCATGCTGAGGAAGCCTTAAAAATCAGAAAAAACAGGTTTGATCAAGGTTTAGAAAAAACAGCTGATTTGTTGAATGCCGAAACTGTATACCTTCAAAAACAATTGGCATATTTACAAGCTATTTTTGAATACAACTTCACTATTTCACATTTAAAATTTATACAAAATCAATAAAATCATCAATTTAAAATATTATAAAATGAAAAAAATAATGCAATTCTTATTTCCTATCATCGCGCTAAGTATGTTTAGCTGTGGTGATGGCAACAAAAAGGAACTTACTGAAACAACTCCTGTAAATGTTACAATAAATAAAACCACGCCATCAACTGAAGCTTCATTTTTGGCAGCAAGCGGTACTATTACTACAGACCAGCATGCTGATATCAGCACCAGAATGATGGGTTATGTTACCAACGTTCATGTAAAAGTTGGAGATAATGTACGTAAAGGACAGTTGTTGGTAAGTATTAACAACAGCGATATTTTGGCAAAAGAAGCTCAAGTTAAAGCAGGAATTATCCAAGCCAAAGCAGGTTTAAAAAATGCTGAGAAAGATTACAATCGTTTTAAAACCTTGTTCAGTCAAAACAGTGCATCGCAAAAAGAATTAGATGATATGACTACACGCTACGAAGTTGCCAAAGCGCAATTAGAAGCTGCTTATCAAATGCAAAATGAGGTGAATGCGCATTTATCATACAGCAATATCAGAGCTCCTTTTAGCGGAACTATTACAGGTAAATATGTAAACAATGGCGATATGGCCAATCCGGGAATGCCATTGGTAAGTATAGAAGCTCCAGGAAAATTCATTGCTACCGCTATGGTTCCGGAAACAGAAATTGTCAACATTAAAAAAGGCTCAACAGTTAAAGTTTTTGTTAAATCTACCGATGAACAATTAACGGGTAAAGTAACAGAAGTTAGTAATTCTGCACGACTTACTGGCGGGCAATACATTGTTAAAATTGATTTAGACAAAACTGCTTCGAAATTATATTCAGGAATGTTTGTAACTACACATTTTCCAATAGAGGCATCTGAAAACACTGTAGTTAGTGTACCTAAATCTGTTTTAGTAAAACGTGGTGAATTAGTAGGAATTTATACCGTAAGCGAATCCAATACGGCTATTTTACGTTGGGTTCGATTAGGTAAATCAATGGGTGATGATGTTGAGATTTTATCAGGATTAAATCAGGGTGAAACGTATATTGTTAGTGCCGAAAGTAATTTATATAACGGTGTTAAAATCGCTATCAAACAATAAATTTAAGAAAAATGAAAAACGGTTTCGCAGCGAAAATATCTGAATTTTTCTTGCAATCAAAATTGACAATCCTACTTATGGTATCGTTTGTACTGTTAGGATTGTACAGTTCTTATTTGATTCCGAGAGAAGAAGAACCTCAAATTGAGGTGCCTTTAGCCGACGTATTTGTTCAATTTCCGGGTGCTACACCTGCTGAAATGGAATCAAGGGTCGTAAAACCTTTAGAGAAAATCATCTCTAATTTACCGGGTGTAGAATATGTTTATTCTACTTCGATGAAAGAACAAGCCATGGTTATCGTTCAGTTTTATGTTGGTGAAAATGTAGAAGATTCTTTTGTACAACTCTACAATGAAATCATCAAACATATGGATCAGATGCCTCAAGGTGTCTCCATGCCATTGATTAAAACACGTGCTATTGATGATGTTCCTGTATTAGGCTTAACGATTTGGAGTGAAACTTCGGATGATTATCAGTTAAAACAATTAATGGCTGAAATTAATTCTGAAGTTGAAAAAGTAGACGGAGTTGGAATTACCAAAATTATTGGTGGAAGAAACCGCCAAGTAAGTGTAGTTTTAGACAAAGATAAAATGGCCGAAAATAAGGTTGATTTTATCAATGTGGCTCAAAAAATACAAATCAGCAATCAAGAATTTTCTTCGGGTGCCATTAAAAATAATGATACTGAGTTTATTGTTCATACTGGTAATTTTTTAAGCAACATAGAAGATGTTGAAAATCTGATTGTTGGCGTTAATAAAAACACACCCGTTTATCTAAAACAAATTGCTACTGTAAAAGACGGCCCTGAGAATCCGGCCTCTTATGTGTCTTTTGGATATGGAAAAACAGCTGATGAATCGAGCAATTTTCCATCAGAATACCAAGCGGTAACCTTATCAATAGGTAAACAAAAAGGTGGTGATGCTATGAAAGTGTCCAAGGTTATTTTAGATAAAATTGAACACCTTAAAAAGGATTTAATTCCTGATGATGTACATGTTTCAGTAAGTAGAAACTATGGCTCTACTGCTTCTGATAAAGTAAATGATTTGTTGGTTAATTTATTAGTTGCGGTTTTATCGGTATCATTTGTAGTAATGTTGGCTATGGGATGGCGGGGAGGATTGGTAGTATTTTTATCAGTGCCCATTACATTTGCATTAACTATTTTCAGTTATTATTTTATGGATTATACCCTAAACGGTATTACCCTTTTTGCCTTAGTTTTTGTAACGGGTATTGTGGTTGACAACTCCATTATTATTGCAGAAAATATGCATCGTCATTTTGAAATGAAGCGATTGCCTTTTAAACAAGCTGCTTTATATGCTATTAATGAAGTTGGTAACCCAACTATTCTAGCCACCATTACAGTAATTGCATCGGTATTACCTATGGCTTTTGTATCTGGATTGATGGGGCCTTATATGAGTCCGATTCCAATTGGATCGTCTATTGCCATGTTTATTTCACTGTTTGTAGCTTTAACCATTACACCGTATTTGGGTTATTTATTCCTTCAAGAAAAAGATAAAAAAGATAAGAAAGAAGATAAAGGAGTTGAATTGCACGATACTAAGATTTACAAATGGTATGTAAAATCGATGAATCCACTTTTTGACAATAAAGTAAAACGCTATTTATTTTTCGGATTAAACATTTTGCTATTCTTATTTACGATTAGCTTATTCTTTACCAAATCTGTTGGTGTAAAAATGCTGCCATTTGATAATAAAAATGAATTCCAGATAGTAATCGATATGCCAGAAGGAACAACTTTAGAGCGTACCGCTATGGTTACTAAAGAAATAGCTCAATTGGTAAGTCAAAATCCGATGGTTAAAGATTACCAAAGTTATGTAGGAACAGCTTCGCCAATTACTTTTAATGGCTTGGTCCGTCATTACGATTTAAGAAAAGGATCCAATGTAGCTGATATTCAAGTAAATTTAGTTCATAAGGACTACAGAAGTGATCAAAGTCATGATATTACCAAGGCATTCAGACCACTGCTTCAATCTATTGGAAAGAAATATAATGCCAACATAAAAATTATAGAAGTTCCGCCAGGACCTCCGGTTTTATCAACTTTAGTAGCCGAAGTTTACGGACCTGATTATGAGGAACAATTAAAAATTGCAGCCCAATTAAAAGAAAAAATGGCTGCAACAGCTGATGTGGTTGATGTAGACTGGATGGTAGAAGCAGATCAAAAAGAATACAGCTTTGAAGTGGATAAAGAAAAAGCGATGTTAAACGGTATTGCACCTCAACAAGTAGTTGCAACCTTAAACATGGCACTTTCTAACCGTCCAATAAGTAAACTTTCTAAAGAAACTGCTAATCAAGAAGTGGGAATTGTTTTACAGTTAGAAGAACAAGACAAATCATCTGTTCAGGATTTACTGCAATTGAAAGTTATCAATCAAATGGGGCATGCTGTACCAGTTAGTAACTTGGTAAAAATAACAGAGAAAACAATTGATAAAAGTATCATGCGTAAAAATCAGCAACCCGTTGTTTATGTTACTGCTGATATGGCAGGCGCTTTAGAAAGTCCGGTATATGCCATTTTATCGTTGTCAGATCAATTAAAAGACATCAAACTTCCAGCAGGCTACAGTCTTAATGAAGTATTTACCCAACAACCCGCTTATAACGATAATTACACCGTTAAATGGGATGGCGAGTGGCAAATTACCTATGAAGTATTCCGTGATTTAGGATCATCATTTGCTATCGTAATTGTGTTTATTTACATCATTTTAGTGGGATGGTTCCAAAGTTTTAGAGCTCCGGTTGTCATGATGATTGCTATTCCACTTTCACTAGTTGGAATCATCTTAGGACACTGGATGTTAGACGCTTATTTTACCGCTACTTCTATGATTGGACTTATTGCTTTAGCAGGAATTATGGTACGAAACTCGGTATTATTAATCGACTTTGTAAATATCAGATTAGAAGATGGTGTTGGTTTAAGACAAGCCGTTATTGAAGCAGGTGCAGTAAGAACTACGCCAATATTGTTAACCGCGGGTACGGTAGTAATTGGTGCTTTAGTAATGTTAAGCGACCCAATTTTCCAAGGATTAGCCATATCCTTATTAGGTGGTACTATTTTATCAACGGTATTAACCTTGTTAATGGTTCCGTTAATTTATTACTATACTGAGAAACATAACTATAAAAACTAATCACATGAAATTATTAATTATAACAAGTGTTCAGGAATATGAAAAACATATTCCTGCACTTTTCAAAAAAGCCGGCATTAAAGCGTTTAGCAGTTCAAATATCAAAGGACATAACACCACAGATGAAGATACTTTAACCGGCAACTGGTTTTCTTCTGCTGATGATGATTATGAATCCAATTCAAGTTTATATTTCACATTTACATCAGCCGAACTTATTGATAATATGTTAGAAGAAGTAGCTGAATTTAATGTAAAAATTGAGGGTCAAAATCCTATGCATGCTATTGTGTTAGGAATTGAAAAATTTATTAACTAAATCAAAATAAAACTATGAAACAACGAATTATTAGAGCTACTGCCGGAACTTTTATCCTTTTAAGTATCGGATTAGCTACAACTTACAACATACATTGGTTGTGGTTTACAGCTTTTGTTGGAGCTAATTTATTACAATCATCCATCACTAAATGGTGTTTATTAGAAGATATTTTAACCAAATTAGGTGTTAAAGACTAAAATTTCAAGGAAATCTTTTATTTAGAATAATTCTAATTTAAAAGATTTCCTATTTTTGCTTTTTATGATTACAATTAGTGAAAAGCATTAAAACATATATTATACTTTCTACAAGGCTTTTAGCGGTACTAATATTATTACCCTCCTTTATACAGTTAAATCATAGTATTGAAAACCATTCGTTTCATTTAACAGCACACAAGGGAATTAATATTGATAACTCCAACCCTACTTGTCAACTTTTACATGATTTATTTCTTTTAAAATCTAGCTTACCCACTTATGAAAATGAGCTAAATGCTCCACAAATATGGGATACCGAAACTTTTAATTTAGAGAGCTTAATTGCAATTGAACAACTATTTGCAAAAAAATACCGCGGACCACCCACTATAATTGTTTAAAGAATCATTTTTTTATTAAACAATTAAAATTTTAACATCATGAAAATTAATACTAAAATCCTTTTTATAGGAATTTTAACCTTTTTACCAATATTTTTAAGTGCTCAGAAAACTATTAACGGACTTGTTACTGACACGTATCAAAAACCACTTTTTAATGTAGAAGTTTACGCTGTTGATATCCACAAAGGAACAACAACCAATGAATTGGGAAAATTTTCACTCCAAAACTTACCTGCACAAGCTATTACTTTAACATTTAGTTCATTAGGTTTTGAAACTCAATCCATTTCTGTAAACTTAAATGATGAAAACACTTTAACTGTTCAGTTAAAACCCGTAGTTTTTGAAATTGATGAAGTTATTGTTTCTACCCCTTTTCATAAGTTACAAAAAGACAATGTTACCAAAGTTGACTACAGAAGTGTTAAAAGCTTACGTCAAAGTGGTGGATCTACTTTTATGCAACAGCTTACCAATATTCCCGGAATTTCACAAATTACCACCGGAAATTCAATTGGAAAGCCGGTTATTCGCGGTTTAAGCGGCAATCGTGTTTTGGTTTATGCTAACGGTATCAGACTTGAAAATCAACAATTTGGAGACGAACACGGCTTAGGCTTAAACGATGCAGGATTTGAAAGTGTAGAAATCATTAAAGGTCCTGCTTCCTTACTGTATGGTTCTGATGCTTTAGGAGGTGTTATTTATCTAACTCCTGAAAAATTTGCGGCTACTGGCACTTCAAAGGTTGATTATGCCCAAAAATATTTTAGCAATACCCGCGGAACTAATCTTAATTTAGGGTACAAAACATCTTCTGATAATTGGAGTGTTTTAACGCGAGGATCCTACAATACCCATATTGATTACAAAATAAGCTCGGGAGATCGTGTTCATAATACGCGCTATAACGAAGCTGATTTTAAAACGGGATTAGCTTACAGCAATGAAAAATTATCGAGTAATATTCGTTATAACTACAATAAATCGCTTTTGGGAATACCAGAAGATTTTGATGTTCAATCAACCGATAGAAAAGCTGCATTTCCTAATCAAGAAGTTGCACAACATTTAATTAGCTCACATCATCATTATTATTTAAAAAATAGCAAAATAGATGCCGATTTTGGTTATATCGCTAACAAAAGAGAAGAATTTTCAGCAGCTGATGAAGCAGAACTGGCGATGAAACTCAACACTTTTAGTTATAATTTAAGATACAACCTTCCTAAATTTAATCAACTTGAAAGTATTATTGGTTTACAAGGGATGAATCAAACTAACACCAATAGCGGAGAAGAATTATTGATTCCTGATGCTAAAGTTAAGGATATCGGATTTTTTACAACGGCTAATTATATGTTGAAAAATACTTCCCTTCAGGCCGGACTGCGTTATGATTATCGTTCTATTAACACGCAGGAACATGGTAATTTAAACGAGGAAGGTTATATAGAAGCTATTGACAAAAGTTATGAAAGTGTTAATGCATCGGTTGGGTTAAAAACAAGTTTTATTAAAAACAGTATTTTCCGTTTAAATTTTGCAACAGGATTTAGAGCTCCTAATTTAGCCGAACTTACTTCAAACGGTACCCATGAAGGAAGCAATCGTTATGAAATTGGCAACAGCCTCTTAAAACAAGAGCAGAATTATCAAACCGATTTATCATTTGAATACAAAACAGAACATTTCGAGTTTTATACCAATGTATTTTACAATAAGCTCCAAGACTATATATTTTTAAGCCCAACAAACACACAAATAAATGGAGATGATGTTTATATTTATGTTCAAGATGATGCTAAGTTATATGGTACAGAAATAGGTTTTCATTTTCATCCACATCCGTTAGATTGGCTGCATTTGGAAAGTTCATTCGAAAGCGTAAAAGGAACACAAAAAAACGGGAATTACTTACCCTTATTACCAGCCAACAAATGGAATAATAACTTAAAATTCACCTTTAAAAACAATCAAAAGATGCAAAACACCTTTGCAACTTTTAATATAGAACATAGTTTTAAACAAAACCGTGTAAGTGAATTTGAAATTCCGTCATCGGCTTATACCTTATTAAATTTTAGCAGTGGTAGCACTTTTAACTTATTTAATTTAAAATTTGATGCAAGCTTTAACATCCAAAACGTGTTTAACAAGGAATACATTTCTCATTTATCACGATTAAAGACTGATTTTGTTCCGAATATGGGGCGCAATTATGTAGTTGGAATAAATTTTAATCTATAAAAAAATAGCTCCCAAAAGGAGCTATTTTTAGTTGATATACGTTATAATTTCATCGGCAATAGCCATGCAAGCAGTAGCAGCGGGAGAAGGAGCATTTAACACATGAATGTTTCCATCGTGTTTATAAATCTTAAAATCATCTATCATATTTCCATTTACGTCTACAGCTTGAGCGCGCACTCCTGCCCTTGCTGGCTGAACATCATCCATTTCTAGTGAAGGCATTAATTTTCTTAATGCTTTTACGAAGGCAATTTTAGAAAAAGCGCGGTGGTACTCATCCAAACCTTTACGCCAATGTTTAAAAAACAATTTCCATGTTCCTGCAAATGTCAGGGCTTGCCAAGTGTCTTTAAAACTAAAACTCGTACGGCTATAACCTTCTCGATTAAATGAAAACACCGCATTGGGTCCACATTCAATACTATCATCTACCATTCTGGTAAAATGTACCCCAAGAAAAGGAAAATTAGGATCGGGGACAGGATATACTAAGTGTTTAATTTTATGTTTCGCCGCATCGGTTAATTCGAAATAATCACCTCTAAATCCTACAATTTGCATATCAAGCTTGATATTATCTTTCACTGCCAATCTGTCTGATTGTAAACCTGCGCAGAATATAATACATTGTGCAGAAAATAACCCTAAAGAAGTTTTAATCTCTTTCTTGTTGTTAGCAGATGACGTATTTATTACTTCGCATGAAGTTATTAATTGACTTTTTGGATTTATCTGATGAATTTTTTCAGCAAACTTTTTACCTACTTCCACAAAATCTATAATACCAGCAGTAGGCACATGAATAGCTTTTACACCTTGAATGAAGGGTTCTCGTTCTTTAATTTGATTTTCATATAAATAAGTAATACCGGGTGTTCCATTGGCAATACCACGTTGATAAATCATTTCTAAAGTTGGAATTTCAGCGGCGTCGGTAGCCACAATTATTTTTCCACATAATTCGTGTTTTATATTATTTTCTTTAGCAAAATTTACTATTTGTTCATGCCCATTTTTACAATTCAGTGCTTTGTAAGAACCTGGCTTATAGTAAATTCCCGAATGCATAACACCCGAATTTCTTCCTGTTTGATGCTTACCAACAGTTGTTTCTTTTTCTAGTACAGCAATTGACTTTTTAGGAAATTTTAATTGCAATTTATAGGCAGTAGCTAAGCCAACAATTCCACCACCTATAATGATATAATCAAAATGATTAGTTGACATATTTTGTTTTCTTAATAAAATTTAACACAATAAATCCTGCAAAGAAGAATATTGATAGAATTAAAATGGATGTTTTCATAGAGTTGGTTAAAGCTATTGCCAATCCAAAAATAAATGTTCCGAAAACAATAGATATTTTTTCGGTAACATCATAAAAGCTAAAATAAGTTGCGTGGTTCTCAGTAGTATCTGGTAACAATTTTGAATAAGTTGATCTTGATAACGTTTGAATTGCACCTAAAACTAACCCTAATACACCTCCCAATGCATAAAATTTATAATATACATTAGGATCATCTCGATGTAAAATAAATGCACCATAACTAGCAATAGCCCAAATAATTACTGTAATTTTTAACGAAATTAAATTGCCAAATCGTTCAGAGATTCTGGAAAAAATATAGGCCCCCAAAATTCCTACAAACTGCACTAATAAAATGGTAATTATTAAGTTTGAAGTTTCCAATCCTAGCTCCCTTTTCCCATAAACCGTAGAGAGTAAAATCGTTGTTTGAACACCAATACTATAAAGGAAAAATGCAATTAAGTATCTTTTTAGTTGTGGATAATAAACAAGCTCAATAACAACAGCTCTAAGTGCTTTAAAGCCTTCGATGATAAACTCTCGTTTAGGCTTATGATTATAAACATTATTCGGAAGCACATAAAATGTGTATTGTGCAAAACCTAACCACCAAACACCAACCATCAAAAAAGAAATTCTAGATGGCAGTGTTAGTTCTTTGATACCATACCAATGAGGATTCATTACCATCGTCAAATTAAAAAGCAATAAAAAAACAGACCCAAAATATCCTAACATAAAACCTTTAGCACTTACCCTATCTTGTTGTTCCGGGAAAGCTACTTCCGGCAAATAAGCATTATAAAACACCAAACTACCCCAAAATCCTATGCTTGCTAAAATTGTAAAAACAATACCTATCCATAAATTCTCTTCCCCAGTAAAAAAATATAAACTCATAACAGAAAATGATCCTAGATAACAAAAAAACTGCATAAAACGTTTCTTATTACCCATATAATCTGCAATACCAGATAAAATGGGCGAAATAAATGCAATTACTAAAAAAGAAAAAGAAAGTGCATATGTGTACAACGTTGTATTATGAAATTGCGTTCCTAGAAAATTAACCATTCCATGATGATTTTCGGTAACTGATTCATAATAAATCGGGAAAATTGCAGTTGAAATAACTAAGGCATATGCAGAGTTGGCCCAATCATAAAAAGCCCAAGCATTAATTATTTTTTTACTACCACGTTTAAATTTCATAAAAAAACCATTCGAATGAATGGTTTAAAGATATATAATTTTAATATTAACCAACTAAATTATTTGGCATTATATTTTGCTGCCATTAATTTAGCAGTAGGCATATATGCCTTTAGATCATTAATTCTTGTTTCATGAGAAGGATGTGTACTTAAAAATTCAGGCACTCCACTATTTCCTTGTTGACTCATTCTAACCCAAACATTAACTGCTTCTTCTGGGTTATAACCTGCCATAATCATAAATACCATCCCTAACTTATCTGCTTCAGTTTCATGAACTCTGCTGTATTTAAGCATTCCTACAGTTGAGCTAATGCCATATACCGTATTCCAAATCATTTGTTTTTTAGGATCGTCATTTGAGGTTGCTACTGCAACAGCAATACCGCCTAGTTGTTGAGCATATCCGGCAGTCATTCGTTCTTGACCATGTTTTGCAAATGCATGCGCTATTTCGTGTCCCATCACTGCAGCTATACCATCAGCATTTGCACAAATAGGTAAAATACCTTCATAAAAAACCACTTTACCTCCTGGCAAACACCAAGCATTCATAGTTTTATCTTCAATTAAATTAAATTCCCATTTGTAACTATCTGCTTCTGCAACCATTCCGTTGGCTCGCATGAATTTATCAACAGCAATAGAAATATTCTTGCCAATAGATTTAATTTCCTCTGTTTTTTTTACATTTTTTGAAACTTTATTCTCTTTTAAAAATCCACTGTACATTTCAAAACTTGACGGCAATATCTGACTATCGGATACCAAATTAACACGTTTTCTACCAGTAATGGGCACTGTAGTACAACTATAAATAAAAATAAAAGCTGTTAAAATAATTACTACTTTTCTCATGTTTTCCTATTATTCAATTAATTTTGTTTACTCACATCTAAAATACTATTATTTTAAAGAATGATAAAATCTAAAACACAAAAATTACGCCAATTAAAATTAAAAATAGCTTTTAAATCAGTTAAGCTAAAAGGAAAAATAACGCAAGCAATTTCGTTAAATTACGCCACAAAACAAGCTATAAAACTATTTAAAACTCCCATAAAATTTAAGATTCCAGCTCGTGAAATACCTATGTATTCAAATTCTATAAAAGAATTTGTTGAAATCGAAGAGCTGAATAAAGAAATAATGGTCTATAGAAACGGTAATGCTGATAAGAAAGTTATTTTAATTCATGGGTGGTCTGGAAGAGGAACTCAATTGTATAAAATTAACAACATGCTTCTTGATATGGGTTTTTCTACTATTAGTTTTGATGCACCGGCTCATGGTATGTCTACCGGAAAAAATACCATGATGAATGAATTTGTCATCTGTGTAAGAAAATTAACTGAATTATATGGACCATTTGAATACGGGATTGGTCATTCTTTAGGAGGCATGGCGTTATTAAATTCTATAAAAAGTGGAATTTCAATTAAAAAAGCAGTTTGTATAGGTTCTGGTAATTCTATTTACCAAATAATGAAAGATTTTGTTAATCAGTTAGATTTAAAACCTATTATAGCAGAAAAAATGAAAGCTCATTATGACAAACAATTTGGGGTTGATTTAGAGAATTTCTCGAGTTATAATGTTGCAAAATCTATAGAAATTCCTGTATTCATAATTCACGATACGAATGATAAGGATGTTCCTGTATCATGTGCATACGACATTCACAGCAATTTAAAAAATGGAAAACTTTTAATTACTAACGGTTTAGGACATCGTAAAATTTTAGGCGATTCGTTAGTATTAGATAATATTCGTAACTTTATTCATGCTTAAAAAATCTTTAATAATATATGTTTTAATTTTCATACCTCTCATAAGTTGTTCATCACAAGAAAAGAAAAAAGAGGTTATGAATAAAAAACCCATGAATATGACTGAACAAGATTGGAAAAATAAATTAACACCTGAACAATATCACATTCTAAGAGAAAAAGGAACAGAATATCCAAATACCGGTGCCTTTAATTTACATTTTGAAAAAGGTAATTACCATTGTGCCGGATGTGATGCGTTGTTATTTTATTCAACTCAGAAATTTAAATCTTCTTGTGGTTGGCCGTCCTTTGACGATGCTGTTAAAGATGCCATCGAATATAAATTAGACAAATCACATTTTATGGTTCGTACAGAAATATTATGCAAAAACTGCGGTGGTCATTTAGGTCATATTTTTGATGATGGACCTACACAAACCGGACAACGCTATTGTGTAAATTCCATTTCTTTAATCTTTAAAAAAGACGAATAGTATTATAATATACTTACTATCAATCTTTACAATCTCACTTTGACACTTCAAGTCAAAAATGTATCTTTGTGCCACAAAAAATGACTTAAAAGAATATGTTTAATAATTTAACCGAAAAACTTGATAAGGCCTTACATGTATTAAAAGGTCATGGCAAAATTACCGAAGTAAATGTTGCTGAAACATTAAAAGAAGTACGTAAAGCATTGTTAGATGCCGACGTAAATTATAAGATTGCCAGTGATTTTACAAAACAAGTAAAAGAAAAGGCTATTGGGCAAAATGTATTAACAACACTTCAACCGAGTCAGCTATTAGTAAAAATAGTAAAAGATGAGCTAACCCAATTAATGGGCGGCGAAACAGCAGGTGTTAATTTAATAGGAAACCCATCAGTTATTTTAATGTCTGGTTTACAAGGTTCGGGTAAAACAACTTTCTCAGGTAAACTTGCCAATTACTTAAAAAATAAAAAATCAAAAAATGTTTTATTGGTTGGTTGTGATATATACCGACCTGCTGCTATAAATCAGTTACAAATAGTAGGAGAACAAGTTGGGGTTGAAGTTTATGTTGAATTAGAAAACAAAAATCCGGTTGAAATTGCTCAAAATGCGATAAAACACGCAAAATCAACCAATAAGAATGTTGTTATTATAGATACGGCTGGGCGATTAGCAATTGATGAGCAAATGATGAAAGAAATTGCCAATATTCATCAGGCCGTAAAACCCCATGAAACTCTTTTTGTTGTTGACTCAATGACCGGTCAGGATGCTGTAAATACAGCTAAAGCATTTAACGATATTTTAAATTTTGACGGAGTTATTCTTACTAAATTAGATGGTGATACACGTGGTGGAGCCGCAATTTCAATTAAATCTGTTGTAAACAAACCTATTAAATTTATTGGAACAGGCGAAAAGATGGAAGCAATAGATGTTTTCCATCCAAATCGTATGGCCGATAGAATTCTTGGAATGGGTGATGTTATTTCGTTAGTAGAGCGCGCACAAGAACAATACGATGAAGAAGAGGCCCGTAAAATCCACAAAAAAATTGCTAAAAATCAGTTTGGTTTTGATGATTTTCTTTCTCAAATTCAGCAGATTAAGAAAATGGGTAATATGAAAGATTTAATGGGCATGATACCCGGTGCCGGAAAAATGATGAAGGATATTGATATTGATGACAATGCTTTTAAAGGAATTGAATCCATAATTCACTCCATGACTCCATCCGAAAGAAGCAATCCGTCTATAATCGATGTTAGCAGAAAAAACCGGATCGCAAAAGGCTCAGGAACCTCTGTACAAGAAGTTAATCAACTCATGAAACAATTTGATCAAATGAGTAAAATGATGAAAATGATGCAAGGGGGCGGTGCAAAAAATATGATGAACATGATGAGAGGAATGCGATAATTCCTTTTTAAATACAACTAACTATGACACTACTTGATGGCAAAAAAACTGCCGAACAAATTAAAGAAGAACTGGGTATTGAAGTAAAACAATTAATAGCTGAAGGAAAGAGAGCTCCGCA